>JBAQRB010000068.1:0-10369 GCA_049295655.1 Rhodocyclaceae bacterium
CCCTCGGGCCGTACGCTGCGCGCCGTGCCGTCGCCGGTCGCCGTCACCGCCTCGCCGAGGCGCGCCAGCGGGCCGACAATGCCGCGCACGAAGAACCAGACGATCAGCAGCAGGACGGCCAGCGTCAGCGCCAGCCCGCCCCACAGCTCGGGCGGCAGGGCCTGCGGCTCGAAACGCGGCGGCGGCAGGATCAGCCACCAGCGTTCACCACCGGCCGTAAAGCCGACCCACAGCCCGCTGCGGCTGCCCGGCCCGGCGTGGCGCAAAACGGCCGGAGAACCGAGCTGCTCGCCAAGCTGTCCTGCCAGACGCCGGCCGAAACCGAACTGCGGCGCGTGCGGCGGCACGCCGGGGCCGTCGGGACGCAACTGCAAGTCGGGCAGGCGGCTATCGGTGGCGAACAGGCGGTCGCGCGCATCGCTGCCGAGCGCCGGCAGCACGGTCTGCAGCAGGCGAACCTGGCCGACCAGCAGCTGCGCCGTCTGCATCATGTGCGAGCTGCGCCGGAAATGGCCGATCAGCTCGAAAGTCATCACCTCGGCGACGACAATCGCGGCAACGATCAGGAGGACGGTGCGCGCCGTCAGCGAAGCCGGAAGCCACCTCATGTCGCTGCCCGCCCGCCGGCATCGGCGCTGTCCGGAACGAAAACGTAGCCGACGCCCCACACCGTCTGCAGATAGCGCGGGTGCGCCGGGTCGGCCTCGATCAGGCGGCGCAGGCGGTGCATCTGCACGTCGATCGCGCGGTCGAACGATTCGCTCTCGTCGCCGCGCGTCAGTTCGAGCAGACGCTCGCGCCTCATTGGCCGGTTGGCGTTGGCGACCAGCGCATTGAGCAGGGCGAATTCGCCGCTGGTCAGCGTCACGGCCTCGCCGCCGCGCAGCAGCTGGCGGGTGCCGCGGTCGAACGACCACGCGCCGAAAGCGACCACGCCGCCGGCCGGATCGGGGGAGGCCGGCGGCAAGGCGCTGCGGCGCAGCACGGCCTCGATGCGGGCGACCAGTTCGCGCGGGTCGAAAGGCTTGCCGACGTAATCGTCGGCGCCCATTTCGAGGCCGAGCACCCGGTCGACCGTTTCGTCGCGCGCCGTGAGCATGATCACCGGCAGCGTTTCGCCGCGCGCGCGCAGGCGGCGGCAGGCGGCCAGCCCGTCTTCGCCGGGCATCATCAGGTCGAGGATCAGCAGGTGCGGCCGGTAGCGTTCGAGGTAGGCATCGAGCTGGCGGGTGTCGGGCAGCAGCAGCGTATCGAAGCCGTGCCGGCCCAGGTAGGTGGCGAGCAGCTGGCGCAACTCGGCGTCGTCGTCGATCAGGAGAATCTTTTTCATGGCTGTTTCCTGCAGGGGATGGCGCCATTCTATGCCGCGCCCCGGGCAGCCGGCAGCACCTGAAACAATTTGCAATTGCCGAGACCGGGCGTGAAATCCTTTGCAATGGGCGACGGGAGAAACTGGCAGCCGACAGGAAGGCGAAGCCGCCTTCCCGATCAATCAACCTGACAGGCAAGGAGCCTCAAAATGAAATCAGTCTTCTCCCCGCGCACCCTCATTACCGCCCTCGCGCTGGCACTTGGCGTCGCGGCGACGGCCAGCGCTGCGTCACCCGACAGCGAGCGCGGCAATCACTGCGACCGTGGCGGCAAGATGGCGCATGGCATGAGCTACGGCGTGCAGGGGATGTCGCGCCTGCACGGCGACCTCAAGCTCGACGCACGGCAGGAAGCGCTCTGGCAGGCGGCAGAGAAAGCCGGCGGCGAAGGTCGGGACGGCCGGCGCGAAGCGATGCGCAAGCAGCATGCCGCAACGCGGGCCCTGCTCGATCAGCCGGGCGCCGACCTGCGCGCCGTGCTCAAACAGATGGATGAAGCGCGCGCCGAAGCGCACCGACAGAACGAGGCGCGCCGCGACCGCTGGCTGGCGGTATACGACACGCTCAATCCCGAGCAGAAGGAAAAGGCCCGGATCTTCTTCAAGAACCGGCTGGCGCACTCCGGCCATCTGCCCGGCATGGCTCGGGGCCGCGCCGGCCGTGAATGACCGGCAAAACCGGCAACTCAGACGCCGGCGACGGCGCTGCGCTGGGCGACCTGCTCCAGGCGGCGTTTCTCGGCGAGCACCTTGTCGGCATAGCCGCCTTCGCTGAGCGGTGAGCCGCCGTACTGCTGCAGCCCGGCCACCAGGCCGCCATTCCGGTGGATCGCCTCGCGCAGCACCTGCGCACCGACCTGGACGTTGATCACCGGATCGAGGAAGTGGCTGTTGCCGGCTCCCTGCGGCACCTTGTCGCGGTGATAGCGCGGCATCACCTGCATCAGTCCGAGCGCGCCCATCGTGCTCTGCGCGAGCGGATTGAAGCCGGACTCGATGCCGATCACGGCGACGATCAGCAGCGGATCGAGGCCGTGCTCGCGGGCGGTGACCTGCGCCGCTGCAAAAATCGGCAGCAGGGCATCCTGCGACACGTGATAGCGGCGGGTGACGTAGTCCAGCGCGCCGCGCATCGGCTGGGTCAATATTTCGCCGGCGTCGGCCGTTTTGCCGACGGGACGGGCTTCAACTGCTTTGTCGGAAACGCCAGCCGTGGCCGGCAGCGCTTCGCTGGCCGGCAACTGGCGGGCTGGGGGGGTGAAAAAGTGCAATGCCAGAAACAATCCGGCAATCAGCAAACCCAGGAAAAAAAGACTCGTTACGGCGTTGAACCTGCGTACCGGCGGAGCCTTGACGGTCATCGATGCAGACATGTGCTCTCCTTTTCTGTAACCGTCGCGCCCTTCAATCAGGATCGATTCAGGGGCACGACAAACGCTCACAGGCGTGGATGCAAAACTTGCTTGCAGTGAAGGAATACCATCGGGCCGACAGTTCAGTCTGGCAGCAGGCATCCCCTGATCCGATCCGGAAAATCGGCTGCAGGGAGAAGCCCTAACGGTGTTTGTTGCGATGCAGCAAATACGGACTCTATTGATTAATATGCGGTTTGTCAAATGACGGAAAAACGGAATGCTGCAGGGGTACAAAAAAACGGCGACCCGCGGGCCACCGTTGGACAACGCGCACGCAGGCGAGCGCAGCGCCATCAGTCCTCGTCGTCGTGCTCCGTCCGGCACCGTGCGGCCAGTTGCTGCTGGATGGCCGGCGGCACCGGGGCATAGCGCGAGAAGGCGATGCTGTAGGCGCCCTGCCCGCCGTCCCCCAAGGGGAGGCTTCGTGCTGTTCGCCGTGGTTAACTGCTTTTTTTAGGTTCAAACAGGCGCTGCTCGTCGGCCTTGCGTTTCGGCTCGACGGCCAGCGCCCGCAATCAGCGCATCGACCTCGAGGTAGTCCTTGCCCTGTGCCCGGCGCCCTGTTTCGGCATGCTAGAATTTCGCTCCCTTACAGCCCCGCAATGATCGGTCTACTCCATGTTTTCAGGAATCATCGCCGCCGTTGGCCGCATCACCGAACTCACCTCGCGTGCAGACGATTCATCCACGCTGCGCCTGACCATCGACGCCGGGAGCCTCGGCCTCGACGACGTCGCGCTCGGCGACTCGATCGCCTGCAACGGCGTCTGCCTGACCGTGGTCGAGAAAGCCGGGCCGCACTTTCGCGTCGACGTCTCGCCCGAGTCGCTGGCCTGTACCGTCGGTCTGGCCGAGGCCGGCCCGATCAATCTCGAAAAGGCGCTGCGCTTGGCCGACCGCCTCGGCGGCCATCTGGTTTCCGGCCACGTCGATGGGGTGGGCGAGGTCCTGCGCTTCGACCCGGTCGGCGAGGCAGAAGACCGCTGCTACCGGCTCGAAATCCGCGCGCCGCAGGAACTCGCGAAATACATCGCGCGCAAGGGTTCGATCACGATCGACGGCGTCAGCCTGACGACCAACACGGTCGACGGCGCCTGCTTCACGATCAACCTGATCCCGCACACGCTCGAAGCGACCACGCTCAACCGCCTGCAGCCCGGCAGCCGGGTCAATCTCGAGGTCGACCTGATCGCGCGCTATTGCGAAAGAATGCTCAGCTATCAAAATACCGTTATTGCTGAGTAAAAACGCTCGCCGAAGGCATCAACCCAGCGCAGCTCAAGAAGATTGCCAGCTTCAAACGACAATGCGGTGCAGACAACACCTTCGATGAAGTTGCCAAGGCTTTGCGTAAAAGCGGGGTCGAGGGCGGTGAGCTCGCGAAGCGTCGCAATTCCGCTCACTGTGATGCTTTGCCGTGGGATTGCCGTTGATTCGTGGGTGGGGGGAATGGTGCGAACCAGGCAGCAGCTGGTACTTTTGCCCGTGACATCCTCAATCGCTTGTTGATAGACCTGTCATGGGCATCCTCGCAACTGGAGGGCAACACCTACAGTCGTCTTGATACGGAACGCCTGATCGAATTCGGTCAAGCTGCGGAAGGCAAGGATGCGCTGGAAACCCAGATGATCCTGAATCACAAGGATGCCATTGAATACCTGGTGCGCGATCCTGAACATGCAAACCTGAGCACGGACACCATCATTGCACTGCACGCCTTCCTGTCGGACGGTTTGATGGCCGACCCAACGGCTTGTGGCCGTATTCGCAATCGAGCCGTGGAGATCGGGGGCAGCGTCTATCTGCCCGTAGCCTTACCCCAACGGCTGGAGGAGCTGTTCGGTATTGTCGTTCAGATGGCGGCGGAGATTGACGACCCATTCGAGCAGGCATTCTTCCTGATGGTGCATCTGCCTTACCTGCAACCGTTTGAGGACGTTAACAAGCGCGTGTCGCGGCTGGCGGCCAACATCCCGTTCATTCGTCACAACCTGTGTCCCTTGTCATTCATTGACGTTCCGCAGCAAGCCTACGTTGACGCCATGATTGGCGTGTACGAACTGAACCGCATCGAGTTGCTGCGCGATGTGTTTGTCTGGGCCTATGAACGTTCGTGCCAGCAATACGTGGCGGTGAAACAAAACCTCGTCCCACCGGATATATTTCGCCTGCGCTACCGGCTGGCATTGAGCGAAGTCATTGCCGCCATCGTACGCAACGACGAATCGGCGACGGATGCAGCGCTACGTGCCAGAACGCCCGATTCGGTGAATGAAGCGGACCGGAATCATTTCATCGAGTTGGCGTTAGTGAATTCAAGGCTCTGCATCCGGGCAATGCCGTTCGTTTCGGCATCCGGCCTTTGGCGTTTTCCACCTGGCAAGACAGGCATATCGGCAAAAGCTGACCAATACCGACGCCGTTCAAAAATATTGCGCGCTGAGCCGGCGACGACGGGTGCCGACCGGTGCCCGTCCGCGATCGCGCCCGACAGCCGGGAAACAGGATGCTAAAATGCGCGATTGCCGTTTCAGTGGAGCAATACGCATGATCGCACCGCACAACCCCGCCATCGCCTCGACCGAAGAGATCGTTGCCGAGCTGCGCGCCGGGCGCATGGTCATCCTGGTCGATGAAGAGGATCGCGAGAACGAGGGCGACTTGGTCCTCGCCGCCGAACACGTCACGCCGGAAGCGATCAACTTCATGGCCCGCTTCGGCCGCGGCCTGATCTGCCTGACCCTGACCGCCGAACGCTGCCGCCAGCTCGGCCTGACGCAGATGGCGCGCGACAACAAGAGCCAGTTCAGCACCGCCTTCACGGTCTCGATCGAGGCCGCCGAGGGCGTCACCACCGGCATTTCGGCGCAGGACCGCGCACGCACCGTGCAGGCCGCCGTAGCGAAGAACGCACGCGCCGAGGATATCGTGCAGCCCGGCCACATCTTCCCGATCATGGCCAAGCCCGGCGGCGTGCTGGTGCGTGCCGGGCATACCGAGGCCGGCTGCGACCTCGCGCAGCTCGCCGGCCTCGAACCGACTTCGGTGATCTGCGAGATCCTCAAGGACGACGGCACGATGGCGCGCCTGCCGGACCTGATGGAATTCGCCAGGGAGCACGGGCTGAAGGTCGGCACCATCGTCGACCTGATCCATTACCGCAGCGCGAACGAAACGCTGGTCGAGCGCGTCGTCTCGAAGCCGGTCGCCACGGCGCACGGCGAGTTCACGCTGCACGCCTTCGTCGACCGCGCGTCGGGCGCCACGCATCTCGCGCTGACCAAGGGCGAGATTGATCCCGAAGTCGAAACGCTGGTCCGCGTGCACGAGCCGCTCTCGGTCCTCGACTTCCTCGACCCGGGCAGCCGCCATGCGGCGTTCACGCTCGATCAGGCACAGGAGGCGCTGGCCGCGCACGGACATGGCGTGATCGTCCTGATGCACCGCCCGGAAGACGGCGAAGCGCTGCTCGCCCGCCTGCAGAGCACGCCGAGCACCGCACCGCTGCAGACCAAGTGGGACCCGCGTATTTACGGCATCGGTGCGCAGATCCTGCGCGAGCTCGGCGTTCGCCGCATGAAGCTGCTCGCCAGCCCGCGCAAGATGCCGTCGATGACCGGCTTCAACCTCGAAGTCACCGGCTACATTGCCAGCCCTGCCGAACTGGCACAAAAAAGTAACTGAACCAGGAAACAGCTATGCCGCGCTTCGACAACATCCATGAGTACGAACCCCAGCTGAACGGCAGCGGCCTTTCGGTCGGCGTCGTCATGAGCCGCTTCAACCAGGACGTCTGCGAGGGCCTGCTCAGCGCCTGCACCGGCGAGCTGCAGAAACTCGGCGTCGCCGACAGCCAGATCACCATCGCCACCGTTCCCGGCGCGCTGGAAATCCCGCTGGTCCTGCAGACGATGGCGCAGAGCGGCCGCTTCAACGCGCTGATCGCCCTCGGCGCGGTAATCCGCGGCGAGACCTACCATTTCGAGGTGGTCTCCAACGATTCGTGCCGCGCCGTGATGGAGGTGCAACTGCACACCGGCGTACCGATCGCCAACGGCATCCTGACCTGCGAGGACGACGACCAGGCACTGGCGCGCATGCAGGAAAAAGGCAGCGACTGCGCCCGCACTGTGATCGAGATGGCCAACCTGCTGCGCGCAATCGGAGAATGAGCACCATGAGCGACAAGCCAGAATCCGCAAATCCGGATGCCGAAAAGATGCCGAAACCGGCCGCCAAGTCGCCGCGCCGCCGCGCCCGCGAATTCGCCCTGCAGGGCCTCTACCAGTGGCGCATCGGCGGCAACGACGAAGCCGCGATCGAGGCGCACCTGCGCGACATCACGGGTTTCGACAAGGCCGACCGCGACTTTTTCGCCGGTCTGCTGCGCGGCGTGCTGGCCCAGAACGAAGCGCTGCAGGCGCAGCTGCAGGGCCATCTCGACCGTCCGTTCGGCGAACTCTCGCCGATCGAAGCCTGCATCCTGCTGGCCGGCGCCTTCGAACTCGCCAACTATCCGCAGACGCCTTACCGCGTGATCATCAACGAGGCGATCGAGCTGACCAAGGGCTACGGCGGCACCGACGGCCACAAGTACGTGAACGGCGTGCTCGACAAGCTGGCCGGCAAATTGCGCCCGGTCGAAGTCGAGGCCAAGCGCGCCGCACGCAACAACGCCCGCTGACCCCCGAGCGGAACAATCGGCGATGCCCGGCGAATTCGAGCTGATCGCCCGCTATTTCGCCGGCCCGACGCCCGGTGCCGTACTCGGTCCCGGCGACGACTGCGCACTGCTCGCCCCGTCCCCCGGCATGGAACTGGCGATCACCACCGACATGCTGGTGTCCGGCGTGCACTTCCTGCCCGATACCGACCCGCAGCAACTCGGCTGGAAGACGCTGGCGGTCAATCTCTCCGACCTCGCCGCGATGGGCGCCCGGCCGCGCTGGGTGCTGCTCGCAGGCAGCCTGCCGGCAGCCGACGAGACCTGGATCGGCGCCTTTGCCGCAGGACTCTTCGCCTGCGCCAGACGCTACGGCGTCGACCTGGTCGGCGGCGACACGACGCGCGGCCCGCTCAACCTGTGCCTGACCGCGCTCGGCGAAGTTCCTGCCGGCAGGGCCTTGCGCCGCGCCGGCGCGCAAGCCGGCGACGACCTCTGGGTTTCCGGCCAGCCCGGCCTCGCCGCGCTGGGCCTCGCGCACCTGCAGGGCAGGACGCAACTGCCCGAGACACTTGCCGCGCGCTGCATCGCGGCGCTGCAGCGGCCGCTGCCGCGCGTCGAACTCGGCCTCGCGCTGCAGACGCGCAGCTTGGCGAGCGCCGCGATCGACGTCTCCGACGGCCTGCTCGCCGACCTCGGCCACATCCTCGAACGCTCGGGCCACGCCGCCGAGGTATTCGGAACGCAACTGCCCTGGCTGCCGGCCGGTGCCGACCCGCAACTGGCGCGCCAGTGCCAGCTGGCCGGCGGCGACGACTACGAACTCGTTTTCACTGCTGCCGCAACGAAACGGCTGGAACTGGCCGGACTCGCGGCAGAACTCGACCTGCCGCTCTGGCGCTTCGGGTGCATTGTTGCAGGCGCTGCCGGCACCCTCAGCCTGCTCGACGAGAACGGGCAGGCGCTACCGATAGACCGCAAGGGATTCGACCATTTTGATTAAGACCAGCACGCCCCCCTCGCTACGCTTCCTGTTTTCGCACCCGGCGCACCTGGTCGCCTGCGGTTTCGGCAGCGGCCTGTCGCCTTTCGCGCCAGGCACCGTCGGCACCCTGTTCGCCTGGCTGACCTTCCCGCTGCTGCGCCCGTGGATGAACGACGCCGAACTGCTCGCCTTCCTCGCCGTCTGCTTCATCGGCGGCGTGCTGGCGGCGCACAAGACGGGCGCCGACCTCGGCGTCGTCGACCACGGCAGCATCGTCTGGGACGAGATCGTTCCGTTCTGGATCGTGCTCGTCTTCTGCCCGGCGCACTGGCTGTGGCAGAGCGCGGCCTTCTTCCTGTTCCGCGGCTTCGACATCTTCAAGCCGCAGCCGGCGCGCTACTTCGACGAGAAGGTGAAGAACGGCTTCGGCGTGATGACCGACGACCTGGTTGCCGCCGGCTACACCGTGCTGGTGATCGCCATCGTGCGTTTCGTCCTCGCATGAGCAGCGACGCACAGCAGCAGCTCGAAGCGCTCGCCGCCCGGGTCGGTGCCCTGCTGCTGGGCAACGGCCAGTTGCTGGCGACCGCCGAATCGTGCACCGGCGGCTGGATCGCGCAGTGCCTGACGGCGATTGCCGGCAGTTCGGACTGGTTCGAGCGCGGCTTCATTACCTACTCGAACGCGGCCAAGCAGGAAATGCTCGGCGTCGACGCCGGAACGCTCGCCGCGCACGGTGCGGTCAGCGAGGCAGTCGCGGCGGCGATGGCTGCGGGCGCGTTGCGCCATAGCCATGCCGACTGGGCGCTGTCGGTCACCGGGATCGCCGGTCCGAGTGGCGGCTCGCCCGACAAGCCGGTCGGCACCGTATGCTTCGGCTGGGCCGGACCCGACGGCCGACTCGACAGCGAGACGCGCCATTTCGCGGGCGACCGCGAACAGGCACGGGCGCAATCCGTACGCCACGCACTCGAAGGCGTTCTGGAACGCGCAGCCAGCCTCGCCGCATGAGCCGGATTGCGTTTAGCTGGAACACCAGCAGAATTACTGTATATAATTACAGCACTCGACGCCGGCAAGCCGCCCGTTCGAACATGAGATAATTTCCTTTAATCAAGGCGAAGGACACGCGATGGACGAAAACAAGGCAAAGGCACTGGCAGCGGCGCTGGCCCAGATCGAAAAGCAGTTCGGCAAGGGCTCGATCATGAAAATGGGCGAGGGCGCGATTGCCAACGACATCCAGGTCGTGTCGACCGGCTCGCTCGGCCTCGACATCGCACTGGGCATCGGCGGCCTGCCGCGCGGCCGCGTCGTCGAAATCTACGGCCCCGAATCGTCCGGCAAGACGACGCTGACCCTGCAGGTGATCGCCGAAATGCAGAAGCTCGGCGGCACGGCGGCGTTCATCGACGCCGAACACGCACTCGACCCGACCTACGCGCAGAAGCTCGGCGTCAAGATGGACGAACTGCTCATTTCGCAGCCCGACACCGGCGAGCAGGCGCTCGAAATCGCCGACATGCTGGTGCGCTCGGCCAGCGTCGACGTCGTCGTCATCGACTCGGTCGCCGCACTCGTGCCGAAGGCAGAAATCGAAGGCGAGATGGGCGATTCGCTGCCCGGCCTGCAGGCCCGCCTGATGAGCCAGGCATTGCGCAAGCTGACCGCCAACATCAACCGGACCAACACGCTGGTCATCTTCATCAACCAGATCCGGATGAAGATCGGCGTCATGTTCGGCAGCCCGGAAACCACCACCGGCGGCAATGCGCTGAAGTTCTACGCCTCGGTCCGCCTCGACATCCGTCGCATCGGCAGCATCAAGAAGGGCGACGAGGTGGTCGGCAACGAAACCCGCGTCAAGGTCGTCAAGAACAAGGTCGCCCCACCGTTCCGCGAAGCGATCTTCGACATCCTTTACGGCGAAGGCACCT
>JBAQRB010000069.1:0-26073 GCA_049295655.1 Rhodocyclaceae bacterium
GCGCGTAGCGCCCAGCAGGCTTCGGCGCGCATAGCCGCGCAAGCCGCCGCCGGCGCCGCGCACAACCAACAGATCAAAGGACAATTCCAGGCCCTGTGCGGCGGCATCCTGCCGGTCTGGAGCCGCCACCTGGAAACGGTCAGGGTACAGACCGAGGATGCGATCAACGCCCTTGCGGCGCGTTTCGCCGGAATTTCCGAGAAGCTGGGAACGGCGGTGCGCGCCTCACGCGAGGCGGCCGGCGGCAGTGCGGACCTCGCCGGCGGCGAAGGCGGCAGCCTCGTGGCGATGCTCGAAGCGACGCGCGCCGAGCTCGCCGCCATCGTCGCCTCGCTACGCGCCGCGCTCGAAGGCAAGGGCCACATGCTCGACGAAGTGGCCCGGCTGGCGGCCTTCGCCGACGATCTGCGCGGCATGGCCGAAGACGTCGGCAAGATCGCCGGGCAGACCAATCTGCTGGCGCTCAACGCGGCGATCGAAGCGGCGCGGGCCGGCGAGGCCGGACGCGGTTTCGCGGTCGTCGCCGACGCCGTGCGCGAGCTGTCGACGCAGTCCGGGCAGACCGGCAAGCGCATCAGCAGCACGATCGGCGCGGTCACCGCCGCCATCGATGCGACGCTGCTGGCCGCCAAGCAGACCGCCCGTGTCGATGCGCAAAGCATGCACGACGCCGACGCCGCGGTTAACGCCATCCTCGAGCGCTTCCACACGGCCACCGCCGGTCTCGGCGCTTCGGCCGAGATCCTGCAGCGCGAGAGCAGCGGCATCCGCAACGAAGTGACCGACGTGCTGGTCTCGCTGCAGTTCCAGGACCGCGTCAGCCAGATGCTCGGCCACATCGAGCAGGACATGCACAAACTCGAAGCGCGCACGAGCGGCGCCGGCATTCTCGACGCCAACGCCTGGCTCGACGAACTGGCGCGCAGCTACACCACCGACGAACAGCGCGTCGTGCATCACGGCGTGGCGAGCGCCCGGCCCGCCGCCAGCGAAATCACTTTTTTCTAGGAGGTCCGCATCATGCCCAAGACAATTCTCGTGGTCGATGATTCCACCTCGCTGCGCCAGGTGGTCGGCATCGCGCTCAAGGGGGCCGGCTACGACGTGATCGAGGCCTGCGACGGCAAGGACGCGCTGGCCAAGATCGGCGGTCGCAAGGTCCATCTGATCATCAGCGACGTGAACATGCCGGTGATGGACGGCATCACCTTCGTCAAGGAAGTCAAGAAGCTCGCCGAGCACCGCTTCACGCCGGTGATCATGCTCACCACCGAAGCGCAGGAGGCGAAGAAGCTCGAGGGCCAGGCGGCCGGCGCCAAGGCCTGGGTGGTGAAGCCCTTCCTGCCGGCGCAGATGCTCGCCGCGGTCGCAAAACTCGTGCTGCCGTACGCAGCACCGCGCCAGGAGACCGACATGGAAATCGTCCTTGACACCGCGCTCACGCCCGCCCGTCTGACACTGACCGGCGAGATGACGATCTACGCCGCGGCCGAATTGCACGGCCGGCTGCTGGCCGCGCTCGACGACTGCAGCGCGCTGCAGATCGACCTATCTGCCATCGAGGAAGTCGACAGCGCCGGCCTGCAGTTGCTGATCGTCGGCCGACAGCACGCCCTGGCCACCGGTAAGCCGCTCGGCTTGGCCGCGCTCAGCCGGCCGGTGCGCGAACTCCTGGAACTCTACGGCCTCGCCGGCTTTTTCGGCGATTCAGCGCTCGCCGGTTTTTTGGGCGATCCACCCCTCGCCGCGCCGGACGCCGATCAGCCAAGCACCGGAGAACCCGCATGAACATCGACGACGTTCTGCCCACCTTCATCGCCGAAAGCCGCGAACTGCTCTCGAGCATGGACGACTGCCTGCTCATGCTCGAACACGAGCCAGACAACGGCGAGGCGATCGCCGCGGCCTTCCGCGCGATCCATACGATCAAGGGATCGGCCGGTCTGTTCGGGCTCGACTGTATCGTCGCCTTCGCGCACGTCGCCGAGAACGTTCTCGACCGCGTGCGCAACGGCGAGCTGCCGGTCGATGACACGTTCACGGCGCTGCTCTTCGAATGCGGCGATCACATCGGCCAGCTCGTCGGCCAGGCCGCCGGCGACGAAACGGTCGATCCGCAAGGCGCAGAAGCGCTGGCGCCGCGCGGCGAGCAACTGCTCGAACGACTGGGCCGCTTGCTGCCGCCCCTGCCCACCTTGGCAACGCCGCCGGCCAACGACAGCATGCCGTGCAAGGCCATCCAGTGCACCAGCACGCAGTGTCAGCCAACGCAATGCCCCGCGAGCGCCAAACCGGCAAACGCCGAGCGCGTCGCCAGCGACACTTGGCATATTTCCTTGCGCTTCGCGCCGCAGGTGCTGCAAAACGGCATGGATCCGGCGTCTTTCCTGCGCTACCTGTCCACGCTCGGCGAGTTGGTCAGGACGGTAACGCTGTGGGACGCCATGCCGGCCGCCGCCGCGATGGACCCGGAGCAGTGCTACCTCGGTTTCGAGATTGCCTTGCGCAGCGCCGCGCCGCGCGAGACGATCGCCGGCGCCTTCGACTTCGTTCGCGACGACTGCCGGCTCAGCATCCTGCCGCCGCACAGCCCGATCGAGGACTATCGGCAGCTGATCGACGCGCTGCCCGAAGGGCGCGAGCGCGCCGCCGAACTCCTGCTCGCCAGCAGCACGCTGAACGCTATCGAACTCGCCGCAGCGCTGCACGACGCGCCGCAGGCGCCGGCCTGCACACTGCCCGAAGCGACGCCCGGACTGCCGCCGGCCAACCCCGAGCGGCGCGGCCAGGATAGGCGCAACCAGGAGCGGCGCGGGCAGGAAGCCAAGTTCGTTCGCGTCGACGCCGCCAAGCTCGACGCACTGATCAACCAGGTCGGCGAGATGGTCATCGCCAGCGCCTCGGCCACCCTGCACGCCCGGCAAAGCGGCAACGGCGTGCTCAACGAGGCGATGTCGCTGATGGGCCGGCAGGTCGAGGAAATCCGCGACAGCGCACTGTCGCTGCGCATGGTCGAAATCGGCGAAACCTTCCACCGTTTCCAGCGCGTCGTGCGCGACGTCAGCCGCGAACTCGGCAAGGCGATCGAGCTAGTGACCAACGGCGACGACACCGAGCTCGACAAGATGGTCGTCGAAAAAATCAACGACCCGCTGATGCATCTCGTGCGCAACGCCATGGACCACGGCATCGAGCCGGCGGCCGTTCGCCTCGCGCAGGGCAAGCCGGCGAGCGCGACGGTTCGCCTCAACGCCTACCACGAATCGGGCAGCATCGTCATCGAGGTCGCCGACGACGGCGGCGGCCTGCCGCGCGACAAGCTGCTGCAGAAAGGCATCGAGCGCGGCCTCGTCGCGCCGGGCCAGAACCTGTCCGAGAAGGAAATCTTCAACCTCGTTTTCGAACCCGGCTTCTCGACCGCCGAGCAGGTGACCAATCTCACCCGGCGCGGCGTCGGCATGGACGTCGTGCGCCGCAACATCGAGGCACTGCGCGGCGGTATCGAGCTCGACAGCCGTGCCGGCGTCGGCACCACGGTGCGCATCCGCCTGCCGCTGACGCTGGCGATCATCGACGGCTTCCTGATCGAGGTCGGCGATTCGTCGTTCGTCGTGCCGCTCGACACGATCGTCGAATGCCTCGAACTGCCCGAGGCCGACCGCCAAGCCGCCAACGGCCGCCACTACCTGAACCTGCGCGGCGAGGTGCTGCCTTTCGTCCGCCTGCGCGAGCTGTTCGGCATCGAGGGGGGCAGCGGACGGCGCGAGAACGTCGTCGTCGTGCATTTCGCCGGACAGAAAGCCGGGCTGGTCGTCGACCGCCTGCTCGGCGAGTTCCAGACCGTCATCAAGCCGCTCGGCGAGGTTTTCCGCCATCTGCGCAGCATCACCGGATCGACCATCCTGGGCAGCGGCGAAGTGGCGCTGATCCTCGACGTGCCGGCCACCGTGCAGCAGGCGGCGAATCATGAAAGCCAGGCGACGCAGGCCTCGCCGCAAACGACGCGCAAGCTGTTTTCGACCCCGGCAGCGAACTTGCTGCCATCCGCAGTCAATTAGAGAAGGAGCCTCAAAATGTTCAAGAACATGAAAATCGGCATGCGGCTGGGTCTCGGCTTCGGCGCCCTCATCGTCCTGCTGCTCGGCGTCGCCTATCTCGGTATTACGCGCATGGGTACGCTGAACGACAGCATTGACCTGATCGTCAAGGACCGCTACGCAAAGACGGTGATGGCCAACGAGATCAGCAGCGAGGTCAACAACATCGCGCGCCATCTGCGCAATATGCTGCTCACCGACGATGTCGCCCGCTGGAAGGACGAGCAGAAGAAGGTCGACGATTCGCGGCGCCGGATCCGCGAGAATCTCGAGAAACTCGAGCCGCTGGTCAAGCTCGAGAAGGGCATCGCTATCCTGAAGAGTATCAAGGAACAGCGCGGCAAATACATCCAGGGCAGCGACCACATCATGAAGCTGACGACCGATGGCAAGAAGGCCGAGGCGATCGCTTATCTGAACGCCGAGCTGATCGGCATCCTGCGCGGCTATAACGAAGCGGTGCAGAGCCTCGTCGATCTGCAGGGTGGGCTGATGCTGAAAGCCGGCGAGGACGCGCACCACGAGTACGAGTCGGCGCGCAACCTGACGCTGGCGCTGACCGCCACCGCTTTCATCCTGGCGCTGTGCATCGCGCTGTGGATCACGCTGAGCATCACGCGGCCGCTCGCGCAGGCCGTCTTTGTCGCCAACCAGCTCGCCGAAGGCGATCTGACGGCACGCATCGAGGTCAAATCGGGCGACGAAACAGGTCTCCTCCTGAGCGCCATGAAGAACATGGTCGATAAGCTGGCGTCGATCATCGCCGAGGTGCGCAGCGCCGCCGACAACCTGTCTTCCGCCTCGGAGGAAGTCAGCGCGACGGCGCAGTCGCTCTCGCAGGGAGCGAGCGAGCAGGCGGCGAGCGTCGAGGAGACGAGCGCTTCGATCGAGCAGATGTCGGCGTCGATCGACCAGAACACCGAGAACGCCAAGGTCACCGACGGCATGGCGTCAAAGGCCGCGCGCGAGGCTGTCGAGGGCGGCGCGGCGGTGAGCCAGACGGTGGCGGCGATGAAGAGCATCGCCGAGAAGATCGGCATCATCGACGACATCGCCTACCAGACCAACATGCTGGCCCTCAACGCGGCGATCGAGGCGGCGCGCGCCGGCGAGCACGGTAAAGGCTTCGCCGTCGTCGCGGCAGAAGTCAGGAAACTGGCCGAGCGCAGCCAAGTCGCCGCGCAGGAAATCGGCGAGGTGGCCAAGGGCAGCGTCTCGCTGGCCGAGAAAGCCGGCAAGCTGCTCGACGAGATCGTTCCGTCGATCAAAAAGACCTCCGACCTGGTGCAGGAAATCACCTCCGCCTCGGAGGAACAGTCGGCCGGCGTCGGCCAGATCAACAGCGCGATGGGCCAGCTCTCGCAGACGACGCAACAAGGCGCGTCGGCCTCCGAGGAACTGGCGGCGACCGCCGAGGAGATGGGCAGCCAGGCCGAACAGCTGCAACAGACCATGTCCTTCTTCAAGACCGACGCCACGGCCAATTCGCCGACGCAGGGCGCGCGGCCGGCGGGTGCCAAGAGCAAGACCGCCCGCCTGATCGAAAGCGGCGCCCGCTTCGGTGGGCCAGCCGGGCCTGCGCTCAGCGAAACCGAGTTCGTCAAGTTCTAGCGCAAGCTCTAGCTCAGAAACGGTCATTTACACCGCCACCAAAAACCGACATTGAAGGAGATTTCGTTGAACCCCAGCACACAAACCACCGGCCACGGCCAGAGCAGCGAGTTGCAGGACATCATGCGCATCATCGGCCTCGATAGCGGCCAGATTCACGAGCGCAAGGAATTCCTCGACATCAATGCCGCCGATATCGAGCGCATTCGCGCGATTGCGCCGGTGCTGCAGCAGACGATGGGGGCGACCGTCGACAAGCTGTATACGCACCTGCTCAAGTTCGAGCACTCGCGCCAGAAGCTCGGCGACGAGAGCAATATCAGCCGGCTCAAGAGCGTGCAGAGCAAATACTTCAGCCAGCTGCTGTCGGGCACCTACGATTCCGGCTACGTCACCGGGCGCGTCGTCGTCGGCCTCACGCACGTGCGCGTCGATCTCAAGCCGCAATGGTATCTCGGCACCTACAACTTTTTCCTCGGCGAAGTGACCGAGGTCCTGTTCGAGCAGATGGCGCGCGGCAAACTGAGCGATCTGATCAGCCGCCGCGACCGCAAGCGCGAATTCTGCGCGGCGCTGCAGTCGCTGACCAAGGTCATCTTCTTCGACATGGGTCTGGCGATCGATGCCTATATCGGCAAGCTCACGCAGCAGGT
The DNA here is from genome assembly GCA_049295655.1 of Rhodocyclaceae bacterium. GTDB lineage: Bacteria > Pseudomonadota > Gammaproteobacteria > Burkholderiales > Rhodocyclaceae > CAJBIL01. Next base: position 6,362 of record JBAQRB010000069.1, read on the forward strand.
CGAGGCGCAGCGGCAGGAAGTCGATGCTCAGCGCGTCGAGGCTGAGCAGCAGCGCGAGGATCTCGAACAGAAGGTAAGGAAGCTGCTCGCCGTCGTCGACGCTGCGGCGGCCGGTAATCTTGCGACCGACGTCGGTGTGCGCGGCGACGACCCGATCGGACGCCTCGGCAACGGTCTGCAAGCCATGATCGACAACCTGCGGCGAACGATCAGCGAAATGGACCACATGTCGCGCGAACACGATGCCGGCGAGATTGACGCGAAGATAGACGCGGAGCGCTTCCAGGGCGCCTACCGGACGATGGCCGAAGGTGTCAACAACATGGTCTTCGGCCACATCGCGGTGAAGAAGAAGGCGATGGCGTGCATCGCCGAGTTCGGTCGCGGCAATTTCGACGCGCCGCTGGAGAAATTCCCCGGCAAGAAGGCTTTCATCAACGAAACCATCGAGGCGGTGCGTGACAATCTCAAAGCCGTGATTGCCGACGTCAATATTCTTACCGATGCGGCGCTCGCCGGACGCCTCGAGATCCGCGCCGACGCCGCCCAGCATCAGGGCGATTTCCGCCAGATCGTTCAAGGCATCAACGGCACGCTCGATGCGATCGCCGCGCCGCTCAGCGACATCACACAAGTTCTCGCCGCGATGGCCGAAGGCGACATGACGCAGAGCGTCGATCGGGAATACCGTGGCGCATTCGACGAACTGAAGCGCACCGTCAATACCTCGGTCGCCAAGCTCGCTGAAACCATCACCGAGGTGCGCAGCGCCGCCGACAACCTGTCGAGCGCTTCGGAGGAAGTCAGCGCGACGGCGCAGTCGTTGTCGCAAGGGGCGAGCGAGCAGGCGGCGAGCGTCGAAGAGACGAGCGCATCGATCGAACAGATGTCGGCGTCGATCAACCAGAACACCGAGAACGCCAAGATTACCGACGGCATGGCGTCAAAGGCCGCGCGCGAGGCCGTCGAGGGCGGCGCGGCGGTGAGCCAGACGGTGGCGGCGATGAAGAGCATCGCCGAGAAGATCGGCATCATCGACGACATCGCCTACCAGACCAACATGCTGGCGCTCAACGCGGCGATCGAGGCGGCACGCGCCGGCGAGCACGGCAAAGGCTTCGCCGTCGTCGCAGCGGAGGTCAGGAAACTGGCCGAGCGCAGCCAGGTCGCCGCGCGGGAGATCGGCGAGGTGGCCAAGGGCAGCGTCTCGCTGGCCGAGAAAGCCGGCAAGCTGCTCGACGAGATCGTTCCGTCGATCAAAAAGACCTCCGACCTGGTGCAGGAAATCACCTCGGCCTCGGAGGAACAATCGTCCGGCGTCGGCCAGATCAACGGCGCGATGGGCCAGCTCTCGCAGACCACGCAACAAGGCGCGTCGGCCTCCGAGGAACTGGCGGCGACCGCCGAGGAGATGGGCGGCCAGGCCGAACAGCTGCAGGCGCTGATGTCCTTCTTCAAGACCGCTGCCGCAACAGTCGCACCAAAGACCCTGCGCACGCCGGCGACGAGATCGTTACAGCCCCCCCGTAGCAGCAACAGCGTCGTCCGCCTGCACGAAGGCGGCAGCAAACAGTTCGGTCTGGCCGAAGCCGAATTCGTCAAATTCTAGGAGATCGCCATGAACGCACCCATCAAACTCGGCGGAGCGCTCGCCGGCGTCGAGCGCCAGCAGCATCTGACCTTTGCGCTGGGCGGCGAGATGTTCGCCATCGGCATCCTCAGCGTCAAGGAGATCATCGAGTACGGCAGCTTGACCGCCGTGCCGATGATGCCCGACTGCATCAAGGGCGTCATCAACCTGCGCGGTGCCGTCGTTCCGGTGGTCGATCTGGCGCGCCGCTTTGCCAGCCGAGCCACCGCAATCACCCGGCGCAGCTGCATTGTCATCATCGAAACGGCGAACGAGAGCGCTGCCGGCGATGGGCCTCAGGACGTCGGCGTCATCGTCGATGCGGTCAGCGAGGTACTCGAAATCCACGACGACCAGATCGAGCCGCCGCCCTCCTTCGGCACGCGAATCCGTACCGACTTCATCGCCGGGATGGGCAAGCTCGACGGCCGCTTCGTGATCATCCTCAACGTCGATAAGGTGCTGTCGATGGACGAACTGGCCATGCTCGCGGCGGCGCCGGCCGATGGCAACGAGCCGCCAGGCACGCTGGCCGCCGCGGCCTGAGCCGCGGTCCGGCCGTCATGGCAACGCCCGCCATCGCTTAAAAGCGATCGATGGACGCCCCGAGCGCGTCGAGCGCGGCCTGAAGCTCGTCGAGCAAGGGCGGAAGCACCTCCGCATTGCCGCCCTGAACCGCCCGTTCGCTCGCCGCCGCCAGGCGGGCGACGGTGCCGGCCCTGAGAAAACTGGCCCCACCGCACAATTGATGCAGCCGCCGCGCCGCGCCCTTGGTGTCGCCGCTGCCAATCAATCGGCGTACGACGTCGATGTCATCGGCGTGCTGATCGAGCAACTGCCGCAACAGTTGCCGGTACTTCTGCCGATCGCCGCCCAAGGCTTCCAGCGCGCCGGCAAAGTCGAGCCCCGGCAGCGCGCTGGCCGAATCCGCCGGGGCGGCACCGCCCGTGCCGGACGGGTTGGCACGTCGATCCGGAGCGCTTCGCCGCCCCCGACCGACGAGGTCGAGCAGGTCCTCGACCTCGATCGGCTTGACGAGATGACCGACCATGCCGGCGCGCCGGGATTTTTCGTGGTCCTCGGACTGCGCGTGCGCGGTGAGCGCGATGATCGGCAGATCGCAACGGCCCAACTCCTCGCGGATCACCCGCGTCGCGGCGTAGCCGTCGAGCACCGGCATCTGAATGTCCATCAGCAGCGCGTCGAAAGGCACCGCCGACGAGCGCAGCGCCTCTACCGCCACGAGTCCGTTGCCCACGATCACCACCTCGGCGCCAGCGCGCGTCAGGATCTGCTCGATCACCTGCTGGTTGATGGCGTTGTCCTCGGCGACGAGCAGGCGCAGGCCGGCGAGCCGGCGGTCGACCTTGCCCGAGGCGGGCAGAATGCCGGCAAATTCGCCAGAGTGCGCGCGGCGCACGGCGTCGAACAGACTGGCCGGGGTCAGCGGCTTGGCCGCGATGCCGTCGAGGTAGAGATCGTCGCTCGCCGCAACGGCCTGCTCGAGTTCGAAGGTCGGCACCATCAGGACGACCAGCGGCAGAGCGATATCCGGCGCGGCGTAGGCCTGCCTGAGCATCGCGAGGCCGTCCATGCCGGGCATTTGCCAGTCGAGCAGCATGAGGTCGTAATCGCGCCCTTCGGCGGCGCTGCGCCGCAGCTCGGCAAGGCCCGCCGCGCCGCAATCATGCGCGCTCGCCTGCCAGCCGAAGCCCGCGCAGCTTCGGGTCAGGACGTCGCGGGCGAGCGGATGGTCATCGACGATCAGTATCTTCAGGCCGGACAGCTTGCCGTCCGGTGCGGCAGCGGACGCGTCGTCGGCGACGTCAAACGTCACGCCGAAGCGGAACTCACTGCCCTGCCCGAGCACGCTATCGACGCCGATCCGGCCGCCCATCAACTCGGCAAGGCGGGCGCTGATCGCCAGGCCGAGCCCGCTGCCACCGTACTGGCGGCTGGTCGATGCGTCGGCCTGGGTGAATACGTCGAAAATATGATCCAGTTGCTCGACCGGGATGCCGATCCCCGTATCGCGCACGGCGAATTGCAGCGTCACGCGCCCGCTCTCGCGGGCGAGCGGGCGAAGCATGACGATGATTTCGCCCGACTCGGTGAACTTGACGGCATTGCTGGCCAGGTTCAGCAGGATCTGCTGCAGACGCATGGCGTCGCCGAGCAGCGCATCGGGAATGCACGGCGCGACGTCGAACACGATTTCGATCGCCTTGCCGCGCAGGCCGACCGAGACGACCGCGGCGACCGTACGCAGGATGGCGTTCAGCGAGAAGTGCGCGTGCTCCAGTTGCAGCGCGCCGGCCTCGATCCGGGAAAAATCGAGGATGTCGTCGACCAGCGCGCGCAGGGCCTGCGCCGATAACTGGATCTTGTCGGCGTAGTCGCGCTGGCGACGGTCAAGCGGCGAATCGGCGAGCAGGCCGATCAATCCGACGACGGCGCTGAGCGGGGTGCGGATTTCGTGGCTCATGCTGGCGAGAAAAACCGACTTCGCGCGGTTTGCCTGCTCGGCGGCGAGCTTGGCTTCGCGTAGCGCCTCCTCGACCCGCACACGTCGGGTGATGTCCAGCGCCGCGCAGATCACCCCGCTCACGCCGCCGGCATTGCACTGCGGTTCGACGACAAGCTCGAAATAGCTTGCCTCGCTCGGCTGGTCGAGGCGGCGGACGGTGACGTCGCGGCGCAGCCCGACGCCGTTCTCGATGGCCTGCCGATAGATCGCCGTCAGCAGGCCGGCCGTTTCTCCGGTATAGAGGTCGAATTCCGTCTTGCCGAGCACGGCCTGCGGGTCGAAACCGGCCTGACAGGAATGTGCCCAGGTGTAGCGCAGCTCGCGGTCCAGCGTATAGGCGATCGTCGTTCCCGCTTCCATCGCCAGACGGAAGCGCGCTTCGCTGATCTGGCGCGCCGCCACCTGCTGTTCGAGCACCGCATTGAGTTGCCTGATCGCCGCGGAATCGCTCTCGAGGCGCGCCGCGTAATGCTGCACGCTGTCGGACAGCAGCAGATTTTCGTAGGCCAGCGCCAGCTTGGCGGCGAGCGTCATGGCGATTTGCTCGTCGGTCTCGCTGAAGCCTGCGTCGCCCAGCCGGTTGGCGACATAAAGCCAGCCGTGCGAGCGTAGCGCCGATTTCAGCGGAACGAGCAGCAGCGAGTCGATTGGCGGGTGACCGGCGGGCAGGCCGCTGCGCGCCAAACTCCCGGTCAGACCGTGCAGGCGACACGGCTTGCCTTCCTTGAACACGGCACAGAGCAGACCGGCGCGCGCGTCGAGCGCCGCGAAGTCGGCACACGCCTCGCCCGAAAAACCGCAGGTGGCAATGCGCTCCAGGCGTCCCGCCGGCGCATCGACGATGCCGATCGCCGCGTACTGGGCGCTGAACATCTCCTGACTTGCCCGGCAGCACAGATCGAGCAACTGCTGCGGGTCGCGTTGCGCCGACAGTTCGAGGCCCAGTTCGATCAGCATCGACAGGCGCAGGCTCAAATCCTGTCCGGCGCCGGGCGCGGCGGGCAGCGGCGGTTTCGGCATGGTCGCCGGGACCCCGAGCGCGGCGGCGACCGCGTCGAGGATGACCTGCGGCCGGGACGGTTTGCTGATCACGGCGACCACACCGCAACCCAACGCCAGGCTGTGGGCGTCGCCAAGACGGTACGATGCAGTGTAGAAAATGATCGGGATGTGCGCTGTTGCGGCGTCGGCGCGCACGCGGCGGGCAAACTCGACGCCATCCATCGTCGGCATCACGATGTCGGAAATGATCAGGTCGGGATGCCGCTGACGCACCCTCGCGAGGGCCGCGCCGCCGTCAACGGCCTCGACGACCTGGTGTCCGGCGTAGCCGAGCAGCATGGCCATGAATTCTCGGTTTACGGCGCGGTCATCAACGACCAGGATGGTCGCCATCGGCGTCTCCTTCCGAGCGCGGCGAAACGGCGGCGATTTCCTTGTGCGGCGCGCGCAGATAGCTTTCGATCTGCCCGACGAAGCGCCGGGGAATGATCGGTTTGGCGAGGTAGCCGTCGAAGCCGGCGGCCAGCACCTTGTCGCGGTCGCCGACCATGGCCAGCGCGGTGACCGCGACCAGAGGGATCGAACACAGCGCGGGATCGCGTTTGAGCTGCGACGCCACCGCGTAGCCGTCCATTTTCGGCAGATGGATATCGCAGACGATCAGATCGGGCACTTCGCGCCGGGCGGTCTCGACCCCCTGCTCGCCGTCGGCGGCGCGCCAGACGACGTGGCCGAAGGCCTGCAGCAGGTAGCTCATCAGTTCCAGATTCTGCGGACTGTCGTCAATGACGAGGATACGGGCCATCGTGCTCTCCGCCTAGCGGTCCGCGAGCAGCAGCGCGAAGCTGCTGCCGCGGCCGTATTCGCTCGAAAAAACGATGCGTCCGCCGAGCAGCTCGGCGAGCTTCTGCGAGAGGTGCAGGCCGAGCCCGGTGCCTTCCTTGCGGTGGGTGTCGGCGCTGAGCTGGGTGAAGGCCTGGAACAGCCGGAGCTGATCTTCCGGCTTGATGCCGCAGCCGGTGTCGGCAACGCAGATTTCGTACGCCGGGTGTCCGTCCCGCTTCCGTTCGACGAGGGCCAAGGTAATCGAGCCATGGTCGGTGAACTTGATCGCGTTGTTGGTCAGATTGATGACGATCTGCGACAGCGCGCGGCGATCGGTTCGGATCACGACGTCGTCGGCCGGCAATTCGACCCGGAAAGCCAGGCCCTTCTGTTCGGCAAGCGGCCGCAGGCTTGTCGCCACCTCCTCGATGACGCTGGCGCAGGACATCGGTTCGAGCTTGAGATCGACCTTGCCCGACTCGATCTTGGCCAGATCGAGCAGGTCGTTGATCAGCGACAGCAGGTGATTGGCGCTGCCGTCGATGACCGTGAGCTGCGTCTCCTGATCGACGGTCAGCGGTCCCGGCAGATGCATCAGCAGGGTGCCGGTGAAGCCGATGATCGCCGAGAGCGGCGTGCGCAACTCGTGCGACATGCTGGCCAGGAAGCGGTCCTTGGCCAGGTTGGCGTTTTCCAGTTCGATGTTCTTCTCCTGCAGCGTCTGCTCGAAGCGCTTGCGTTCGGTCACGTCGCGCGCGGCGGCGAAGACGCCCTGCAGTTTGCCGTCGCGGTCGTCGAAGGTCGTGGCGTTGTACGACACGACGGTCTCCTTGCCGTTCCGCGCGCGCGCCGTCAGTTCGTAGTTGGTCACCTTGCTCTCGCGCAGCACGAGCTTGATGCCCGCCTCGGCGCGCTCGGGATCGGTGAAGAAGTTCTTGAACGGCGAGCCGATCAGCTCATCGACCGGCGTGCCGGTGAGCGCGACCATTTGCTGGTTGACGTCGGTGATCACGCCGAGCGCGTCGGTAGTCATCAGCGCGTCGATATTCGACTCGATCAGCGAGCGCGAATAGAACTGCTGGTCGCGCAACTGCTGTTCGAGCGCCTTCTGCGGCGTGATGTCGCGCGCGCCGGCGAGAATGCCGAGCGGCTGGCCGGCGGCGTCGGAAAACACGCCGGCATTGAAGGAAACAGCGATGCGCCGTCCATGGCGGGTGATCAGCATCAGTTCGTAGCCGAGCACGCGGCCGGCGGCGAGCGTCTGCTCGACGCCCTGGCGCGCCTCGTCGGGATTCGTGAAGTAGTCCTTGAAGCGCGAGTTGATCAGATGCTTGCGCGAAAAGGCGGTGAGCCGGGTGGCCTCCTCGTTCACGTCGGTGATCGTGCCGTCCGGCGCGATCGCGAACAGCGCATCGGCCGACGACTCGATCAGCGAGCGGTTGTACACCTGCTGCTCGGTCAACTTCCCCTGCAGACGCGCCTGTTCGGAAATGTCGCGGGCGCTGGCGAATATTCCCTGCATGCGCCCGTCGGCGGCGCGGAACACCGACGCGTTGAACGAAACCGTCGCCTTGCGTCCGGCCTTGTTGCGCAGCACCAGCTCATAATTGGTGACGATGCCTTCGATCAGCGTGCGCTGGACGCCCGCGTCGGCGCGCTCGGGCTCGGTGAAATAGCGCTTGAACGGCGAGCCGATCAGCTCTGCCCGGTCGTAACCGGTCATTCGGCACATCTGCACGTTGACGTCGGTGACGAAGCCCTCGGGATCGACCGTGACCAGACCGTCGACCGACGATTCGATGAGGCCACGCAGGTAGGTCTGCTGCTCGCGCAATTGTTCCTCGAGACGCAGGCGGTCGGTGATGTCGCGCGCCGAGGCGAAAATGCCGCCCACCTCGCCGGCCGCGTTCTTGAACACCGAGGCGTTGAACGACACCTGCAACTGGCGTCGCGTGCGCGACACGAGCGTCAGCGCGTACTCGGTGACAACGCCTTGTGCGAAGGTTTCCTTGACGCCGGCGCACGCGTGCTCGGCGTCGGTGAAGTAATCGGCGAATGCCGAGCCGATCAGCTCGGCGCGCGAGTAGCCGGTCATCTGGCACATGCGGTTGTTTACGTCGCTGATCGTTCCCGACGGGTCGACGGTGATCAGCCCGTCGATCGAGGCTTCGATCAGGCCGCGGTTGTAGGCTTCCGATTCGCGCAACTGGCGCTCGAGCGCCTTCTGTTCAGTAATCACGCGGGCTGCGGCGAACACGCCCTGCAGCTTGCCGTCGCGGTCGTTGAACGTCGTTGCGTTGTACGAAACGACGTTTTGCTCGCCAGCGTTGCCGAGCGCCGTCAGTTCGTAGTTGGTCACCTTGCCGTCGCGCAGCACCAGCCGGATGCCCTCCTCGGCGCGCAGCGGATCGGTGAAGAAGTTCTTGAACAGCGCGCCGATCAGCCCGTCCCGATTGCAGCCGGTGAGCGCCACCATCTGCTGGTTAACGTCGGTGATGACACCGAGCGAGTCGGTCGTCATCAGCGCGTCGATGTTCGACTCGATCAACGAACGCGTGTAGAACTGCGAGGCCTGCAGCTGCGCTTCGAGCTGCTTCTGCGCCGTGATGTCGCGCGCCGAGGCGAAGATGCCGCGCACCTCGCCGCCCATGTCCCTGAACACCGCGGCATTGAACGACACCGGCACCTGGTGGCCGTCGGCCGCTTCGAGCGTCAACACGTAGTCGGTGACCGCGCCTTCCTTGAAGGTCAGCATCACCCCTTGTTCGGCGCGCTCGCGTTCTCTGAAGTAGTCGGCAAACAGCGAGCCGATCAGCTGCTTGCGCTGGCGGCCGACCATCTGGCACATGGTGTCATTGACGTCGGTGATGATCATCGCCTCATCGACCGTCACCAGCCCGTCCACCGACGCTTCGATCAGCCCCCGGTTGTAGGCGCGCTCCTCGGCCAGCTGCGTCTGCAGCCGGGCCTGCTCGGTGATGTCGCGGGCGCTGGCGAAGATGCCGCGCACGGCGTTGTTCTGATCGGTGAAGATCGCAGCGTTGAACGAGACCAGCCGCTCGCGACCATCGCTGGTGCGCAGCGTCAGCTCGTAGTTGGTGACGGCGCCCCGGTCGAGGGTCAGGCGCACGCCCTCGGCGGCGCACTTGGCGTCGGCGAAGTACATGGGAAACTGCGAGCCGACCAGTGTCTCGCGCGTAAAGCCCGACATCCGGCACATTGTTTCGTTCACGTCGGTGATCTTGAGCAGCGGGTCGACGGTGATCAGGCCGTCGAGCGAGGCTTCGATCAGGCCGCGGTTGTAGGTTCGCTCGTCGGCAAGCTGGGTCTGCAGCCGGGCCTGTTCGGTGATGTCGCGGGCGCTGGCGAAAATGCCGCGCACCGCGCCCGACGCCGAATCGCGGAACACCGATGCGTTGAACGAGACGCGCAAATGCCGCGCGTCGCGCGTCGCCATGATCAGCACGTAGTCGGTGACCACCCCCGCGTCGAAGGTCTGGCGGACGCCCTGCTCGGCATTGTCGGCGTCGATGAAGTAGTCGGCGAACGGCGTGCCGATCAACTCCTCGCGACCGTAACCGGTCATCTGGCACATGCGCGCGTTGACGTCGGTGATGGTCAGCGCCGGATCGACGGTAATCAGGCCGTCGACCGAGGCTTCGATCAATCCGCGATTGTACGCTTCCGATTCGCGCAGCTGGTGTTCGAGGCGCTTCTGCTCGGTAATGTCGCGCGCCGCGGCGAACACCCCCTGCAGCTTGCCCTGCGCGTCGTGAAAGGTCGACGCGTTGTACGAAACGAGCACCTCGCGCCCGTCACGGTGGCGCGCGGTGAGCTCGTAGTTGGTCACCTTGCCCTCGCGCAGCACGAGCTTGATGCCCTCCTCGGCGCGCCGGGAATCGGTGAAGTAGTTCTTGAACGGCGTGCCGATCAGCGCGTTGCGGTCGAGGCCGGTGAGCAGCTCCATCTGCCGGTTGACGTCCGAGATGACGCCGATCGGGTCGGTGGTCATCAGCGCGTCGATGTTCGATTCGATCAGCGAACGCGTGTACAGCTGTGTGGCTTTCAACTCCTCGGTGAGGCGGATTTCGTCCGAAATATCCTTCGAGATGAGCAGAAAGCCGACCACCTTGCCGGCCGAGTCGCGTCGTGGCGTGATCACGACGCGCGCGGTGAAGCGTTCGCCGTTCTTGCGCAGGCGGGCGATCGTCCCTTCCCACTTGCCTTCGTCGATCGCAGCCTCGAGGATCTCGCCGGGCCGTCCGGCCGCGACGTCCTCGGGGACGTGCAGGATCTCAGAGTTGGCCTTGCCGACGACTTCCTCGGCCTCGTAGCCGTAGAGCCGGCGCGCGCCCTCGTTCCAGAGCAGGATGGTGCCGTCGAGGCTCTTGGCGATGATCGAGTATTCGGTCGACGCCTGCAGGATGTTGGTGATGAACTCGACCGCGCTGGTCGCGTCGCCGACGATGTTGTAGAGCTGCGTGGCCTTCAGCTCGTCGGTCAGGCGCACTTCATCCGAGATGTCCTTGGACATCAGCAGGAAGCCGATCGGCTGCCCCGCCGCGTCAAGGCGCGGCGTGATCACGATGCGCGCGGTGAAGCGCTCGCCGTTCTTGCGCAGGCGCTGCAGGGTGCCTTCCCACTTGCCGCTCTCCAGCGCGGCGGCGAGGATCTGCGCCGGCTTGCCGGCCTGCACGTCTTCCGGCACGTGCAGGATGTCGGAGTTGGCCTTGCTCACCACCTCTTCCGGCTCGTAGCCATAGAGCCGCCGGGCGCCTTCGTTCCAAAGCTGGATGGTGCCGTCGAGGCTCTTGCCGATGATCGAGTATTCGGTCGACGCCTGCAGGATATTGGTGATGAAATCGACCGCGCTGGCGGAGTCGCCGACGATGGCGGAATCGAACAGATTGGCGGACATAATGGTTCCTTCTATCGGTATCCGCCTGACGGCGGGCGCGTCTTGAATCGGGAAAGCAGACGACAGGGTAGGGCCGGAACCTTGCGCATTAGTTCTTTCGTTCCGTTTTTTTTGGGCGCCATTATCGCCCGACCATTCAATTCTGTCCCAGAAAAATAAACCCATCAGGATTACGTCATTGGAATAACCACGCCACGCCACGCCACGCCACGCCACGCCACACCACGCCACACCACACCACACCACACCAACGTAAACAACACGATAAATCATTATGGCATAGTCCGATCAGCGCGAACCAAAGCGTATCGTCCGCGTCGAACTGCTTGCCAAGTTCACGAGAAAACAACGATGGCGACTATCCTGGTCGTTGATGACCGCAACCTCAGCCGCGAGTTTCTGACCATGCTGTTCGGTTACGCCGGCTACCGTACCGTCGAGGCGCGCAATGGCGCCGAAGCGCTCGATCGGGTTCGCGCGGAACGGCCCGATCTCGTCGTCTGCGACATCGCCATGCCGACCATGGACGGTATCGAGTTCGTCCAGCAGCTGCACGCCGACGCCGCCATCGCGCAAACCGCGGTCATCTTCTACACCGCCACCTATCGCCTGAACGAGGCACGCCATCTCGCGCAGGCGTGCGGCGTGGCCGCCGTGATTGCCAAACCGTCGCGACCGCAGGTCATCCTCGACGCGGTCGCCGCCGCGCTCGGGATCCCGGCGACCATGCCGAAACCGCCGCTGCCCGCCGCGCCCGGCGCCGGACAGGATTTGAGTTTGAGCCTGCGCCTGGCGACGCTGATCGAACTGGGCCTGGGGTTGGCGGCACAACGCGACGCGCAGCCCCTGCTCGATCTGGCCTGCCGCGCAGCGCAGGCGATTTTCGACGCCGGCGTCACGGTGATCGGCATGCGGGGCGATGGCCAGGAGCCGTTGCGCAGCTTCGTCGTGCGGGGCGTTGCCGATGAGTTGCGTCCGCTGTTTGGCCGGCTCGACCTGGACGCTGCCGTGAGCGACGGCGCGCCGTGCCGCATCAACGATGCGGCGGCGGCCGCGGCGCTGCTGCCGCCCTGGCACCCGCCGGTCGTCAACCTGCTGATCGTTCCGCTGAAATCGGCGACGCGCGCCTTCGGCTGGCTTTACCTGGCCGACCGCGACCGGGGGCACGCGCCGTTCGGCGAGGACGACGAGCAGATCGCCGTGACCCTGGCGACGCAGATCGCGCTGGCCTACGAAAATCTGCTGTTGTACAACGAATCCTCGGCCTACGTGACGCAGCTTGAAGCCGAGGTCATCGAACGCAAGCACGCGCAACATGCATTGCGCGAAAGCGAGGCGCACTTTCGCGCCATTCTCGATCATGCGCCGATCGGCATGGCCGTCGTCTCGCTGGCCGGGCAGTTCCTGCGCGTCAATCGCAGCCTGTGCAAGCTCGTCGGTTACGCCAGTGAGGATCTGGAAAAGCTCAACTTCAACGACATCATCGACAGCGCCGACCCGGCCGGGGCGATCGCCGAGCTGCGCGCCCTGGCCGGCGGCGAGCTGCCGTCCGACGAGCTCGAACAGCGCTATCGGCGCCGCGACGGCGGCACCGGATGGATGCTGCTGACGGCGTCGCTGCTGTACAGCGACGAAGGCGAAGCGCTGTACTTCGTTGCGCAGATTCAGGATATCGGCGAGCGCAAAAGGACCGAAGCGGAACTCAAGCTGGCGGCGAGCGTTTTTGCCAACACCATGGACGCCATCATGGTGACCGATGGGGAGGCGCGGATCATCTCGGTCAACCCGGCGTTTAGCGCGATCACCGGCTTCGGCGCCGACGAAATCGCCGGCCAGAAACCGAGCCTGATGCGCTCCGAAGACACGACCCAGGACTTCTCCGGCGAGCTGTGTGAAGTGCTGCAGCGCGACGGGCACTGGGCCGGCGAAGTCTGGAACCGGCGCAAGAACGGCGAGGCCTTCCTCGAATGGCTGACGATCAGCGTGCTGCCCGCCAGCAATGGCAATCCGTTGCGCTACGTCGGCATTTTCCACGACATCACCGAGTTGCGACGCAAGGATGAGCATATTCGCCACCTCGCCTTCCACGACCCGCTGACCGGACTGCCCAACCGGACATTGCTGCTCGACCGCCTCGAACACGGCATCGCCTTCGCTACGCGCGACAAGCAGCGCCTGGGGCTGATGTTCATTGACCTTGACCGCTTCAAGGGGGTCAACGACTCGCTCGGCCACGACGTCGGCGACGGCGTGCTGCAGGAAGTGGCTCGTCGCCTGATCCGGTGCGTGCGCCAGTCGGACACGGTGGCGCGGATGGGCGGCGACGAGTTCGTCATCCTGCTCGAACACGCGCGCGATCTCGCGGACTACGCCAGCATGGCGCGCAAGGCAGTCGCCGCGCTGGCGTTGCCGATGCCGGTCAAGGGGCACGTGCTACGCATCGGCGCGTCGATCGGGATCGCCTATTTGCCCGGCGATGGCGCCGATGTCTTTACCTTGATCAAGAGCGCCGACGCCGCGATGTACGCGGCCAAGTTGGCCGGTCGCGGCACCTACCGCTTCTTCCAGCCGGCGATGAGCGAGGACACCGCGCAGCTCGCGCTGCAAGGCGAGTTGCGCGACGCCGCGCGCAACGGCGAGCTGGAACTTTATTACCAGCCGACGGTGTCGCTCGGCGGTACCACGGCCTTTGGTGTCGAAGCACTGCTGCGCTGGCGGCATCCGCGACGCGGACTGGTCCTGCCAGCCGATTTCATTCCGCTGGCCGAGGAGAGCGGAATCATCGCCGAACTCGGCGACTGGGTGCTCGACGAGGCATGCCGGCAGTGCGCTGCCTGGCAGGCGCAGAGGCTGGGGCGAATCCGCATCGCCGTGACGGTCGCGGCCAAGCAGTTGCAGCGGGGCGACCTGGCCGAGCGCATCGCCGGCAACATCCGGCGCCACGGCATTTCGCCGGGGGACCTCGAGATCAAGCTGACCGAAAGCGTCATTCTCGCCGCCCGCGACAACATCGCAGGCATTCTCGACCGCCTGCATGCAATCGGTGTCGCGTTGGCCGTCGACGACTACGGTTCCGGGGCCTCCAGCCTCGCCTGTCTGCGCCGTTTGCCGATCGACATCCTGAGTATCGACCGCTCGTTCGTCCGGATGGCCGACCACAACGAGGAAAACGGGCAGTTTGTCAGGAGCCTCCTGGCGCTGGGCCGGGCGCTCAAGCTCACGGTCGTTGCCGAAGGCGTCGAGACCGAGAGTCAAGCGGATTTTCTCCGCGCCTGCGGGTGCACGGTCGGCCAGGGTTACCTCTATGCGCACCCGGCGCCGGCGGCGGAGTTCGAGGGGTGGCTCCGCGGGCACCAGGGCGATCGTACCGAGGCGAGGCCGCACTAGAAGCAGGTATCAGTCTAATCTGGAAAACGGCACAGATAAATTATCGGTTCTTACGATGGTGCCCGGAGCGGGAATCGAACCCGCACACCTTGCGGCGAGAGATTTTAAGTCTCTTGTGTCTACCGATTTCACCATCCGGGCTGAGGCAGGCGATTATACCTGTCTGCCGTAGGCAGTATCTAGGAATGAAAAAGGGAAAGTGCATCAGCACTTTCCCTTTGAATGTGGAGCGGGAGAAGAGTCTCGAACTCTCGACCTATACCTTGGCAAGGTATCGCTCTACCAACTGAGCTACTCCCGCATGAAACCTTTTACTGGAGGCGCGAGCCGGAGTCGAACCGACCTACACGGATTTGCAATCCGGTGCATAACCGCTTTGCTATCGCGCCGCGCCTACCTCACGATAGGAACTACAACTACAGAAAAGCAACAACTGCTTTTCGCCAAAATGTGGAGCGGGAGAAGAGTCTCGAACTCTCGACCTATACCTTGGCAAGGTATCGCTCTACCAACTGAGCTACTCCCGCGTTGAAACAGGTGCGCATTATATAGGGGTGGCGGAAGGTGTCAATGTTTTTTTGCGGAAAATTTCACATCAGCCAAACACCCGCCGATTGAAACTACCGCTTCCTGTCTTGCTCGGCGAGGTGCGGCCATGCCATTCGCATATAATAACCCATCGACCAGAGGGTCAGCACGGCGGCAACGTAGATGAGCCAGGTGCCGGCGAGAAGCACATCAAAGCCCGCGAACGAATCCTGATAGAGCAGCAGCGGAATGGCGGCCATCTGGGCGGTGGTCTTGATCTTTCCGATCATCGACACGGCAACGCTCTTGTGTGCCCCGATCTGGGCCATCCATTCGCGCAGTGCAGAGATCGTGATCTCCCGGCCGATGATGATGGCGGCGATGATCGCATCGAGACGATCGAGCTGCACCAGCATGATCAGCGCCGAAGCGACCATCAGCTTGTCGGCAACCGGGTCGAGAAAGGCGCCGAAGGCCGAGGTCTGATCCAGGCGGCGCGCCAGATAGCCATCCAGCCAGTCGGTTGCCGCGGCCACCACAAAAATCAGGGTGGCCGTGAGATTTCGGCCGATACCATGCCCCCAGGACTCCGGCACATAGTAAACGGCGATCATCAGCGGGATCAGGACGATCCGCAGCCAGGTCAGGAGAATCGGTATGTTCAATGGCATCAATGCAAAGCCGCGTAAATTTTTTCGGCCAGTTCCCGGCTGATGCCGGGAACTGCTGTGAGTTGATCAACCCCGGCATTCGAGATGCCCTGCAATCCGCCAAAATGGGAGACCAGCGCCTTGCGTCGCTTCGGCCCGATACCGCCGATTTCTTCAAGGCGCGAAGTCCGTCGTGTTTTTCCGCGCTGCGCCCGATGACCGGAAACCGCAAACCGGTGCGCTTCGTCGCGAATTTCCTGGATCAGATGCAACGCGGGATGTTCTGGGCGCAATTGTAACGGCTCCCGGCCATCCGCGAAAATAAGGCTTTCCAGTCCGGGTTTGCGCGCCTCCCCCTTGGCCACACCAAGCAGAGGCAAATGCGACAGACCGAGTTCGGCAAGCGCAGAGGCCGCCGACCCCACTTGCCCCTTGCCGCCGTCGATCAGAATCAGCAGCGGGGCGACACGATCCGCCGACGCGACTTTCTCGTAGCGGCGCAGCACGGCCTGCCGAATGGCGGCGTAGTCGTCGCCCGGCTGGATATCGTTGATGTTGAAGCGGCGATATTCCGACTTGCGCATGCCGTTACCTTGATAGACGACGCACGATGCGACGGTCGCCTCGCCCATCGTGTGGCTGATGTCGAAGCATTCGATGCGCGCCTCCTTGCCCTCCTCTCTTTCCAGACCGAGCTCCTCGCATAGCGCCGCCAGTCGCTCGCCCTGCAGCGACAAGGCACCACGCCGCGCAATGATCGCCAGCTTGCCGTTCTGCTCGGCCATTTCAACCCAGACTCGCTGCATGGTGAGCCGGGGTTCGACGATGGGTACCGGTCGCCCGGCCAATTCGCCAAACGTCTCGGCCAGCTCGCTGTCTCCCGGTGGCAGATTGACCAGGATACGTGTCGGGATCGGATGCGCGAGATAGTGCTGGTAGAGGAAAGCGGAAAGCACCTCGCCCGGCGACGAACCGGCTGCGTTGTTCGGAAACTGCGACTTGTCGCCAAGATGCCGGCCGCCGCGAACCATTGCCAGATTCACGCAGATCAGACCGCCCTCCTCCACGACGACAACGATATCGACATCCTCCCCGGCGCTGCTCTCGACGTACTGCTTGTCCTGCACGTGGCGCAATGACTGGATCTGATCGCGATAGATCGCCGCCTGCTCGAATTTGAGCTGCCCGGCGGCCTGATCCATCGAGGTCGTCAGGCGGCCGATCACCTCCTGCTGACGCCCCTGCAGAAACATCGACGCCATCTGCACGTCCTGTGCATAGGCCTCGGGTTCGACCAGGCCGACACAGGGACCGGAACAACGCTTGATCTGGTAGAGCAGGCACGGCCGCGTGCGATTGTTGAAAACGGAACTTTCGCAGGTACGCAGGCGGAACATTTTCTGCAACAGGTGGACGCTGTCACGCACCGCGAGCGACGACGGAAACGGCCCGAAATAGTCGGCACGCTTGTCCGTCGTACCGCGAAAGAACCCCAGCCTGGGGTATTCGTCGCGCGTCAGGACGATGTACGGATACGACTTGTCGTCGCGAAAAAGGATGTTGTAGCGCGGCGCAAGGCTTTTGATCAGGTTGTTTTCAAGCAGCAGCGCTTCGGCTTCCGAACGCGTCACCGTGGTTTCCACCTTGGCGATCTGGGCGACCATCAGCGCGATGCGCGGACTCGGATGGTTGTCGCGAAAATACGAAGCCACACGCTTCTTGAGGTTTTTTGCCTTGCCGACGTAGAGGACATTCTCGGCTGCATCGAGCATCCGGTAAACCCCCGGCAACTCGGTCAGCGTGGCAAGCAAGGATCTGGCGTCGAATGCTTTGTTCATTGTCGGTGGATCATCGATCCGCAGGAGTAGGATGGCGCCTTTGATGTTATCACGCTCACCTTTCCCCCGATGCCGACCATCAACCGCCCCGACTGGGACATTTTCTGCACTGTCGTCGACAATTTTGGCGACATCGGCGTTTGCTGGCGTCTGGCCCGTCAACTCGCAAGCGAGCACGGCATGGCCGTCAGGCTGTGGGTCGACGACCTGCGCGCTTTCCAGCCGCTCTGCCCGCAGATCGACCCGCAACAGGCCCGCCAGCGGCTGCTCGGCGTCGACATCCGGCGCTGGGAGACGCCGTTCCCCGAGGCCATTCCGGCGAGGACGGTCGTCGAAGCCTTCGCCTGCAGGATTCCGGACGAATTCGTCGCTGCGATGGCGCAGTGCGAGCCGCGCCCGGTCTGGATCAACCTTGAATATCTGAGCGCCGAGAACTGGGTGGCCGGTTGCCACGCACTCCCGTCGCCGCATCCACGCCTGCCGCTGACCAAGTATTTTTTCTTCCCCGGCTTCACGCCCGACACCGGCGGTTTGCTGCGCGAAAAAGACCTTCTGGCCCGCCGGCAAGCGTTCGACGCCAGCCCCGAACTGCAGGCAGGATTCTGGCGGGAACTGGGCTTCGCCGCGCCGAACGCCGACGCCCTGACCATCTCGCTGTTTGCTTACGAGAACCCGGCGATCCTCTCCTTGTTGCAGGGCTGCGCAACAGCGCGGGGGCAGACCTGCTGCCTGCTGCCGGTTTCGCGCGCATTGCCTGAAGTCGAAGCTTTTTGCGGGCAAGCCCTGCGTCCCGGCGATACGATCCACCGCGGCGCCCTCGAAATCCGCATTGTTCCCTTTGTCGAGCAAAGCCGCTACGACCCGCTGCTCTGGGCCTGCGACCTCAACTTCGTACGCGGCGAGGATTCCTTTGTCCGCGCACAATGGGCGGCCCGGCCGATGGTCTGGCACATCTACCCGCAACAGGACGATGCGCACCTCGTCAAGCTTGATGCATTTCTCGATCTCTATTGCGCCGGACTGCCTGCCGGAATGGCCGACGAGCTGCGGAAATTGTGGCACGCATGGAATGCCGGAGCAAAGCCGACGGAAGCCGCGGCTGTGTCGTGGCGTGCGCTGTGGGACGAATTCCTGGTCAATCTCCCCTTGCTGCGCACGCATTCCCGCCGCTGGGCGGAGCAGCTCGCCGGGCAAGAAGATTTGTCGAGCGCTCTGGTGCGTTTTTGCCGAAGCAAGCTATAATACGCGGCTATATTTTTCGCTATTACCGGAACGCAATATGAAAACCGCACAGGAGCTTCGCGCAGGCAACGTATTCATGGTCGGCAACGACCCGATGGTTGTCCTCAAGGCTGAATACAGCAAATCGGGCCGCAACGCCTCGGTCGTCAAGATGAAGATGAAGAACCTGCTGACCAGTTCGCCGAGCGAAACCGTCTATCGCGCCGACGACAAGTTCGACGTTGTTCAGCTCGAGCGCAAGGAAGTCACCTACTCGTACTTCGGCGACCCGATGTACGTTTTCATGGATGCCGAGTACAACCAGTACGAAATCGAAGGCGAGTGCATGGCCGACGCCCTGAGCTACCTCGAAGAAGCGATGCCCTGCGAAGTCGTTTTTTACGACGGCAAGGCCATCTCGGTCGAACTGCCGAACAGCCTGGTCCGTGAAGTCATCTACACCGAGCCGGCCGTCAAGGGCGACACGTCGGGCAAGGTGATGAAGCCGGCACGTCTGTCGACCGGTTTTGAACTGCCGGTACCGGCTTTCGTCGAAATCGGCGACAAGATCGAAATCGACACCCGCACCAACGAGTACCGCGCCCGCGTCAAGTAAGCGTTTGAAACTCCAGTAAAAAAGGCAGCCTCGGCTGCCTTTTTCGTTTTCTGCCGGAGCAATCTACGCCTGCAGCGAAACCGCCCGCTCGACAGCCGCGAGGTAGCGGCGATCGCTACCGAGCGCCGTCCGGTCCGCCGCCTCGCCATGCGCCAGCAGCCGCTCGATGCGCTGCGCCCGCACCGGCTCCAGCGTCGGTTGCCAGCGCGCCAGCAGATCGCCGACGGCATCCGGTGCGTTGCACACCAGCAACATGTCGCAACCTGCCTGCCAGGCCGCATTGGCGCGATCGACGATGTCGCCGGCGACGCTCGCCCCCTCCATCGACAGATCGTCGCTGAAAATCACGCCCGCAAAAGAGAACTCCTCGCGCAGCTTTTTCAGCCAGACTTTCGAAAAACCGGCGGGTTGCGAATCGACCTGCGGGTAGATGACGTGCGCCGGCATCACGGCATCGAGCTTCAGTTGCCGGTAGGGCTCCATGTCCGGCGCGAGTTCGGCAAGACTGCGTTTATCGACCGGAATGGCGACGTGCGAATCCGCCGTTACCCAGCCGTGACCGGGGAAGTG
>JBAQRB010000070.1:0-3943 GCA_049295655.1 Rhodocyclaceae bacterium
TCCATGGACTGTCCATGGTGCGCGGCCTGCACACGCAAGCGAGATTTCAGATCGTCGTCGAGATGACGGATGGTCAGCGTCGCCATATCAGCCTCCTCAGAAAGATAGCAATGACTGCATTGTAGTCAACGACTGAGTATGAAACAACTGCTGGCACCTCTTGTTTTTATTGGTACGCCGCCACGAAACACGAGACGACAAAGGATTAAGCATATACACTAGCAACATACGCATTCAGCATACATCCGCCAAAAAAGGAGATCGGAATGAACAGGCAGCAATCGGGTTTCACGCTGGTGGAAATTGCCATCGTACTGGTCATCATCGGCTTGCTGATCGGCGGCGTGCTGAAGGGGCAGGAACTGATCACACAGGCCAAGATCAGGAATGTCGCCAACGACATCAACGGGATCAGCGTCGCCCTCTACGGCTACCAGGACCGCTACAAGCGCTCGCCGGGCGACGACAGCGGCGCAGCGGCCCGCTGGACCAGCCCGCAAGCCGTCAGCGGCGATGGCAACGGCCGGGTTGGCGCGAGCGGCATCAAAACCGTGCTCGACTGCACGTCGGCAAGTTCGACGGAGAACTGTGAATTCTGGCAGCACCTGCGCCTCGCCGGATTCATCGGCGGCGATGCCGCGACCCGCCTCTCGCCGCCCAACGCGGCCGGCGGCATCCTGCAGGTTCAGGACGGCGCGCTGGGCCTCGCCGGACTGATCGTCTGCTCGAGCAACCTGCCGGGCAAGATCGCCAACGCCATCGACGCCCAGTTCGACGACGGAAAACCCGGCACCGGCCAGGTACGCGGCACCAGCACGGATACGGCGCTCGATACCAAGCTGGCGGACAATGCCGCCTATCTGGACGACGGCAGTACCGTCTATGTTGTTTGCAAAGCCTCCTGAAAATGCGCCCCGGATTCCGGCAGAACGCTCAGCCCTCGAGCCGAGGGCAAAGTGGGGGGCCTTTTACTGGCGCTCGCCTTGCTCGCCATTTTTTTCACGCTAAATATAGAGCATTTAACGGGTTGTAGTTGTACAATAACCCTGTCCAATCACAAGGAAATACCATGACCATCGAAACCACCTATAGCCAAGCCCGCGAGCAGCTCAAGACGCTGATGGACCGCGCTGTCGATGACCGTGAAGTGATCTTGGTACGCCGCCGCTCGGGGGATGCTGTTGCGATGATTGCCGCCGATGAGTTGCAGAGCCTGATGGAGACCGCCCATCTGCTGCGTTCTCCGAAAAATGCAGAACGCCTGCTGGCCGCCTTGGCACGCGCCCGGGCCGGCGATGTCGCACCTGCGTCTGTCGACGCCCTTGCGAAGCACTATGGCCTCGAAGCTTGAGGTCAAGCACGTCGCGGTGTTTCAGCCCGAGTTTCTGGAAGACTTGAGCTACTGGGTGGAAACAGAACGCCGTACCGCCAAACGACTGTTGGAACTGGTCAAGGCCACCCTTCGCGATCCCTTCAAGGGCATCGGCAATCCTGAGCCGCTGAAGTACCTGGGCTCGGATGTCTGGTCACGACGCATCACGCAAGAACACCGCTGCGTCTATCTGGTGAAAGCGGATCGGATCGAATTTCTGCAAGGGCGTTATCACTACTGAACTTACGTTACGCCTCGGCCTCGACAAATATCTCTGGCACTCATTCAGGTGTCGCGCTTCAAACTTGCCACCAGCCAAACGGGGCTGACTCCAGGCACTGTGGTTGCTCATCACCGCGTAAGCCGCCACATCGATGGCGAACACCCCCGACAATTGCTTGACCCGATCAGCGATCCAGGCACGGCGATGGTCGTGGTTTTTCCCGGTGTGTGCATCATCACCGCACAGGAAGGCACGCCGGACGCAGCGGCTCACCACGTGAGACCACGGGGTGTCGGCGAGGGAAACAAGGGTTGAGCGAGCCTTGGTCATGGTCAAACGAAGTGGCTGTCCTTTTAGTTCTGTTTAGTTCCTGGCCGAGCGGGTTGAGCGGAGACCACTTTCATTGCAAGTCATCAACGGTTACGCCCAGCGCCGCCGCAATGGCGCGCAAGGTCTTGATTGCCCCCTCGCGCTTGCCCGTCTCGATCTGGCACAAATAAGCCTTGCTGATGCCGGCCTGGGCGGCCAATGCATCCTGCGTCAGCCCGCGATAGTCACGCCAGACCTTGACCGGGTTGGCGCCGGCCAGCAGTACGTCGAGCACAGCGGCGGGAACCGTTTCATCCTCGCCGGAAGCCAGTTTTTTCCTGAATGCATCGAGCAATGCGCCGTCGATGGCATCTTCCGCCGCTTCAAGCAGCGCCTGGTAATCCGCCCACGGCAGCACCACGTATTCCGGGTTGCCGTCGCGGTTGATGGTTTGGACGTTCATTGATAGATACCTCCTCTTGGCCCGATTTCCGTAACCAGCACCCGCAGTCGCTGGCCGTCCAGAAGATACAACACCCGCCAGTCGCCAACGCGCAGCGGGTATCCGTCTCCGCCAACCAGTCTTTTGTCGCCTTGTTAGCCAAACAATTCACTATGCGAGCCGAGGCGGGCCAGAATTAGCTTGCCATCCCCCTCTTTCTTGTAGATCAACAGCAGGTCGGGCTTGATATGGCATTCGCGGCATCCTGTCCATTCGCCGGTTAGGCTGTGGTCGCGATAGCTTGCAGCCAACGACTGATCGAGCACCAGCGCGTCAATAACCGGCTTCAAATCGGCGCTGAGCGTCGCCTTGTACGGCCCTTTTCTTTCACGCTTGAAGTCGCGCTTGAATGAGCCAGGTGTCTCAATCGTCCGCATTCAAGTCCGCCATCAAGTCGTCTACGGTGGCGAAGGTCTTCACCTTCCCCGCCGCAATTTCTGCCAGCGCCTTGCGGCTGCTCTTGCTAGGCACCTTCACCTCGAACGGCAAACGATGTTCGTCAGCGATGCGGAGCATCAGCAAGCGAATAGCATCCGAAATGGATAAACCCATCGCTTCCAGTGCATCGGCTGCACGTTCTTTTGTGGCCGTGTCGATTCGGGCACGGACGTAGGTATCTGCGGTACTCATAGCCAGTCTCCATGATGTTGATTCCGAGCCTGAATTGTAGTCACACTGAGGCTACACATCAAGTTCGTAATCAAGGCTGGGCCGGTTAATTGCCCCCTTTGGACAAACACGTCAGCCGCAGCCCAGCTTCCCGGCAAACCCGCTCTTTTTCCTCCACCGATCGGGGGGCACTCCCTCGGTGCGAACTGCCGGGGGATGCGGAACGCGTAAACACGGTGACGCTGTCGGCGCGGACATCCCTGGCGAAATGGATTATGACGCCGGCCCGCACCGTGGCATTTGCGATGGCATTTGCAAGCTGCCCAACGGTTTCGATGCGGCAGCCGCCGAACTGGAAGATCCGGTCGGCGATACGGAGCTTCGCATTTTTGGCGGGCGAATCCTCGTAGAGTTTGACGACATATGCGCCTTTGATCCCGCGAGCATCGCAGCAGTCCTCAGCGCCGATGCCCACGAACGGGCTTTCGTGCGGCTGACGATTCGCCTGAGTGGGACACTCTTCCGCCTTCGTCAGCGTACCGGTCGGCGACGCCGAACGAACAACTGCCGCCGGGGCGGCAGGTCGGCTATCGGAAACCGAAGCCGGCAGAAACGAGCAGGCCGAGACGGATAGCGCGCATAGCGGAACGATGCAGGCCCAAGGGTGCCGCATTTACGTCTCGATAAACCCTATCTGTTGCGGCTTTCCGTTCTCGTACATCGCGGTATCGACCACCGAGTGGAGCCAATAATCCGCCCTGCCCGTATCGAGCGTGTAGGGACGCGAGCCATAGACCGCGAACCGGCTGTCGAAATCCCGTTGCGACAGCCGGTATTGGCTTGCCAGGTTCTTGCGTACCGCAAGCTGTTGCGCATTGCCGAGCGTATGAGGCGCATCCAGCGGCAGCGGCATCCTTCCCGTATTCCG
>JBAQRB010000071.1:0-17799 GCA_049295655.1 Rhodocyclaceae bacterium
GTTTTTCGCCGTGCCCGCCGTGTCGCCGTGGTTAAAGCTTTTTTGTTAAACGATCACGCCTTTACTTGCCGCCAGCCGACAGCGCCAGCATCAGGTCGTTGATGCGCTTGACGAAACCCGCCGGATCCTCGAGCGAGCCGCCTTCGGCCAGCGTTGCCTGCTCGAGCAGCAGATTGGCCCAGTCTTCAAAGCGGGTTTCCTCATACTTCAGGCGCTGCACGGCCGGATGCTTCGGGTTGATTTCAAGAATCGGCTTGGTATCCGGTGCTTTCTGTCCGGCGGCCTTCAGGATGCGCGCCAGATTGCCGCCCAGATCGTGCTCGTCGGCCACCAGGCAGGAAGGCGAATCGGTCAGGCGATGCGTAATCCGCACGTCCTTCACCTTGTCGCCGAGCGCGGTCTTCACCTTGTCGATCAGTTCCTTGTACTCGTCGGCGGCCTGCTCGGCTTCCTTCTTCTCGGCTTCGTCCTCGAGCTTGCCCAGATCGAGACCGCCCTTGGCAACCGACTGCAATGGCTTGCCGTCGAACTCGGTCAGGTTGCCGGACACCCATTCGTCGATACGGTCCGACAGGAGCAGCACTTCGATCCCCTTCTTGCGGAAGATTTCGAGGTGCGGGCTGTTCTTCGCCGCAGTGAAGGTTTCGGCCGTGACGTAGTAAATTTTCTCCTGGCCTTCCTTCATGCGCGACACGTAGTCAGCCAGTGAAACAACTTCTTCCGGCGTATCGAGCTGGGTCGAGGCAAAACGCAGCAGCTTGGCAATGCGCTCCTTGTTGGCGTGGTCCTCGCCGGTGCCTTCCTTGAGCACGCGGCCGAATTCCTTCCAGAAGTTCGCGTACTTGTCCTTTTCGGCCTGATCGTCGCTGTCGGCCATGCCCTCGAGCAGGCCCAGCACCTTCTTGACGCAGCCGCCGCGAATCGTCTCGATGTCGCGTGACTCCTGCAGGATTTCACGCGACACGTTGAGCGGCAGGTTGTTCGAATCGACGATACCGCGCACGAAACGCATGTAGAGCGGCATCAGCTGCTCGGCGTCGTCCATGATGAAGACGCGGCGCACGTACAGCTTGACGCCATGCCGGGCGTTGCGGTCAAGCAGATCGAACGGGGCTTTCGACGGAATGTAGAGCAGTTGCGTGTATTCCTGCTTGCCTTCGACCTTGGCATGCACGTAGGCCAGCGGGTCCTCGAAATCGTGCGCGACGTGCTTGTAGAATTCCTTGTACTGCTCGTCGCTGATCTCCGACTTGCTGCGCGCCCACAGCGCCGATGCCTGGTTGACGGTTTCCTCTTCGTCGGAGGTGATCTGCTCGCCCTTCTCCTGATTCCATTCTTCTTTTTTCATCAGGATCGGCAAGGTGATGTGGTCCGAATACTTGCGCACGGTCTGCTTGAGCTTCCAGCCGGAGAGAAATTCGTCCTCGCCTTCGCGCAGGTGCAGGGTCACTTCGGTACCGCGCGTCGCTTTTTCGACCATCTCGACGGTGAATTCGCCCTCGCCCGCCGATTCCCACTTGACGGCCTGGCTGGCTTCGAGACCGGCGCGACGGGAAACCACCGTGACCTTGTCGGCGACGATGTACGACGAATAGAAACCAACGCCGAACTGGCCGATCAGGTGCGCATCCTTGGACTGGTCGCCGGTCAGCGCCGAGAAAAACTCGCGCGTGCCGGATTTGGCGATGGTGCCGAGATGATCGACCGCCTCGTCGCGCGACAGGCCGATACCGTTGTCGGAAATGGTCAGCGTGCGCGCCGCCTTGTCGAAGGACAGGCGGATCTTCAGATCGGAGTCGTCGCCATAGAGGCTGTTGTTGTTCAAGGCCTCGAAGCGCAGCTTGTCGCAAGCGTCGGAGGCGTTGGAGACCAGCTCGCGCAGGAAGATTTCCTTGTTGCTGTACAGCGAGTGGATCATCAGGTGCAGCAGCTGTTTGACTTCGGCCTGAAAGCCGAGGGTTTCCTTATTGGCGCCCATTGCATACTCCGTGAAAACGTTATTTAAAACCGTTGATTTAAGGCCTGCGAAAGAATCCGGAAACACGAAAAACACGAATGCATCCGGCAACGGAGCCTTAGATGGGGGCAAGCCCGAGCATTTCAAGTCCCATAAGGGCCGGCCGTATCAGCCTTTTTCGACGCGATTGCGTCCGCCGTGCTTGGCGCGATAGAGCGCCTCGTCGGCGCGCGCCAGGAGGTTGTCCAGACGATCGCCCGCTTGCAGAAAGGAGGCGCCGAGGCTCACCGTAAAAATGATCGGCACGCTGCCCTGAAAGGAAAAACTCGACTGCTCGATGGCCGCGCGAATCCGTTCGGCGACCTGCATGCCGTCTCCCGGCGAGGTTTCCGGCAGCAAAACGGCAAACTCCTCGCCGCCGAGGCGCCCCAGGAGATCGATTTCGCGGGTTTCCCGTTTCAGAATCCGCGAAAAAACGCGCAGCGCCTCGTCGCCGGCTGCGTGACCGTAGCCGTCGTTGATCCGCTTGAAAAAATCGATGTCGAGCATCAGCACGGTCAGATCGCGATCGAAGCGGTCGGCGCGACGCAATTCGGCCTCGGCGCCCTCGATGAAATGACCGCGATTGTTCAGCCCGGTCAGCATGTCGATGGTCGCCAGGCGCTTCAGTTCTTCGATCTGCTGCCAGCGCTCGACTGCCACCGAAGCCAGGCGCGCGCCATGCGAAATGACCATCAGGTCGTTGCTGTCCGGATGTCTTGGCTTCTGATGATAGACGGCAAACGTACCGAGCACCTTGCGGCCGGCCGAGAAAAACGGCGTCGACCAGCACGAGCGCAGGCCGAAGCGCCCGGCCAGATTGGCAAAATCGGTCCACAGCGGACTCCGGGCAACATCCTCGACAATCACCTGCTCGCCGGTAAACGCCGCCGTGCCGCAGGAGCCGGCCGCAGGCCCGATGGCAAGGCCGTCGATCGCCCGCATGTATTCGGCAGGCAGGCTGGGCCCGGCACCGTGCCGCAAATGCACGCCATCCGCATCGAGCAGGAGGATCGAGCACCAGGCGCCGGCGAGGTGGCTCTCCATGCGCTGGCACAGGGCATCGAGAACGGCCGGCGACTCGGCGCCGCCGACAATCAGTTCGAGCACATGATGACTGCTGACCATCAGGGCATCGGCGCGTTTCCATTCGGTCACGTCCATCGCCGCACCGATCAGCAAGGAACTGCCGTCGACCTCGACCGCCCGCTTGTGCAGCAGCAAGGTCCGGCCGTCGTTCAAGGGTTGTTCGCTGATCAGCGTTTGCCGGGTCGAGCGCACCCGCGCCTCTTCTTGCGCGAGGCTTTCCACGATCTCAGGCGCAAACAGCTCGCTATCGGTCCGCCCGATGATCTCGCCGGCCGGACGGCCAATGATCTGATTGCTCATTTCATTCGAGACGATCACCCTGCCCTCGCCGTCCTTGACGAAAACGCTGATCGGCAGCGCGTTGAGAATCGCCTCGGTGAGATTCGCCTGACGAACCGACTCACGCTGCGTTGTCTGCAGGCGTTCGGCTTGCTGCTCGAGCTGGACGAGCAGATCACGCACGTACTCGTGTTCGACACTGTCGAGAATGTCGCCCAGCGAAAGCAGGCCGACCAGCGCGCCGTTGTCGTCAGTCACACCAAGATGGCGAATCCGCTGCTGCGCAAAAAGGTCGCGTGCCTGGAACAGCGAGGCGCTCCCCGCAATGCTCAGCAACGGAAAACTGGCCACCGCGCCGGCCGAGCGATCCAGCTGCCGCGTGCCGAGCACACCGATCACATCGCGCGGCGTGATGATGCCGAGGCGCTCGCCGTCGCGCACGACGACGGCACTCAGACTGCGCTCGTGCATCAGCTGGCGCACCTCGTGAAACGAGGCATGGACATCGACGCACGAAGGCACGCCAGTCACCACCGACGCCACGTCGCGCGCGCGCAGGAAAAAGGCGACGCCCTGGTTACGGACCACGTCGGTCTGCGAGATCATGCCCAGATAACGCCCTTCGGCGTCATTGACCAGGAAATGCCGCACACCGGAGACGCGGAACTGGCGAGCGGCTTCGCCCAGGGTCGTTCGTACCGGAATCGTCTTTACCGGGCTGCTCATGAAAACCGAGACGGGCTGATCAAGGTCTTCCACCGAGAACCAGCGGCCCGCCAAGGCATCGGTTTCGGTCCAGATACCGACCGGCGCCCCCTGGTCGACGACGAGAATCGATCCGCAACGCGCATTGCGCATGAGCACGGCCGCCTCGCCCACCGGCAACGAGGGCGAACACTCGAGCAGATCGGACTGCATGAACTCTTCGACGAACAAATCAATGCTCATGGTTCGATACTCCGATATTCAATTTCCAGCACTTCGATTTCTCGCCAGCCGGCAGGACTTTGAAAGCGCACCGCATCGCCCTCGCGCGACTTGAGCAAGGCACGCGCCAGCGGTGACACCCAGCTGATCCGGTTGCGGCTGAAATCGGTTTCATCGACACCGACGATCTGATAGGTCTGTTCCAGCCCCTGTTCGTCGCAAATCGTCACGGTTGCGCCAAAAAACACCTGATCCGCACTCTCCTGCCGAGCCGGATCGACGACCTCGGCCTGATCGAGCCGCTTGGTCAGGAAACGGATACGCCGGTCAATTTCGCGCAGACGCTTCTTGCCATAAATATAATCGCCGTTCTCGGAACGGTCGCCATTGGACGCCGCCCAATGCACGACCTCGACGACCTTGGGCCGCTCGACGCGCATCAGCTGCTCGAACTCGGCGCGCAACGCGGCATGGCCTCCCGGCGTAATGTAGTTGCGCGTCCCCTGCGGCAGCTTGAGCGAAGGCTCAAGGGCCTCCTCGTCGCCATCCTCATCGGCGTCAACTTCTCGGGTAAATGCCTTGCTCATGGCGTGAGGCTAGCGAAAATGCGGAACAAGGAGTTTATCGCAGATCAAAAGGACTCGTTGCGGCAAGCAGATGGAGAAAATCAGTGTGCGGCGACGCGACCGGAAAAAGGCGCGGCGCGAAGGCGAGGACTGGCCGACCGCCTTTCCTGTATTGGCTGCGGCGTTGCTTCATCGTCGGCCAGCGGGCTGGCCGACGGGGGCTGCAGCGCCCGGGAGGCCGGCTGGCGAATACGCCTATTCGTCGCTGCGCGTGCCAAGATCGGTGAAATGCCAAGTGGGGTCGTAATTGCCGTCAAGCGCCGCCGACAAAGCGGACAGGGCGTCCTCGATCAGCGCACGCTCCGCGTCGTCGATCACTTCCCTGGCCAGACCCAACGACGTGAGAACCCAGGTCCCAGGCTGCTGCGGGCCGATCAGCATCATGTTCACCCGTTCACGCCGGACAAGCGCCTGATCGGCACTGCCCTGCGCCCGCTCGACGACGGCAAAATCACCATCCTCGCCTTCCCAGGCAACCACCTGCATCGGAATCGAGAGGCACATCAGGCGGCCTGCCCGATACGCGCCGGCACGCCGATATCGCAGGTCCCGCCGACGACCATCCCGACTCCGGGCGGCAGACCGGAGGCCAACTGGAAAGGAAATTGCCGGCACCAATAAAAACGGCGCAGACTGAACGTCTGCGCCGCCGTAGAAACAGGGAACCGATCAATAGCCAATGTTGAAAGCCGCCACATCGACGCGAATCGTATCGCGGCCCAAGGCCAGCGCCGTATAGCGCGCAAACTGCGCAGCCCAGGTTTTTCCGTCGATAAAGCGCTGCTCACCGCCGTAACGGGCAACGTTGAGAATCTTGTCGATGATCAAGACCTTGCCCATCGGATTGGTCGGCTCACACTCAAGATCCGAAAATTCCTTGTCGAACCAACGGCGCGCCTCCTCGGCGCTCCCCCCTGCAAGTTCGGTATCGGAGAGCTTGTATTCATATTCTTTCTCCTTACCAAACGAAACCACGATGTGATAAAGCATCTGCCTCCTCCAACGGTGACCAAGGGTTACACTTCCAGTGGCTATTCTATGCGCAATTACCCGCAATCCGGCAACTCCAGAATGCCCGGATTGATTTTTTTGCACCGGGCCACCGCCGGTGCCGATCGCCATCATGAAAGATGAAAGGCGCGCATTTCATCCGCATTGTTTTTTGCTGGCGGCGCGCCTACCATTGACGCCGCCAACGACGCACCATACGAACGCCACGGAAAACCCGGATGACGCTGAGCGAAGAAGAAATTGCCGAAACGCGTGAATGCCTGCACGAAATGCAGGTGGAGCATCGCGATCTCGATCTGGTGATCGATCATCTGCTGCTCAACCCGCCCCCCGACCAGTTGTTGATCCGACGTCTGAAAAAACGAAAACTCCTGCTCAAGGACCGGATCACCCAGCTCGAACGCATCCTGGTGCCGGATATTCCCGCGTGATCTCCCGTCCCTTTCCCGATCCGATTCACTGCCAGCGAAAACAAACCGCATGGAACTGACCATAAACGGCGACTGCTGCCACATCGCCAGCAGCAAACCGGACCTCAAGACGGCAGCGGCAGGCAAACCGACCGTTGTCCTGATCCACGGCGCGGCCAACGACGGTGACGTCTGGCAACAGGTCGGGCGCGGACTGCTCGGCGCCGGCTACCCGGTCATGGCGCCCGACATGCCGGGGCACGGCCTGTCACGCGGCAAGCCCTTGCCCAGCATCGAAGCGCTGGCCGACTGGGTCATCGCCCTGCTCGATGCGGCCAGAATAGAGAAAGCGGTCCTCGTCGGCCATTCGATGGGTTCGCTGATCGCCCTCGAGGCCGCCGCCCGCCAGCCGCAACGGATCAGCAGGCTCGCCCTGCTGGGCTGCTCGGCGCCGATGCCGGTTTCGGACACGCTGCTCGGCATGGCGCAAGGGAACCCGGACAGCGCATGCCGGATGATCATGAAGTTTTCGCACACGCCGCGGTTCTATCTGACCGGCGGCTGCGGGCACGGCGTCTGGGGACCTGGCGCGACGCTGGCGATCATGCGCCGCAGCCCACGCGGCGTTCTCGCCATCGACCTCGACAACTGCAATCGCTACCAGCGCGGACTGGAAGCGGCTGCGGGCGTGTCGTGCCCGACCCTGCTGGTCGTGGCACGCAAGGACCGGATGACGCCGGCACGCAACGTGCAGCCGCTGCAATCAGCCCTTGCCAATGCCACGCGCAGCGAAATCGCCGATTGCGGTCACGCCATGATGAATGAGCAGCCGGCACGCATCGTCGAGGCACTGCGCCACTTCCTCGACTGAAACGGCAAGCGCAGTCACAGTCGCCAACGACTGATCATCTCTTGGGCGGCAAAATCGGCATCGATTAGTTCAACGTTGCGGCAACGCTCCAGAACAACTGCAAAAACAGCCTGCAAGCCCCTGTTTTCCTCGTTCCTGCGGTTCAGACCAGGAGACCAAGACAGACCTCCCGAACGGCAAAAAACTCGCTTTATGACCGAATCGTGACGAAGTTCCACTATCATGTCGCCTGAGCAAACAACCAATGGAGGCGCTTATGTTCAGCAGCCTGATGCCGCAACGCAGGGAATTTTTCGACCTTCTCGCTGCACACTCGGACCGAGTCGTGGCAGGAGCCAATGCCACGCTTCGACTGGTCAACAGCCTGGGAGGCCGAGAAGAAGACGTCCATGCGCTAGTCGACGAGGTCAACCGTAATGAAAAGAGTGCGGACAAGATCAAGGGGGATCTGATCACGCTGTTGCACAACTCCTTCACCACACCGATCAACCGCGACCAGATCCACACGCTGACCCTCGATCTCGACAATGTGCTCGACACCCTGCAGGACGTCGCCAATGCCGTATCGATGTACCACATCAAGGACTCGACGCCCGAGTCGCGAGAAATGGCTTCGCTGAGCGCCGATGCCTGCCTGCGCCTGAACCGCGCCGTCATTACCCTCGCCGACAAGCAGCGCAATCAGGAAACCATCGATCTGTGCAAGGAAATCGACCAGATCGAGAGCCGGGCCGACAAGGTGCTGCGCAAGGCCATCGGAAAACTCTTTCAGGATGGCGGCGATGTCTGGGTGGCGATGAAGATGCGGGAGTTCTATTTCCTTCAGGAAACCGTTCTCGATTACTGCGAAGAAGCGGCAAAAACCATCGAAGAAATCCTCATCGAGAACTCCTGAAAGGCCCCACCATGGAAGGTTTGACCATCAGCGTGTGGGTCCTTGCGCTGCTGATTGCCGTTGCTCTGGCATTCGATTTCATGAACGGGTTTCATGACGGCGCGAATTCCATTTCCACAATCGTTGCAACCGGCGCACTCACCCCCAAGCAGGCCGTACTTTTTGCCGCGTTCTTCAACTTTGCCGCACTCTGGATATTCCAGCTCAAAGTGGCTGCCACCATCGGCAAAGGCACCGTCGACCCGAGCTTCGTCGACCACTACGTAATTTTCGGCGCTTTGTGCGGCGCCCTCGCCTGGAACATCATCACTTGGTACTACGGCATTCCTTCGTCGTCGTCGCACGCATTGATCGGCGGCCTGGTCGGCGCCACCATTGCCAAGGCCGGCGGTATCGACCCGATCGTCTGGAGCGGTTTCGGAAAAATCCTTGCCTTCATCATCATCTCGCCATTGGTTGGTTTCATCATCGGCGGGCTGTTGATGGTTCTGGTTGCCTGGGTTTTCCGCAACCATACGCCCAAGCAGGCCGGCCGATGGTTCAACCATGCGCAACTGTTCGCAGCGGCTGCCTACAGCCTCGGCCACGGCGGCAATGACGCACAGAAAACCATCGGCATCATCTGGCTATTGCTGATCAGCGCCGGAGCAGCCACCACCGACGTTCAAACGTTGCCGAACTGGGTGGTCTATGCCTGCTATTTCGCCATTGCCTGGGGAACCTATCTGGGCGGCTGGCGCATCGTCAAGACGATGGGCACCAAGATCACCAAGCTCAACCCGGTCAGCGGCTCATGCGCCTCGCTGGGTGGCGCCATCAGCCTGGGGCTCGCGACACTGGGCGGCATTCCGGTATCGACGACGCACACCATCACCGGCGCCATCGTCGGTGTCGGCGCAGCTCAGGACGTCAAGGCCGTCCGCTGGGGAATCACCATGAATCTGATTGTCGCGTGGATTCTTACCATTCCGGCATCCGGCCTGATTGCCGCCTTGTGCTGGAAGCTTGGACTGATTTTTCTCTGATCGTTACGGGGCACGCTACAATCAAATGTGCGTGCCCTGGTGGAATCGATGGCCGCAAAAACAAAACGCCCCGAAAGGGGCGCTGTGTCGTGATACTTGGCGGAGAGGGTGGGATTCGAACCCACGGTACCTTGCAGTACGCCTGATTTCGAGTCAGGTACATTCGACCACTCTGCCACCTCTCCGTCAGGGGGCGAATTATACACATAGCGGCGAAATAATGCGCTGGATTTTCCATCTTTCTCTTATTTTTTTGCTCGCCGCCTGCGGCGAGCAAAACGTGCCGCCAGTGCATGAAGCAAAAGAGCTGGTCATTCTCACGCGAAGCGGACCGACCACCTACTCGGTCGACGAAACGCGCGGCGCGGTCGGTTTCGATCATGACCTCGCCAAACTCTTCGCCGAGGAGCTTGGACTCAAGGCGCGTTTTGTCGTCGCCGCCAGCGATGCCGACATCCTTCAGCGCCTGAAAAAGAAGGAAGCTCATCTTGCCGCCGCCTGGCTGATCCCGGTCGACGACCCGGAAATCCCCCACACCCAAGCCTTTTTCGAAAGCACCAATCTGCTGGTCAGCCACGAGGCGTCGCTGCCGATCGACGAAATCGGGGAACTCGCCGACATGCGAGTCCACGTCGTCGCTGGCTCACGGCAGGCAAGCGCGCTACGCAAGCTGCAGGAAAGCGTTCCGACGCTGGAGATTGTCGAGGAGGCCAAGCAGGACGAGCTCGATCTTCTCGAAAAGGTTTCCACACGGCGTATCCAGAGCGCCGTCGTAAACAACGCGATTTTCGATATCGCCAGCAACTACTACCCCGACCTGCAAGCCTCCCTGCAGGTCGGCGAAAAACATCCGATCAACTGGCTGCTCGGACCGGCCAGTTCAGGCGAACTGGCCGACAAGGCGGAAGCGTTCATCAACCACGCAAAGAAGGATGGCACGCTCGAACGCCTGCGCGACCGCTATTTCGGACACGTCGAACGGCTCAAACAAGGCGACAGCATCCGTTTCATCGAGCGCATCCGCACCGTGCTGCCGCAATACCGGATGATGTTCCAGACGGCGCAGGCAAGCACCGGCATCGACTGGCGGCTGCTTGCGGCGCTGGCCTACCAGGAATCCCAATGGGACCCGCTGGCGACCAGCGCGACCGGCGTGCGCGGCATGATGATGCTGACCGAAGACACCGCCGACCATCTGGGCGTCAGCAACCGGCTTGATGCCAAGGTGAGCATCCGGGCCGGCTCGCAATACCTGAGCGACCTGCGCGAGATGCTGCCGGACAGCGTCAAGGAACCGGACCGCTTGTGGCTCGCGCTGGCCGCTTACAACCTCGGCATGGGCCACATGAACGGCGCGCGCAGCATCGCGCTGGGGCAGAAAGCGAATCCGGATTCCTGGTACGAGATGAAGAAGACCTTGCCACTCCTCGCCCGCCCCCAGTATTACAGCCGGCTGAAGTCCGGCAAGGCGCGCGGCGGCGAAGCGGTGATCATGGTCGAGAACATCCGCGTCTACGCAGACATCCTCAGCCGTTACGAAACGCCCTACCGCCCGCTCGAAAGCAGCATGAAAAAGAAGGCGGGCAAGACAGCCGCAAAGTCTGCGAAAGCAGCGAAGCCCCGCAAGAAAAAACGCTAGCCGACGGTTTTCAAGCCGCCTGAATCTTCTCCAGCCCGCCAAGGTAAGGACGCAGCACGGCCGGCACGGTGATGCTGCCGTCGGCATTCTGGAAATTCTCCATGATCGCCACCAGCGTCCGCCCGACGGCGAGGCCGGAACCATTGACCGTATGCACCAGTTCCGGCTTGTTCTTCTCGTTGCGGTAACGCGCCTGCATGCGCCGCGCCTGGAAGGACTCGAAATTCGAGCACGACGAGATTTCACGGTAGGTGTTCTGCGCCGGCAGCCAGACTTCGAGGTCATAGGTCTTGGCTGAAGAAAAACCCATGTCGCCGGTGCACAAGGTGACGCGACGATAAGGCAGCTCGAGCTGCTCGAGAATGATCTCGGCGTGCCGCGTCAGCTCCTCGTGCGCGTCGATCGACTTCTCCGCAGCAACGATCTGCACGAGTTCGACCTTGTCGAACTGGTGCTGGCGGATCATGCCGCGCGTATCGCGGCCGTACGAGCCCGCTTCGGAGCGGAAGCACGGCGTATGGCAGACGAGCTTGAGCGGCAGCGCTTCGGCAGCGAGGATCTCGTCGCGCACGATGTTGGTCACCGGCACTTCGGCGGTCGGGATCAGGTAGAGCGGCTCGGCATCGGCGCGCAGCAACTTGAACAGGTCTTCCTCGAATTTCGGCAGCTGGCCGGTACCGTGCAGGCTGGCGGCATTGACCAGATAGGGCGCGTAAACCTCGGTGTAACCATGCTGGTCGGCATGGGTATCGAGCATGAACTGGGCGAGCGCGCGGTGCAGGCGGGCGAGCGGCCCCTTCATCAGCGAGAAGCGGGCGCCGGCGATCTTGGCCGCCGTGGCAAAGTCGAGCTGACCGAGCGCTTCACCGAGATCGACGTGGTCCCTGACCGTGAAGTCGTAAGTGCGTGGCGTTCCCCAGCGCTTCGTCTCGACGTTGTCGGCCTCCGACTTGCCGGCCGGAACGCTCTCGTGCGGCAGATTCGGAATCTGCGCGAGGAAGGCGTCGAATTCCTTGAGCAGCTCGCCGAGGCGAAGTTCGTTGGCTTCCAGTTCGTCCTTGTGCGCGGCGACCTGCGCCATGACGGCCGAGGCGTCCTCGCCCTTGCCCTTGAGCATGCCGATCTGTTTCGAGAGGCTGTTGCGCGCAGCCTGCAGTTCCTGCGTGCGCATCTGCACCGTCTTGCGCTCGTTTTCGAGGGCGAGGAAAGCGGCGCTGTCGAGCGTAAAGCCCCGCCCGGCGAGTCGTTCGGCAACCGCATCGAGGTTGTTGCGCAGCAATTGGATGTCGAGCATGGTCAGTCCCTTGTATCTTTCGTTTTCTTTGCGCGTTGATCAAGATCGCGCAGGTGCGCCAGTTTTTCGCCGATCTTGATTTCCAGGCCGCGCCCGGCCGGGCGATACCATTCGACGGACGGCATGTCGTCGGGAAAGTAGTTCTCGCCGGCGGCATAGCCTTCGGCTTCGTCGTGCGCGTAGCGGTAATCCTTGCCGTAGCCCAGGTCCTTCATCAGCCGCGTCGGCGCGTTGCGCAGCTGTACCGGCACCGGCCGCGAACCGTCGCTGGCGATGAAGGCGCGCGCCGCATTATACGCGACGTAGGCGGCGTTCGACTTGGCCGCCATCGCCAGGTAAAGCACGGCTTCGGCGAGTGCCAGTTCGCCTTCGGGCGAGCCGAGGCGCTCGAAAGTCTCCGCCGCCGAGAGCGCCATCTGCGCGGCGCGCGGATCGGCCAGGCCGATGTCCTCCCACGCCATGCGCACGATGCGCCGCGCCAGATAGCGCGGATCGGCGCCGCCGTCGAGCATGCGGCAGAACCAGTAGAGCGCCGCGTCCGGGTTGGAGCCGCGCACCGACTTGTGCAACGCCGAAATCTGGTCGTAAAAGGCGTCGCCGCCCTTGTCGAAGCGGCGCAGGTTCTGCGCCAGGGTGTTGTCGATGAAGGCGCCGTCAATGCTGCTGATCCCCGCCGTCGCCGCCGCGGTCCGCGTCTGTTCGAGCAGGTTGATCAGACGCCGGGCGTCGCCGTCGGCCAGGCCGATCAGACGCGAACGCGCGTCGTCGTCGAAGACCAGTCCCTGCAGCGCCTGCCGGCAGGCGCGCTCGAACAACTGGCCCATTTCATCGAGCGACAGCGGATTCAAGACATAAACCGAGGCGCGCGAGAGCAGCGCCGAATTGACCTCGAACGAGGGATTCTCGGTCGTCGCACCGACCAGCGTCAGCAGCCCGCCTTCGACGTAGGGCAAGAAGGCATCCTGCTGCGCCTTGTTGAAGCGGTGCACCTCATCGACGAAAAGGATGGTTCGCCGGCCGGTCTGCGCGCGCGTCACTTCGGCGCGCGCAACCGCCTCGCGGATGTCCTTGACGCCGCAGAAAACCGCCGAGAGGGCGATGAACTCGGCGTCGAAGGCATCGGCCATCAAGCGTGCCAGCGTTGTCTTGCCGACGCCGGGCGGCCCCCAGAGAATCAGCGAGTGCAGCTTGCGCGCCTCGAAAGCCAGGCGCAGCGGCTTGCCGGGGCCAAGCAGGTGCTGCTGGCCGATCACCTCGTCGAGCGCCGCCGGGCGCAAGGCCTCGGCGAGCGGCACGTCGGGCGGCGTCGAAAACAGATCGCTCACGGCCACTCACTCGCCAATGACGTCGGCGCCGGCCGGTGGCACGAAGCGGAAAAGCGAGGGCGCGAGCGCCGGGTTGCGCTCCAGATGCGCGAAGAGCAACGACGTCGTCTGGCCGAAGTTGTCGAATAGTTCCATCGCGCGCAAATCGCTGCCGGCAAAACCGAGGCGGATTTTCTCGAAACCGCTGTCCTGCGCTTTCGGAACGGCCTCGAGCCACTCCATGCCTTCGCGCTCGCCCAATTCATGCAGGGAAAAATTCTTCTCGAAGGCGTTGTCGCCGGCCAGCAGCGCCGCCGGCGTGCCGCCGAGCGCCGCGCCGACCTTCTTGGTCGTCACCTGACGCAGGTCCGGGTCGTAGATCCAGACTTTCTCGCCGTCGCCGACCAGCAACTGACTGTAGGGTTTCTCGACCTGCCAGCGGAATTTCCCCGGTCGCGAGAACATCATGACGCCGGTCGATTGCTGCGGCTTGCGGCCGTTCTTGGCGACGACGATCTGCGCAAAATCGGCGCGCACCGTCTTCGTCGATTCGAGGAAACGGTGCAGCTTGTCGATTGCGCCGGCGCTTGCCGCCTGCGCGGCGAGCAGGAACGCTGCCGCGAAAATCAGATGACGCATCAACTTTCCTCCTTGCGCGCAATGACCTCGCGGCCACCGCGCCCGTCCATTGCCGAAACCAGACCGGCTTTCTCCATCGCCTCGATCAGCCGCGCCGAGCGGTTGTAGCCGATGCGCAGATGGCGCTGCACCAGCGAAATCGAGGCACGGCGATTCTTCAGGACGATCTCGACGGCCTGATCGTAGAGCAGATCCTTCTCGGCATCGTCGCCGCCCTCGCCGTCGGCACCACCACCTTCGCCGTCGTCGTCGAGACCGGCGCCGCTCAGCACGCCTTCGACGTAATCGGGCGCGCCGGCCTTCTTCAGATAATCAACGACGTGGTGCACTTCCTCGTCGGCGACAAAAGCGCCATGCACGCGCGTCGGGTAGCCGGTGCCGGGCGCCAGGTAGAGCATGTCGCCCTGGCCAAGCAGCGCCTCGGCGCCCATCTGGTCGAGGATGGTGCGCGAGTCGATCTTCGACGAGACCTGGAACGACATGCGGGTCGGGATGTTGGCCTTGATCAGGCCGGTGATCACATCGACCGACGGGCGCTGCGTCGCGAGAATCAGGTGGATTCCCGAGGCGCGCGCCTTCTGCGCCAGCCGCGCGATCAGCTGCTCGACCTTCTTGCCGGCGACCATCATCAGGTCGGCCAGTTCGTCGATGACCACCACGATATGCGGCATCGACAACAGCGGCTCGGGCGTCTCCGGGGTCAGCGAGAACGGGTTCGGCAGCTTCTCGCCGGCCTTCTCGGCGTCCTTGATGCGGTGGTTGAGCCCGGCGATGTTGCGCACGCCCATCGCCGACATCAGCTTGTAGCGCTTTTCCATCTCGGCGACGCACCAGTTGAGCGCGTTGGCCGCCTGCTTCATGTCGACGACGACCGGCGCCAGCAGATGCGGGATGCCTTCGTAGATCGACAGCTCGAGCATTTTCGGATCGACCAGGATCAGGCGCACCTTGTCCGGCTCGGACTTGTAAAGCAGCGAGAGGATCATCGCGTTGATCCCCACCGACTTGCCCGACCCCGTCGTCCCGGCGACCAGCAGATGCGGCATCTTGCCCAGATCGACGACCACCGGCTGGCCGCCGATGTCCTTGCCGAGCGTCATCGCCAGCGGCGAGCTCATGTCGTGATAGGCCTTGCTCGAAATGATCTCGGACAGGCGCACCATCTGGCGCTTCGGGTTGGGCAGTTCAAGCGCCATGCACGACTTGCCGGGCACCGTTTCGACGACACGGATCGACACCATCGACAGCGCACGCGCCAGATCCTTGGCCAGGTTGACGATCTGCGCGCCCTTGACGCCGACTGCCGGCTCGATCTCGTAGCGCGTGATGACCGGGCCGGGGTAAGCCGCCAGGACCTTGACCTGGACGCCAAAGTCGGCAAGTTTGCGTTCGATCAGGCGCGACGTATATTCGAGCGTTTCCGGGCTGACGCGGTCGGTTTGCGGCGGCGCCGGTTCGAGCAGATGCAGCGGCGGCAACAGGCCGCCCTCCACGGCCTCGGGAAAGAGCGGCGTCTGCCGCTCGCGCTCGATGCGTTTTTCAACCTTCGGCGGCAGCGGTGCGACCGGCGCCGGCGCTTCGATGAAGATCGGTTCGTGTGTTTCGACGCGTTTTTTCTCGACTTCAACCACCGCGCCGCGCTCGCGCGCCACCTCGCGGCCGATCCGTCTATCCTGCCAGCGTTCGATCAGGTCGCGCGCACCGGCGTAAGCAGCTTCGAGCAAGGCGCCGAAACGTTCTGCGGCGGTAATCCACGACATGCCGGAGAAGATGCTCCAGCCCAGGGCGAGCAAGGCGAGCAGGGTCAGTGTCGCGCCGGTATAACCGAGATAGCGCACCGCCGCCTTGCTGAGCTCGATGCCGAGCATGCCGCCGGCGCCGTGTTCGAGCGGCAGCTGCATTTTGAGCGTGTAGAAGCGCAGCGCTTCAAGACCGCTGCTGGCGATAATCAGCACGACAAAACCGGCCAGGGCGATGTACAGCGGTCGACGATCTGCCGTACGCAGGCCGTCGAGGCGGCGATAGCCCCACCAGACGACGGCGATCAGCAGGACGATCCACCACCACGCCGAAATGCCGAAAACGTAAAGCATGAGGTCGGCCATCCACGCTCCGGCACGGCCGGCCGGGTTGTGCAGCGTCGTGCTGTGTACGGCGTGCGACCAGCCCGGATCGCTGCGGTGATAACCCCACAGGGCGAGTCCGAGGAAGGCCGCGAGGGCGACCAGCGCCAGCCAGCGCGACTCCTGCAAAACCACCGCGATCTTCTCGGGAAGCGGGCTGGCGGCAGCGTCGGATTTGTCAGTCGATTTTTGCAACAGGGCCATCAGGAAAACCGGAACAAAAAGTGATTATAGCCGGCTGCCCGCAGGCGCCGGAAAAGCGCTGAAGTTTTGCAGCAAGCTGGCGAAGTCGCCGCTCAATCTTCGTTGAGGACGATGCAGCCTTCTGCAACGCGAATATAGCCGCTGTTTTCGAGATCCTTCATGACGCGGCTGACCATCTCGCGCGAGGCGCCGATCATCTTGGCAATATCCTGCTTGGTCAGCCGTTTGCGGAT
The DNA here is from genome assembly GCA_049295655.1 of Rhodocyclaceae bacterium. GTDB lineage: Bacteria > Pseudomonadota > Gammaproteobacteria > Burkholderiales > Rhodocyclaceae > CAJBIL01. Next base: position 16,566 of record JBAQRB010000071.1, read on the forward strand.
CACGCGCAGGCCGTTCTCCTCGACGGAGAACTCCAGCAGCAGCTTGGCGACCCGGCCGTAGACATCCATCAGCGCCAGGCTCTCGATCTTGTGATCGGCCTCGCGCAGGCGCCGGACAAGACTCTTCATGATGTTCAGGCAGAGATCGAAATTCTCGGACAGACCTTTCTTGAAATCGGTCTTGGTAATCACCAGCAGCTCGCAAACCTCGCTGGATACGACATCCGCCGAACGCGGACTGCCGTCGATCAGACCCATTTCACCGAAGAACTCGCCGGGGCCGAGCAATGTCAAGATGACTTCGCGCCCCTCGGCGTCGCTGACCTGCACGCGGGCGTTGCCGCTGATGATGATGTAGAGCGAATCGGTGCTGTCGCCGGCACGGACGATCGTCGTATGGCGCGCCACCTTGCGATGCACGGTGATGCGCGCAATTGCTTCGAGTTGCGTATCAGGCACGCCGGCAAACATCGGGATGCTATGCAGCAGTGCCAAGCCAGACACCTTCTTGGAGAGATCCTGTTCAGCAGGCATCGGATGCTCCTTCAATATCAATGAAGTTATTTTTTTCAATGGGTTGCGTACTGATTATAAGACAACTTCCAGCTTTGCCAAGCAAACTCAAAGGCAAATTCCTGCACTGACGCGGTTATAATTTTCCTTTTAGCCAACAACAGAGCCAACGAATATGACCCAAGCGACCCGCCACTGCCGCCTGCTGATCCTCGGTTCCGGCCCCGCCGGCTACACTGCCGCTGTTTATGCTGCCCGCGCCAACCTCAAACCGGTACTGATCACCGGCATGGCGCAGGGCGGGCAATTGATGACCACCACCGACGTCGACAACTGGCCGGCCGATGCCAAAGGCGTGCAAGGCCCGGAGCTGATGCAGCGTTTCGAGGAGCACGCGCGGCGCTTTGAAACCGAGATGATTTTCGACCACATCCACACCGCCAAGCTGACCGGCCGGCCGTTCACGCTGATCGGCGATCAAGGCACCTACACCTGCGACGCGCTGATCATCGCCACCGGCGCCTCGGCGCAGTACCTCGGCCTGCCGTCGGAGGAAGAATTCTCCGGGCGCGGTGTTTCAGCCTGCGCCACCTGCGACGGCTTCTTCTACCGCAACCAGGCGGTCGCCGTGATCGGCGGCGGCAACACGGCGGTCGAGGAAGCGCTCTACCTTGCCAACATTGCCAGCCATGTTACGGTCGTGCATCGCCGCGACAAGTTC
>JBAQRB010000072.1:0-4668 GCA_049295655.1 Rhodocyclaceae bacterium
CAGATAGGTGAATGCGGCGTAGAAGAAGACCCAGAAGCCTTCCCACGGACCGAGGTCGGTGCTCGAGAGGCTGCGCAGCAGTTCGTCGACCGGCGTGAAATAGCCGACGAAGGTGATCCCGGTCCACGCCGCGACGAGCAGCCACAAACCGTGTTTGACGGTGCGCAGGGCCAGCTTGCGCAGACTGGCCGGCGCGCTGTCCAGCCTGCGGCGGGCGAGATGATCGCCTTCGACCTTGCCCTCGATCCAGACGAAGATGCTCGTATAGACGGTTTGCGGGCAGGCGAATCCGCAGAACAGCCGGCCGGCCATCGCCGTGACGAAGAACAGCGCCATCGCCGAGGCGATCAGCAGCAATGCGAGCAGCAGCCCGTCCTGCGGCCAGAGGACCAGCCCGAACAGGTAGAACTTCTCATGCGCGATATCGAACAGCACCGCCTGCCGGTGATCCCAGTCCAGCCAGCAGGCGCCGTAGAAAACCAGCTGGCTGATCCAGACCATCGCCCAGCGCAGGGTATTGAAGCGCCCGCCGACGGCGCGCGAATGGATTTTTCCCTTCTGACGGTGCACGGCGATCGTGGCGCTGCGGATTTTGCTCATGCTCGGCTCCTCTGGCGTCGAGGGGCGACAAGCCCCTTCGGGTGACGCTCCGAGTAGACCACCGGCAGGGCGTCACAGACAGTTGCAGATGTGTCGCTTCTCGATAGACACAGAAGCCCAGCCCCGGCCGGCGCGGGCGACGACAGGCGTTCAACGTCATCGATAAGGGCCGAAGCAGTAGCCGATGAAATCAATCAAGCCCTCGCCGAAGCCATCTGTTACTACTGTGTTGCAATTCATCTGTATCTGTAATTTCCGTGCTGTGCTGAAATAATGGTCTCAGGCAACAGAACGCCGGACACCGTGCCCCCGCAACCCACCGATCAACCGACCAACCGGAGAAGAGCCCCGGATGAAAACTGGAAAATCCGATCCGGCGCAGCTCTCCCGCAACGAGATCTCGCCGCCCCTCCTCTACCAGTCGCTGGCGGAGCGGGTTGCCGAAACCATCGCGTCGGGCATGCTGCGCCCGGGCGAGCGCCTCCTTTCGGTGCGCCAGGCCTGCACGGCCTATCACCTGAGTCCGGTGACGGTGCTGCAAGCCTATTACCTGCTCGAAGCGCGCGGCCTGATCGAAGCGCGTCCACGCTCGGGCTACTACGTTCGCGCGCGCATCGGCAGCCGCCTGCCGGAACCGGAAATGAGCCGCCCGCTCGGCGCGTCGACCGAGCTCGACGTGAGCGACTTCATCTTCGAAATCCTCGAATCGGTACGCGACCCGGACGTCGCGCCGCTCGGCTCGAGCTTCCCGAGCCCCTACCTGTTCCCGCTCGACCGTCTCGCCCGCATCCTCGCGTCGAGCGCGCGCCGCATGGACCCGCGCAGCACGGTGACCGACCTGCCGCCGGGCAACGAGGAATTGCGCCGGCAGATCGCCCTGCGCTACCTCGCCGACGGCGCCGACGTCGCGCCGGGGGAAATCGTCGTCGTTTCCGGCGCGATGGAAGGGCTGAATCTCTGCCTGCAGGCGGTCAGCCGGCCGGGCGACCTGATCGCCATCGAGTCGCCCTGCTTCCACGGCTGCCTGCAGGCGATCGAACGGCTCGGCCTGAAGGTCATCGAGATCCCGACCCACCCGCGCGACGGCATCGACCTGCTGGCGCTCGAAGACGCCTTGCGCCGGCACCCGATCAAGGCGCTGCTGTGCATGCTGAACTTCCAGAACCCGCTCGGCAGCGTGGTTCCCGACGACTCGCGGCGCAAGCTCGTCGAGCTCTTGAGAACGCACGACGTTCCGCTGATCGAGGACGATGTCTATGCCGAACTGTATTTCGGCCAGCAGCGCCCGCTGCCCAGCAAGTCGCTCGACAGCGACGGCCTCGTCATGCACGTCTCGTCGTTCGCCAAGTGCCTGGCCCCCGGCTACCGGGTGGGCTGGGTGGCGGCGGGACGCCATGCCGAAAAGATCCGCCGCCTGAAGATCTCCTCGAGCATCGCCACCAACATCATCGCCCAGGCGACGCTGGCCGACTACCTGAAGCACGGCGGCTACGAAAACCACCTGCGCCACCTGCGCACGACGCTCGCCGCGCAGGAAGCGACGATGGTCTCGGAAATCGAGCGGACCTTCCCGGCCGGTACCCGGCTGGCCCGGCCGCAGGGCGGCTATTTCCTCTGGCTCGAGCTGCCCGCGGGGGTCGATGCGCTGGCGATTCACCGGCAGGCGCTGGCGCAAGGAATCAGCATTGCGCCCGGGCCGATTTTCTCGGCCAAGCGCGAGTACCGGAACTGCATCCGCCTCAATACGGGACACCCGTGGTCGCCGCAGATCGCCAACGCGCTCGGCACCATCGCCTGGCTGGCCGGCCGGTAAGCGCGACCCCAGCCCGTGCCCTTCAACGCAGCCGAAATCCGGCTTCTCTCCGCCTTGCCCGCGCTCGACGCCATCCCGCCACGGGTCGTCCTCGACGCCATCGGCGAACGCGTCGACTGCCAGCTCACGCTGCGTCCGGACGAGGTCTTCATCAGCGCCGGGCTGCCGGCGCCCGGCTGGTATCTGCTGGCGCACGGCGTCGTCGAAACTTTCATCGTCGATGCGCAGGGCCGCGAAAAGGTGCTGGAATTCGCCAGGCCCGGCGACGGCTTCGCCGAGGAAACGCTGTTCAGCCAGCGTCGAATGCAGTATTCGGCGCGCAGCCTGACCGAGGCTGCGGTTTTCCGCTTGCCGACCGCCTTGCTGATCGAGTGGACGAGCGCCTACCCGGCGTTTGCCCGGCGGATGATGGTGCTGATCGCCGAGAAGATCCATTGGCGCGAAAAGGACATCCTTGCGCTGTGCATGAAAACGGCAACGGCCCGTCTCGTCTGCTACAGCGTCCACCGTTTCGAGAAGACCGCCGACGCGCTCGACGGCGCCCGGCGAATCCATTTCCAGATCCCGCGGAACCGGCTGGCTTCGCGCCTCGGGATGAGCAATTCGCAGCTTTCCCGCTCGGTGCGCCATCTGGTCGAGCGCGGGCTGTTCATTCCGCGCAAGAATGGCTACCTGATCCCCGATCTTCCCTTGCTCTCGCGCCATGTCTGCCCGGGCGGCTGCGCCTTCGGCCCGCGCCTCGCCGATGCGCCGGAAGCGCTGGCCTGACACACCGAAAGGAAGCAGCGATGCCCCCTGCCGCAAGCCCCCGCCACGCGAACGGCGAGTTCGCCGTGATCGACCTCAGCGCATCGCGCGACGCCAGCCTGATCCTGATCGACAAGCTGATGCTGATCGAAAAACTGATCGCACTCGACCGCGATGCGCGCATCGTCATCCTTACCGCCCGCTCCGGGATCGCCGAAGCCGCCCGCGAGATTGGCCGGCGCCCGCAGCGCTATCTGGTTCACCGCGAATACGCCGGGGCCATCGGACTGCTCGGCGATACCGGCCAGGAAGAAAGGGAGGAAATCGGGGAAGACGATGCCGCCGGCGCCATCGGGCGCTCCAGCGCCCGGGTCGAGTGGGAGCACATCCAGCGCGTGCTGGCATTTCACCAAGGCAACAAGACAGCCGCCGCCGCGACGCTGAAAATCAATCTGAGCACGCTGAAGCGCAAGCTTTCGCGGCCGGCGCCCGCCGACTGAAGCCGTCCCGGACGGCGCTCAGGCCAGCGGCGGGCGCAGCGCGAGCCGGCGGCGCAGCGTGTTGTCGGTAATCCGCAGCGCCCGGGCGGTCGCCTTCCGGTTGCCGCCGTGCCGGGCCAGCGTGCTGCACATGTGTTCCCAGAGAATCCGCTCCAGCGAAGGTTGCAAGCGCTGCGCGCTGCGCCCCTTCCGGCAGGCGATTTCGAGCAGCGCGTCGCTGTCCAGCGGAGCGGCAAGACAGGCGGCGACGCGATGCCGCAGATCGTCGCTGGCCCGCTCGAGGCAGGCGCGGCGAACGAGCATGACGACGCAGCTCCCCGCCCCGCTGGCGACCAGACGATCGATGCGGATCAGCTTGTCGATCAGCGTTCTCCCGGACTCCCCGGCGGCCCGCAGATCGAGCGCGGTCAATTCGACCATCGCGCTCGCCGTGGGCGAAGCGTGTTGCCTGGCGTCGGCACGAGCGGCATTCTGTGGCATGGCGGCTTCCTTTGCAGTGGGATGAGCGGCCCGCGCCTGATCGGCTGAACCGGGGTTGCAGGATGATCGGCCGAAGCGCGGCAGGCCGGCAGGTACAGCCCGCCCCTATTCCAATAGAAACAAGGCTTGCGCCGCGTTTTTCCCCTGCCGCGACCCCGCAGCGGGCTGTTCCTGACGACAATCGTCCGATCTGTACCGCCCCTCCCCCGACGCGGGATTTTTTGCTTGATATCCATCAAAAAAATGCCCTTTCCCAACGCATAGAGTGGGTGCCGGACAACAACCCGGAAAAATTTGCGGCTTGTCGGCAAGCCGGACAGGCCGAGGTTGTTGCCCTTGGATCGTCACTTAAACGGGAGAGGGTTACATGGGGGCGCCGCAGAATTCGGAAAAAATCGTACGCTAAGGTTTTCCGCTGCTGCGTAGTGGCCGAAACTGGCCGTCCTCAACCTTCCGGTTTTGCCGCCAGACGTAATCACCAGTCAGATTGATGTGCTCCCAGCCCAACGGCGACAGATATTGCAGCAG
>JBAQRB010000073.1:0-16358 GCA_049295655.1 Rhodocyclaceae bacterium
GTCCCACCCGTTCGCCAACCTGCGCCTCGACATCCTGCGCCAGACAAAGGGGGGGGCGGTTGAAAGTGTTGGTCGAAGACGTCCTGCGACGAAAATGCAAGGTCGGGTTACCGCCCGAAAAACCGGCTTGCCGGACTGGAGAGTACTGGTTCAAAGGCCGGTACTGGCAGATGGACTATGCGCCCAGCAGCCTTCTCGCCAACACTGACTGCATATCACGGCGCCCGTCAGCAATCAGATAGATGATGACTTGGCTGCCTGTGACACGGTAGATCACGCGGTACGGCTTGAAGAAAGTCTGGCGGTACTCTTTGCTGCCGAGGCCGACCAGTTCCTTCGGGTAACTGCCGCGCTCCGGGAATTTCGACAAGCTCTCCACAACCTCGATCAACTCATCCAGCACGTGGTTGGCGTTGACCACACAGTCGAACTCGGAGATGTAGTCGTGGATGGACTCCAAGTCCTGCTCCGCACCCTCGGTGAGCAGAATTTCGAACTCGGCTGGTGCGTCAGCCATCAGACAGCGGCTCGCTTGGCGCGCAGGCGGGCAACAACATCGGTTACCGGCTTGACCTTGCCAGCGGCCACATCCTGGTTGCCCAGCGCGAGGATTTTCAGCAAGGCCAGTGTTTCTTGAGTCTCTTCGTACGAGGCCACGTCCTGCAAGACGGCCTTGGCTTCACCGTTTTGGGTGATGACCAGGGGCTCACGCTGTTCGGCGAGGCGCGTCAAGACTTCGGCAGCGTTGGCTTTGAGGTAGCTGATCGGCTTGACTTGAGATGAGTAGCGCACGGACGTGCTCCTGATTAGATTGGGACTGAATATAGTCCTTTTATGGTCTTGCGGCAAGGCGCCTGACTGGGGGCGGCAGTGCCATCAAGGAGATGCCAAAGGTTTCAAGGTGATCGATTGCTGCGCCAACATAAGTTGTTCGGCAGCAGGCACGGCATGCGAGAGGACAAATTCCGAGATGCTGACGTGCGCATGGGCCGCGGCAAGGCCGCGCAGATCGTGCGCGTGCTTGTCGGTCAGGCAGAAGACTTCGAGCGCGCGCTGGATGCGCCGTTTGTGCTCACGTGACAAGGCTGCTCGCGCTCGCCAAGCCGGCCGCAAGCTGGCTGTTGCCGCGCGCTGCGGCGGCTTCAAAGCTCTGGATCTCGAGCAGCACCTTATTCAGGGTCAGCTCGCCGGCGGCCAGCAGCTTGCCGACCAGATGCTCGGTCAGCAGCTTGTTGCGGGCCAGCACGGCCTTGGTTTCGCCGTACAGGCGCTCGCTTTGCGTTTCCATGATGCTGCGCGTTTCCTCGTCGACTTCTTTGGCGTTGCCCTGGCTGTCGCCGGCGAGCGCGCCGAAGTTGAGGCGGGTCTTGCGGTACATGCCCATCTCGCCGACCGCGTGGTGCAGCAGCTGCGTGACGCGGGTGATGTCGTTGTGCGCGCCGTTGGTCGTGCCGTCCTCGCCGAAGAACAGTTCCTCGTTGGCCATCCCGCCGAGCAGCACGCGCACGTCGTGTTCGATGTCGCTCTTGCTCTTCAGCAGGTTGGCGCCCTGCTTGTGGAAGACGAAACCCAGCGCGTTGCTGCGCGGGTTGGCCTTGAGCGAAATCTTGATCGTCTTCATGTCGGCCAGGATCTGCTCCCAGTCGTCGCTGGTCAGCTGGCGTTCGTGTTCGAGGTCCACCAGGAAATGCCCCCATTCGTGCACCGCGATGATGCGGCGGTCGCGCTCGCGGTCGGCGGTGGTGTGGACGTTGACGTTGCCGACGAGGACGCGCTCGGCGGCCTGCATCAGCGTATCGCTGCCGATCATCCGGCCGGCCTGCACGGCCGTGATCCCCGCCTGGTTCACGATCGTCTCGAGATCCGCCGGGCTGCGCCCTTCGGTGATTTCGACGAGGTGGCGCAGGTCCAAGTCGGGCAGCACCTTGTCGGCGCGCTGCACGAGGTAGTGGCCGATGATCGCCAGGCGCTCCTCGCGGTTGGGCAGGCGGAAATCGACCTTCATCTGGAAGCGGCGCAGCATGGCTTCATCCATCTGCATGCTTTCGCTGTTGAAGTTGCTGGCGACGATCCAGATGATCTCGGCCTCGTTCCGGCTGCGCACGCCGTCGAGCACCGAGAGCAGCGTGTTGGCGGTGTCGTCGTCGAACTTGCGGCGGCCGCCGCGCTTCATGAAGAGGTCCTGCGCTTCGTCGAGGAAGACGATGCAGCGCTTGCGCCGCCTTGCCATGGCGATGATGCGGGTGAGCGTATTCGAGCCGCCGGCGACGAAGCCCGTTTCGAGGTTGGCCGCCGAGTGGAAGAGGATCGGCAGGTTCAATTCCTTGGCCAGGTAGCTCGCCAGCTTGGTCTTGCCGGTCCCCGCCGGGCCGCTGAACATCACGTTGAAGGGCTTGCTGATGCCGTACTCGGCGTACTCGGCGCCGCGCTGGTACTGGTCCTTGATCTGCGCCACCTCGGCCTTGATGTCGTCCATGCCGACCAGGTCGTCGATCGAGCCATGCACCTGCGCCGGCTCGATGAACTTGAGCGCCTTGAACTGGCCCTTGAGCTGGAGATACAGGAAGGCCAGCACGCCGAGCGTCAGCGCGACCGACAGCGCGCCGCTCAGGCCGGCCTTCCAGACGTCCTTCTCGGACTGCGGGCGGGCGCCGGCAAAGCGCTGATCGAGATGCTCGAACAGTTCGCGGTTGCGGGCGCTGAGCTCGCTACGCGGAATGAAGGCCAGCTTGCTGTTCCATGACGCGGTGACGGCCATGTCGGTGAAGATCTTCGTCTCCATGTCGCTCGGGTAATACGCATGCTGTTTGCCCTGCGCCTCGATCAGGACGATGCGCTCCGAGACGTTCCACAGCAGCGGCTCGTAGATCACCGCGATGCGCTCGACCGGGTTGGTCTGCAGGAAGCTGAGCACCGACCCGGTGCCGAACACGACCGGCAGCTTGTCGTTGAGCGCCCACGCCGCCTCGCCCGCCGTTCCGTCGACGGCCATCGCCTTGAGCCGTTCGGCGACGGCCGCCTGTTTATCGACCAGCGTGAACGAGTAGATGCCGGTGGCCGGGATCAGGAAGACTGCGACGGTGATCGCCAGCTTGACGGCGACGGTCTGCATGACGAACCAGTCCTGCAGCCGGCCGGCGGTTTTCTTGATGGCGAGCCAGTGGCCTGCCGAGGCCGGGGTCGCGTCGCCGGGGTTGGGCACGGGGTTGGTCAACTTCGACATGGCAATCTTTCGCAAAGGACGCCGGCAGCGTTCCTGCGCCGGAACCGACGATTCCCGATCTCGCCGGACGCAGCGGCGTCGAGAAACATCGCCATTGGAGCCGGATCGCGCCGCGAGGTTCCGGGTATCTTGCCGCGGCTACGCGCCAGCCGACGATCGTCTGCTGGCGATGCGCGCAGAGGCAATCAATACGCCTTTCTCCGGACGGCAAGGTTTGACAGGACGCCCGCTCATCGCCGGCCAGGATGTTCTCCCGGCTTGCGCCCAGCCGTTGTCCTCGTCGCGGGATCCGCCGCCGGCTCGATGGTGACAGCGCTCAAAGCGCTGGAAGCGGGACCGTGCAACATGTTGCCCTGCACGTCGAAGCGCGATCCGTGACACGCGCAGTCCCACGACATAGGTCCGGTAAGCGGCTTGCTTGGTATGCATCACCACACGGTTGTTGAAAGGCGTATTGGTGGCAATGACGACCCATTTCGCCCGCACCGCGCCGTCGGCGGTCGCAATCCGCTGGGACTTCGCGTCGCGGTCGTTCTGCCCGTTTCTCCAGCGCCTATCCCCAGGGAATCGAGCAGCACCACCTGCTTTCCGGCCTGGGCAAGCAGATAGGCCGAACTCAGCCCGGCGACGCCTGCGCCGATCACACATGCATCGGTTCCGATTTCCGTCTGCAGCGGCGGAAAATCAGGCACCGAAACATTCATCCAGACGGATCTGGACGCTCCATTCGTGTCTTCCAGCATGGCTGCCCTTTCCCTGAACGCCAGGGCGAAAGGGCGACACTGGAAAGACAGCAGCGCTGAACAAAGGTTTTGCTACGGTATGCTCGATGGCGCGTTTCAGGAGCGGGGAGGCCAACCCCGATCAGCCGCTGTGGCGCACTCGGCGAGCGCCGCGCGCACCGCCGTCCCGTTCCCGGCGCTGGCCTGCAGGCCAATAACGGCGCGGGTCTCCGGGCAGGGGGCGTTCAGGTGCCCGTCTTGTTCAGGTTCGATTCAATCCACAGGGCCTTGGAAAAGGCCTTCCAGACCGGGCCGCCATGACTTTCGATGCCGACAATTGCGCTTTCTTCCATGGTTTTCAGCATCAGTCCGGCCAGGCCAAAGAGGTCCAGCTTGGCCATCAGCCGGTAATCGACCGGAGCGGAAGTCGAAATCCCCGATTTTTGCGGCGTATGGCTCAGCGCTTCACGCGCCAGCGCGCGCACCTGCGTCTCGTCGTTCCAGTCGATGCCCAGGATGATGCCTCGGCGCTGGATCTCCAGCTCGATTTCCTGGGTGTCTGCTGCGTAATGCTCGAAACCGGCCATCATCGTCTCCTGCTCGTTTGTGCTTCATTCGGGGGGCGTTTGCATTCAATGATAATCAGCTTTGCCCGGCGACTTCCGGCTTTTGCCGCTTTTGTCACTTTTCGTCGAGAAAGCGCGCGACCCGCTCGGCAATCCGGGCTTCGACCGCTGGCGCCAGACAGTCGAACGTTTCCGGGCGCAGCGTGTTGCCCATCCAGGTGATCTGCCGCTTGGCGAGTTGGCGCGTGGCAAAGATGCCGCGCTCGCGCATCTCGCTGCGCGGTGCGCTGCCGTCCTGCACTTCCCAGACCTGCCGGTAGCCGACGCAGCGCATCGACGGCAGGTCGGCGCGCAGCCGGTACTTGGCGCGCAGCATCTCGACCTCGCCTTCGAGGCCGGCGGCTAGCATCGCGCCGTAGCGCTGGGCGATGCGTTCGTGCAGCACGCTGCGTTCGGACGGCAGCAGGCCGAGCGAAAGGAAGTCGTAGGGCGGCGTTTGCGCCGCACGCTGCGTTTTTCCCTCGGCGAGCAGCGCCGAGAGCGGGCGGCCGGTCAGGCGGAAGACTTCGAGCGCGCGCTGGATGCGCTGCGCGTCGGTCGGCTGCAGGCGGGCGGCGGTCGCCGGGTCGACGGCGGCGAGCGTCGCATGGACTGCCGGCCAGCCCTCGGCGTTGGCCTGCAGGTCAATATCGGCGCGGGTCTTCGGGCAGGCCTGGGGCAGGTCGGCGAGGCCTTCGAGCAGCGCCTTGAAGTAAAGCATGGTGCCGCCGACGAGCAGCGGGACCTTGCCGCGCGCGCTGATTTCGCCCATCGCGGCGAGCGCGTCGCTGCAAAAACGCGCGGCCGAGTAGGCCTCCTCGGGGCTGATCAGGTCGATCAGCCGGTGCGGGTATTCGGCGAGCGTCGCCGCGTCGGGCTTGGCCGTGCCGATGTCCATGTCGCGGAAGACCTGCGCCGAATCGACGCTGATCAGCTCGACCGGGAAGCGCCGCGTCAGTTCCATCGCCACGGCGGTCTTGCCGCTCGCGGTCGGGCCCATCAGCAGGAGGGCGGGCGGCAGCGTGCTCATTGGCCGCGCAGGAAGAGGCGGTCGAGGTCGGCCATCGAGACCTGCGTCCAGGTCGGCCGGCCGTGGTTGCACTGGTCGGCGCGTTCGGTTTCCTCCATCTGGCGCAGCAGCGCGTTCATTTCCGGGATCGCCAGCAGGCGCCGCGCACGCACTGCGCCGTGGCAGGCCATGGTGGCGAGCAGTTCGTTGCGCCGGGCCGTGATCAATTGCGTGACGCCGTGTTCGCGCAGTTCGCCGAGCAGCGTGCGCGCCAGCGCGGCCGGGTCGGCCGCCTGCAGGAGCGCCGGAACGCCGCGCACGGCGAGCTGCGCGGGGCCGATCGGCGCGAGGTCGAAACCGAGGTCGCACAGCGCGTCGGCGTGCTCTTCGGCGGCGGCAACGTCGAGCGCGTCGGCGCCGAAGACGGCCGGGATGAGCAGCGCCTGCGTCGTGACCTGCCGGCCGTCGAGCGCGTTCTTGAGTTTTTCGTAGAGGATGCGTTCGTGCGCCGCGTGCATGTCGACGACGATCAGCCCCTGCGCGTTCTGCGCGAGGATGTAGATGCCGTGCAGCTGCGCCAGCGCGTAGCCGAGCGGCGGCGCGTCGCCGTGTGCCGGCAGGCCGCCGGCCTCGCCCGGCGCGCTGCTCGCCGACTGCGCGAAGGCGAGGTAGGAAGCGACCGCCGGCTCATTGACGCGCAGCGATTCCTGGCGTGGCGCCCAGTGGCCGAACGACGGGCGTGTGGCGCCGGAAAATGCCTGCCGTCCGGGAGCGGGGGCGAAAGCGGGCGCGGCGAAGGCCGTGCCGCCAGTATTGGCCTCGGGTGCATTGATCGTGTTTGCCGCCGCTTCGCTCGAGAGCGAAGCGGCGAGCGTGCGCTGAACGGCGTGGAAGACGAACTGATGCACGGCGCGCCCGTCGCGGAAGCGAACTTCGGTCTTCGCCGGATGGACGTTCACGTCGACGCTGGCCGGGTCGATCTCGAGAAAGACGCAGTAGGCCGGGAAGCGGCTGCCGTGCAGCAGGTCCTGATAGGCCTCGCGCAGCGCGTGGCTGAGCAGCTTGTCGCGCACGAAGCGGCCGTTGACGTAGCAGTACTGGGCGTCGCCGCGCGCACGCGAATGGGCGGGCAGCGCGCAGTGGCCGAAGACGCGGATGCCGGGGCCGATGCCGGTATCGACCGCGCGCGATTCGGCCAGGAAATCGTCGCCGAGGATGGCGCCGGCGCGGCTGCGCGCGTCGCCCTTGGCCAAGTGCAGGCTGACGCGGCCGTTGTGCGACAGCGTAAAAGCAACCGCCGGATGCGCCAGCGCGACGCGCTTGACGGCTTCCGCGCAGTGCGCGAACTCGGTGGCCTCGGACTTGAGGAATTTGCGCCGCGCCGGCGTGTTGTAGTAGAGGTCGCGCATCTCGACGACGGTGCCGGCAAGCAGCGCCGCCGGCTCGGGCGTCGCATGGGCCGTTGCGTTCAACTCGGCGTTGAGCCGCCAGGCGTGTGGCGATCCTTGTTGCCGGCTGGTCAGCGTGACGCGCGCCACCGCCGCCACCGAGGCCAGCGCTTCGCCGCGAAAACCGAGCGTGGCGACCTGTTCGAGGTCGCTCAGCGAGGCGATCTTCGAGGTCGCGTGGCGGGTCAGGGCGAGCGCGAGTTCGGTTTTGGCGATGCCGCAGCCGTCGTCGCTGATGCGGATCAGCTTGACGCCGCCTTCCTCGAGCTGGATCTGGATCGTCGTGCTGCCGGCGTCGAGCGCGTTTTCGAGGAGCTCCTTGAGCACCGACGCCGGGCGTTCGACGACTTCGCCGGCGGCGATCTGGCTGATCAGGAGGTCGGGCAGCAGGTGGATCGAGCGGGAGTTGTTGTTTTGCGTTTCGGCCATCGGCGGATTATACCGGTGCGGCTTCCGGTAGAATCGCTGCCTTTGCCGAATGCCACCGGGCCGCTCATGGAATATCTCGCCAGCTTCATCGACATCGTCCTGCATCTCGACAAGCACCTGACCGTCCTCGTGCAGCAATACGGGCCGTGGATCTACGCGATCCTCTTCGTGATCATCTTCAGCGAGACGGGCTTTGTCGTGACGCCCTTCCTGCCCGGCGATTCGCTGCTTTTCGTCGCCGGCGCGGTCGCCGCGCTGGGCGGCATGGACATCGCCATCCTGCTCGCCGTGCTCGGCAGCGCCGCCGTGCTCGGCAACATGCTCAACTACCAGATCGGCCGCTATTTCGGCCCCAAGGTCTTCCAGTGGGAGAACTCACGTTTCTTCAACCGGGCCGCGCTCGAAAAAACGCACGCCTTCTATGAGAAGCACGGCGGCAAGACGCTGGTCCTGTCGCGTTTCCTGCCGCTCTTTCGCACCTTCGCGCCGTTTGTCGCCGGCATCGGCGCGATGAGCTATCCGCGCTTCACCTTTTTCAATCTGGCCGGCGGCATTGGCTGGGTCGGCTCGCTGACGCTGGCCGGCTACTGGTTCGGCAACCTGCCGTGGGTGCAGAAGAACCTGACGCTGGTGATCGTCGGCATCATTGGCGTCTCGCTCATTCCGCTGCTGATCGGCTGGCTGCAGCACCGGCGCGCCGCCTGAGCTATCATTGGGCATGCTTTTTGAACGCCCGGTCCTCCTGCTGATCCTCCTGAGCGCGCTTGTTCTTGGCGCCTGCACGACGCGCGTCGGCCCCGGCGGGCAGAATGAAACCCGCTTCGAACCGCGCTACCTCGCCAAATCGGAGATCGACCGCGTCGTCGACGCCAACCGCGCCGAACTCGCCGCCGGGCTGCGCCGCATCGCCGAGAAGCTCTACAAGCGCAACCCGAAGGAATGGAAGAAATCCGGGCAGCCGAGTGCCGAAGCGGCGCTCGAACGCCTGTTCGCCGGGCGCGTCGATTTTGCCGAACTCGAAGGGCGGCGCGAGGGGCCTGCCGTGCTGCATGCGTTCAGCGCCAGTTATTCGGGCGACCGCGTCCTGGCGCTGATGGCCGGGCTGCTGGGCATGGTCGACGCGGCGTTCGAGCACAAGGCCGACTTTTACATACTGGACAGCCTCAACGAGCAGAAGCTCTACAATTGCGCGCGCAACGTCGAGATCGCCATCTGGAAGCTCGCGTCGGCCCGGAATGCGGTCAACGAGGTGCTGCTGCTGTCCAACGAACTGGACATCAACCAGCCGAATCTGAGTTTCGAGCGTGAGTTCGGGCGGGTCATCGGCCTGCTCGATTTTCTGACCCGGATTGTCGCCGACAAGAACGGGCGCAACCTCACGCGTTTCACGCAAAGCATTGCGACCGCAGTCTTTTTGCCAATCGGCGCACTGGGTATCAAATGAAATCGATCGTTATTCTTATCTCCGGCCGGGGCAGCAACATGGAATCCTTGCTCGCCGCCGTGGCCTCCGGCGCCTTGCCGGTGCGCATTGCCGCCGTGCTCTCCAACCGGCCCGACGCCCAGGGGCTGCAGACGGCCGCGGCGCAAGGCGTGCCGACCTGCGTCGTGGACCACAAGCAGTTTGCCGAGCGTACGGCGTTCGACACGGCGATGGCCGCGGCGATCGACCGCTTCGCGCCCGATCTCGTCGTGCTTGCCGGTTTCATGCGCATCCTGAGCGACGGCTTCGTGCAGCATTACGCCGGCCGTCTGCTCAATATCCATCCCTCGCTGCTGCCGTCGTTTCCCGGCCTGCACACGCATCGCCGCGCGCTCGACGAGGGCGTGCGAATCCACGGGTGCACGGTGCATTTTGTCACGCCGGCGCTCGATCACGGCCCGGTCATCGTGCAGGCCGCGGTGCCGGTGCTCGATGGCGACGACGAGGCGAGCCTCGGCGCACGCGTGCTGGCGCAGGAGCATCAGGTCTATCCGCTCGCCGTGCGCTGGTTTGCCGAAGGCCGGCTGCGCCTCGTCGATGGGCGGGTGCAGCTCGCTGCCGCGCAGGATGCGACGGCCAGCCTGATCTCGCCGCGGGCGGGCTAGCCGCGCCCGGCGCGCCATGCCCTTCGCCCTGATTTTCGCCTTTGCGGCGTCGCTCGGCGTGCATGCGCTGGCCTTGTTCGGCACCGACGTCGAGTTGTCGACGACCCCCGCGCCGCCGCCGCTGGTTGCCGAACTGCAGCCCCCTCCGCGGCCCAAATCGGCGCCGTCCGCAGCGGCAAAGCCGCCCGCGAAACCGCCGGCCCGGCCGAAGCCGTCGCCGCTGCTGCCCTCTCCGCCCGTGCCGCAGGCGAGCGCAGCCACGCTGCCGGACTCTCCAGCGCCCGAGGAAGCCGCCGTCGAGTCAACGGCCGAAGCCACTGCCGAATCGCCCGAAGCGCCGCCCATCGAGGCCGCAGCGCCCGAATCGCGCCTGCCGGCGCGCGGAATGATCCGCTACCGCGTCGATCGCGGCGATCAGGGCTTTGCCGTCGGCGTGTCGACGCACGACTGGGAGGTCGTCGATGGCGCCTACCGGATCACTGCGCTGACCGAAACCAGCGGCCTCGCGGCGCTCTTCAAACCGCTGCGCATCGAGCTCGAGAGTCGTGGCCGCCTGACCGCCGAAGGCCTGCAGCCCGAATCTTTCTCGATCCGGCGCGATGGCCGGGAAACCCGCGAGAAAGCCGTTTTCGACTGGACGCAGATGACCGTGCGCATTGCCGACTCGGCGGCGCAAGCCCTGAGCCACGGCGCGCAGGACCTGCTTTCGTTCCACTACCAGCTGGGTTTTTTGCCGCACCCGGCGGCGGACAACACCCTGCCGATCGCCACCGGCAAGAAATACGAGACCTATCGCATCGAGTCGCTCGGCGACGAGGAGATCGAGATTCCGGCCGGCAAGTTGCGCACGCTGCACCTGCGCGCACCGGGCGACAACACGACCGAACTGTGGTTGGCCTACGACTATTTGCTGCTACCGGTTAAAATCCGCCATCTTGACCGCGATGGCGACAGCTTCGTCCAGGTCGCCACCGAAATCCGACTGAGTAAAGAATAATGCGCTTCACCCCCGCCCTGTTTGCCCATACCGAAGCCGCGCTCTCCGAGCTGCTGCGCTCGACCTTCCCCGCCGATCTGGTCGTTTCGCGCTATTTCCGCCAGAACCGCGAGCTTGGCCACAGCGAGCGCGGCTTCGTCGCCGAGACCGTCTTTTCGGTGCTGCGCCGCAAGCGTTCGCTGTCGGCGCGCTGCGGCGACGACGTGACGTCGCGCCGCCTGCTGCTCGCCGCGCTGGCCTGCATCCAGGGGCTGAACCGGCGCGAACTCGACGTCGTGCTGCACGAGCCCGAAGGCAAATGGCTGGCGCAGGCCAAGGCCGTCAAGCTCGACGAGCTGCCGCCGGCCGTGCGCCACGATCTGCCGGACTGGCTCTATGACGCGCTCGCCACGCAGTTCGACGCGGCCGAGCTCGAAGCCTTGGCGACTGCGCTCAACCAGTCGGCGCCGCTTGATCTGCGCATCAACCCGATGAAGGCCGAGCGCAAGGACGTGCTGGCGCGCCTGCAGGCCGACGGCCTGGCGGCCGAGGCCTGTCCCTATTCGCCCTACGGCATCCGCCTGGTCGGCAAGCCGGCGCTCTCCAAGTACCCGCTGTTCATCGACGGGCGCATCGAGGTGCAGGACGAGGGCAGCCAGCTGCTCGGTTTCCTGCTGCAGCCCAAGCGCGGCGAGATGGTCGCCGACTTCTGCGCCGGCGCCGGCGGCAAGACCTTGCTGCTCGGTGCCATGATGCGCTCGCAGGGCCGGCTCTACGCCTTCGACGTCGCCGAGAAGCGCTTGGCCAAGTTGAAGCCGCGCCTCGCGCGCTCGGGGCTGTCGAATGTCCATCCGGTGCGCATCGAGTCCGAGAACGACATCAAGATCAAGCGCCTGGCCGGCAAGCTCGACCGCGTGCTGGTCGATGCGCCGTGTTCGGGCCTCGGCACGCTGCGCCGCAACCCCGACCTGAAATGGCGGCAAACGCCCGAGGCGGTCGCCGAGCTGACGCTCAAGCAGGGGGCGATCCTGCACGCGGCTTCTGCGCTGGTGAAAAAGGGCGGGCGCCTCGTCTATGCGACGTGCAGCCTGCTCGACGCCGAAAACGAAACCGTGGTCGCCGCTTTCCTCGAAAAGCATCCCGAATTCGTCGCGCTGTCGGCCGAAGACGTGCTGCGCAAGCAGGAGATCGAGATCGATTGCGGCGAGCGCCTGCGCCTGCTGCCGCACCGCCATCGTACCGACGGTTTTTTTGCGGCGGTGATGGAACGTCAATGAACGAGCGGCAGCTGTTCGCGCTGCTGCAAAATCTCTGGCGCGATGCGCAGCAGCCGGACTTCTTCTGGCAGGCGCTGGCCCTTTGCCTGAGCCTGGGGCTGGGCTGGTGGCTGTCGCGGCGCGTGCGCCAGCACAGCAAGGCCAATCCGCTGGCCGACCGCGGCACGCTGCAGTCTTTTGGCGTCGATAGCCTGAAGCGTCTCGTCTTTCCGCTGTTCTCGCTGCTCCTCGTGCTGCTGCTGCGCGAACTGCTCAAAATCGGCAAGTGGAGCCAGGTCAGCCTGCTCGAACTCGCGGTGCCGCTGCTGCTCTCGCTGGCGCTGGTGCGCGCGACGCTCTACGTGCTGCGCCGCGCCTTTTCGCCGAGCGGCTGGCTGGCGACTTCCGAGCGCTTCGTGGCGATCAGCATCTGGCTCTGTCTGGCGCTCTACATCACCGGTTTCTCGGACCCGCTGATCGACCTGCTCGAGCAGGTGAGCTTTCGCGTCGGCAAGCAGAAGCTCGACTTGTGGATGCTCCTGAACGGCGTGGTGACCGTTTTTTCCACGCTGCTGATCGCGCTGTGGCTGGCCGGCCTCGCCGAGAGCCGGCTGCTGGCGAGCGAGCAGCTCGATTCCAGTGTGCGCGTGGTGATCGCGCGTCTGGCCAAGGCCATCCTGTCGGTGGTCGCACTGCTTTTCAGCCTGTCGCTGGTCGGCATCGACATCACGGCGCTGTCGGTGTTCGGCGGCGCGCTCGCGGTCGGGCTCGGTTTCGGCCTGCAGAAAATCGCCAGCAATTACGTCAGCGGTTTCATCATCCTGCTCGACCGCTCGATCCGCATCGGCAACGTCGTTGCCGTCGATGCCAGCACTTCCGGCGTCGTGACGCAGATCACGACGCGCTACACCGTGTTGCGCACGCTGGCCGGCACCGAGGTGATCATTCCCAATGAATACCTGGTCTCCAACATCGTCCAGAACCAGTCCTATACCGATACGCGGGTACGCATTGCCGTTGCCGTGCAGGTCGCCTACAGCACCGATCTCGAGCTGGCCATGCGCTTGATGGAGGGTGCGGCGGCTAGCGCGGCGCGGGTGCTCGCCGATCCGCCGCCCAAGGTCCTGCTCAAGGCGTTTGCCGAGAGCGGAATCGATCTGGAGCTCGGTTTCTGGATCGCCGATCCACATGAAGGGAGCGGCGCGGTGCGCTCCGAGATCAATCTGGCGATCTGGCGCGCTTTCCGCGATCACCGGATCGAAATCCCCTTCCCGCAGCGCGAGGTGCGCCTGGTCGGCGGAGAGGCCGTTTTTCCGCCAGCTTCCCCGCCCGCTTCCAAGCCTGTTTCCGCGCCGGCGGACGCCAATACGCCCGCGAGCTGAGCGAGCGCTCAGGGCTGGCACGGGACGAAAAAAATCCCGCACCGGTCTCGGTGCGGGATTCAAAACCCATCTTGACGACGGGTATCAGGGAGGGTCAGACATTGCCAGCGGGGGGAATCGCTGAAGCAACAAGGCCATTCTAGGTTTGCCATCACTGCTTGTCTGTTGCACCTGTACTGCATTTTCGTGACGGTCTGTGACCGAGGCGGCAGACGAAAAAAACCCGCAACGTGTGCGGGGCTGTTGTGTCCAATAATATTCAGCGCTGCTTGCGGCGATTTCGCTCAAGCCAGCAGCGCGCGCCGTACCAGACCAGCGAGCAGGGGGCGGCAACGATCAGCGCCTTGACGATTTCCATCCGTCCTTCGGCAAGCAGATCCCAAGCAACGATCCCGACAAAGATGCCGACACCTTCGGCCACCGGGAAGCTCGTGGGGCTGTCTGCCATGCTGCTCAACGGCCGGATGGCCTGCGCTGCTGTTCGCTCGTGCCGCAGCAGCACGACTTGCCGCCCTGGTGTTCGGCGGGCTGCATCTTGCCGATCGTGGCGCCGCCGATCAGGAAATGTTCGCGGGTATTGGCGAGAAAGCGCTCGCGGATTTGTGCCGATTCATTCATTTCGTTTTTTCCCATCGTCTTGTCATCCAGTGCAGCGATGATAAAGGGATGGCTGGCGGGCGTCTGCAGTGCTTGCGTCAGGTTTTCGTGACCGACTGTAACAGGGGCCAGGCCAGCGTGAAGCGCGCACCGCCGAGCGGCGACGGGCCGGCGCTGGCGCTGCCGCCGTGCTGTTCGAGAACGAGGCGGGCAATGGCCAGACCGAGGCCGTAGCCGCCGGTCGCGCGGTCGCGCGAGCGATCGAGGCGGGTGAAAGCGGAGAAAACCCGCTCGCGCTCCTCTTCCGGGATCCCGATGCCGTCGTCGTCGACGTGCAGCAGGATCTGCTCGCCGCAGATTTCGGCGCTGACCACGATCCGTTTCCTGGCGTATTTGATCGCGTTGCGCAGCAGGTTCTTCACGGCGTACGGCATGCTCTTCCGGTCGAGTTCGGCGTGCAGCGCCGGCGGCAGCGCTGAACTGTCGACGCTCAGTTCGAGCGAGCGGCCGAGGATGCGTACGGCCTCCACCTCCTCTTCCAGCCAGGGCGCCAGTTCGACGGGCGTCAGGTGCAGGTCGGGTGCCTCGCGCTCGAAACGGGCGTAGGTCAGGCTCGAGTCGATCAGGCTGTCGAGTTCGTCGAGGTCGGCCTCCATCATCAGCCACAGGCGCTTGCGCTCGGCGCGGTCGTCCGTTTCCGAGAGCATTTCGAGCGCGAAGCGCATGCGCGCGATCGGTGTGCGCAGTTCGTGCGAGATGGCGCTCGAGAGTTCCTTTTGTGTCGCGATCAGGCGCTGGATGCGCTCGGCCATGCCGTTCAACGTCTCGGCCAGCAGGTCGAAGGCGCGGCTGCGCGCTGCCGGCGCCCGCGCTTCGAACTGCCCTTCGCCCAACGCGCGCGCCGTCTGGCGCATGGCTTCGAGGT
The DNA here is from genome assembly GCA_049295655.1 of Rhodocyclaceae bacterium. Classification (GTDB taxonomy): domain Bacteria; phylum Pseudomonadota; class Gammaproteobacteria; order Burkholderiales; family Rhodocyclaceae; genus CAJBIL01. The sequence continues at coordinate 14,661 of JBAQRB010000073.1, forward strand.
CGCGCCAGACCGGGCGCACCCAGAACCAGACGGCGATCGCCAGGCAAAGGCCGATCAGGCTCCAGGTCAGCAGGCGGATGCGCAGTTCAAGCGGCATGCCGCGCTGGTATTCCGGGTTGTTGTCGGGCGACAGCGGGCCGACGACCAGGACCTGCGAAGACTGCTTCAACCGGTGGTAGAGCACGTCGCCTTCGGCATCGATCGCCAGTTCGCCGGCGTCGAGCTTTTCGGCTTGCCGTTTCGGCAGCTTGAGCGTCCAGCGCTCGATGATGCGCAGCTTGTAGGCGAATTTTTCGTCGAGCGCCTTGATCGTTTTCGGCCAGTCGGCGCGTGGTTTGCGGAAGAGTTCGTCCTCGATCAGGACGATCGTTCCGCGCATGAAGCGGCTGGTGTAGTCGTCGGTGATTCCCTTGACGGCGGTCGAAATGACGAAGTCGGCGAAGACGGCGACGACGACGAAAGAGCCCATCACCAGCAGGTAGAAATTGAAGAAAAGACGCGACAGGCTGTAACGCCCGCGCCACGGCGCCGGCTTGTAGCGCCCGAGGATGGCGAGCAGCTTGTTATTGCCAGTCATGCTTGCTGAACAGGTAACCCTTGCCGCGCACGGTCTTGATCCGGGTCGGATTTTCCGGGTCGTCGTCGAGCTTTCTGCGCAGCCGCGAAATGCGCGCGTCGATCGAGCGGTCGAGTCCGTCGAAGCCGATGCCGCGCAACTGCTGCAGCAGATCGTCGCGCGACAGGATGTTGCCGGCGTGGCTGGCGAGCAGCCACAGTAGGTCGAACTCGGCGGTGGTCAGGTCGATCATCGTCCCCGCCAACTGGGCGCTGCGCGTGGCCTGGCTGATGCGGAAGCTGCCGAAGGCGAGTTCGGCTCGATCGGCGTCGCTGCCGGCCGATCCGCTGGTGGCCGGCGCACGGCGCAGCAGGGCCTTGATGCGGGCGAGCAGCAGGCGCGGCGGCACCGGTTTGGCGATGTAGTCGTCGGCGCCAAGCCCAAGGCCGAGGATCTGGTCGAAGTCCTCGTCGCGCGCGGTGAGCATCAGGATCACGCCGTGGTAGTGCGGGCGAATGCTGCGGCAGACTTCGAAGCCGTCCTTGCCGGGCAGCATCACGTCGAGCATCACGAGATCGGGGCGTTCGTTGAGGATGCGCGCTTCTGCGTTGTCGCCGCGGGACTCGATGGCGACTTCAAAATCGTTCTTGCGCAGGTATTCGGCAGTGAGTTCGGCGAGGCGTTCATCGTCCTCGACCAGCAGGATGCGTATTGTCATTGCGCAATCATAGCGGGTTGCCGGCGCGGAATAAACGCTTTCGACGAGCCTTGCGCGGTTTGGCGGGCCTGCGCAATTGCCTTAGAATCGCCCGATTGATCTGGAAAGGCTGCTTCGCTATGCGCTGGTCGAATTGTTGTGGGTTTGTACAGCGGCTGTCGGCCCCCGCCTGCTTTGCCGTGCTCGCCGCCGTTTCCGCCGCGCTGGTCGGCGCCGGGCTGGTGATCGGCGAGGTCATGCGGCTCAACCCCTGTCCGCTGTGCATCTTCCAGCGCGTGCTCTATCTCGCCGTTGCCGCCGTGGCCCTGTTCGGTGCGTCAGGCTTCGGCGCCCGCCGCGTCTGGGGCGGGCTGATTGCCCTGATTTCGGCCGGCGGTCTGGCGACGGCGCTTTATCAGAGCTGGCTGCAGCTTTATCCCGAGGC
>JBAQRB010000074.1:0-6209 GCA_049295655.1 Rhodocyclaceae bacterium
CGGGCACGTTGTAAAGAATGACCGGCATATCGACCGCTTCGGCAATCGCCTTGAAGTGGCGATACAGGCCTTCCTGCGTCGGCTTGTTGTAGTAGGGAACGACCGACAGCGCGGCATCGGCACCCGCCTGCTTGGCGAAATGCGTCAACTCGATGGCTTCCGCCGTCGAATTCGCGCCCGTGCCGGCAATCACCGGGATACGGCCAGCCGCCTGATCGACGGTGGTGCGAATCAGTTCGCAGTGCTCGTCGACATTGACGGTCGGCGACTCGCCCGTCGTCCCGACGATGACAATCCCGTCGGTACCTTCCTGCACGTGAAAATCGACCAGACTCCGCAAGCCATCGAGATCAAGGCTTCCGTCTTCGTGCATCGGGGTGACAATTGCAACAATCGATCCAGTAATCATGTTCATGAGCGCGCGAGTAAATTAACCAAGGAATTCTAACCGAAGGGGCGCCGACTGCCTATGAAAAACGCTGCCCTGCGGCAGCGTCTTCAAAACCGGCGAATCGGCAATCAGATATCCGCCAGTACCCGGATGTGTGCAGCGACACTGCGGGCCAGCGCCGACAGGGAGTAGCCGCCTTCAAGCATGGAAACGATACGCCCCTGCGCAAACTCGTCGGCAACCTGCTTGAGTTGAGTGGTCACCCAGGCATAGTCCTTCTCGACCAGCTTCAGGTTGCCCATATCGTCCTCATAATGGGCATCGAAGCCTGCCGAAATCAGGATCATTTCCGGCTTGAAGGCACGCAGCCGCGGCAACCAGACGTCGTTGACCACCATGCGGAACTCTTCGCCGTCCGTGCCCGCGGCGAGCGGTACGTTGAGCATGTTCGACGCCGGATTTTCGGCACCGCTGTAGGGATAAAACGGATGCTGGAAAATACTGGCCATCAAGACCTGCTCGTTGCCCTTGAAGCAATCCTCGGTGCCATTGCCATGATGGACGTCAAAATCGATGATTGCCACGCGTGACAGCTTGTGCGCACCGAGCGCATGTGCCGCTGCGACGGCGATATTGTTGAAGAAACAAAAACCCATGGCATTGGCCCGCTCGCAATGGTGCCCAGGCGGCCGGATGGCACAAAAGGCATTCTGCACCTCGCCGGCCATCACCAGATCGACTGCCAGAACCCCCGCACCGGCTGAACGCAAGGCTGCCTGCCACGTGTGCGGATTCATTGCCGTATCCGGGTCAAGATGGACAATCCCGAGTTCAGGCGAACTGCGCTTCAGACGCTCAAGGTGCGACGCCGGATGCACGCGCATCAACTGCTCGAACGTTGCCAGCGGTGCATCGTAGTAAACAAAATAGGGATCCAGCCCCTGCGCGATCATGTGATCGCTGATCGTGGACAAGCGTGCCGGAGATTCCGGATGGAAGGACCCCATGTCATGCAAATGGCAATCTCGGTGGGTAATGAATGCGGTACTGGTCACGCTTGCCTCTCTACCGTGCTGGGGACGGCTGCTAACGCTGAAATCGGCGTACAACGCCGTTGGTCTGCTTTTACTTTATTATCATCCCATTCGCGCCTCTACGACAAGCCATGCCATCTTCAAACACGGACTCACCGGTCGCCGACCTGCTCGTCGCCGCCAATCAGGTCGTTCTCGGCAAGGATCGGCAAATCCGCCTCGCCCTGTCGTGCCTGCTGGCGCGTGGTCACCTGCTGATCGAAGATCTGCCCGGCGTCGGCAAAACGACACTGGCGCATACGCTCGCCCGATTGCTCGGTCTTCAATTCTCGCGCATCCAGTTCACCAGCGACATGCTGCCGGCCGATATCATCGGCGTGTCCCTGTTCGACCGCGACAAGAGCGAATTCAGATTTCTTCCCGGGCCGATTTTTTCACAAGTCGTTCTGGCCGACGAAATCAATCGGGCGACGCCGAAGACGCAGAGTGCGCTGCTCGAAGCAATGGAAGAACGTCAGGTCACCAGCGAAGGCGAGACGCGCTCGTTGCCCGATCCTTTTTTTGTCATCGCAACGCAGAACCCTTCGCATCAGATCGGAACCTTTCCGCTCCCCGAGTCCCAACTCGATCGCTTCCTGCTGCGCGTCGAACTAGGCTACCCGGACCGGAATGCCGAGCGAACCTTGCTCGAAGGCGGCGGCCGAAGCGACCGACTGCAAACGCTTGCTGCATGCCTTAGCGCCGGGCAACTCCTGGCGCTGCAAAAAGAGGCGTCCGCAGTTTACGTCTCTCCGGCACTGCTCGACTACGTCCAGCTGCTGATCGAAGCGACGCGCAACAGCCCCGATTTCATGCACGGCCTCAGCCCGCGCGCCGCCCTCGCATTGCTCGCCGTCGCACGTGCCTGGGCGTTTGTCGACGGACGCCAGACGGTCCTGCCCGAAGACGTACAGGCCGTACTGCCGGGAGTCGCCTGCCACCGGCTGCGTCTCGCCCGGAGTGGCCACACTCCCCGCCCTGACGACATCACCGCATTGATCCACACCATTCCTCTCCCCTGATGCGTCTGCAACAACGATTCTGGCAACGGCTGTTTCGAATCGCGCGCGACGAGCGTCTGCCGATCATCCTCACCCGGCGCAGGATTTTTATCCTCCCGACCGGCGCGGGCCTGTTGTTTGCGCTGCTGCTCGCCGTCATGCTGATCGGCGCCATCAACTACAATCTCGGGCTCGGCCATGCGCTCGTCTTCCTGCTCGCCGGACTGGGCATCGTCGCCATGATCCATACCTTCCGCAACCTCATCGGCCTGCGGCTGACACCAGGACGCGCCGAACCGGTATTTGCCGGCGAGATCGCCTGCTTTCAGCTGCACCTCCAGAACACGCGCAAGCAGACCCGCTGCGCGCTGGACTTCGCTTTCGGCAAACAGCCTGGGAGCACGGTCGATGTGCCGGCCAACGGACTGAGCAGCGTGTCCATCCCCTGCCCGGCACCCAAGCGCGGCCGCCTCAACCCAGGCCCCGTCACGTTATCGACCCGCTATCCGCTCGGCCTCTTTCGCGCCTGGAGTTACCCGCATCCGCGGCTATCCTGCCTCGTCTATCCGCAACCACTCGACACCCCGCTCCCCGCCGCCCCGAGCTGGCAATCCGGTCACCGGCAAGGCGACAGCGGGCAGGAAGACTTTGCCGGATTACGCGTGCGCCAGCCGAGCGACCCGACCCGGCATATCGCATGGAAAGCAGCCGCCCGCGACATTGCCGACCGTCCGCTGCTGATCAAGCAATTCGCCGGGGGTGCGCAGGAAGAACTCTGGCTCGACTGGTCACTCGCTCCTGCCGACAGCGGCACCGAGAAACGCCTGTCCATACTCACCGGCTGGGTGCTGGCCGCCGATCGGCAGCAGCTGCGCTACGGATTGCGCCTGCCCGGGCGCACGCTTCAACCGGCACAAGGCCGCGCACACCACGACGCCTGTCTCGAAGCACTGGCGCTGCATGGTCAAGCGGACAACTGAGGCGACAGGCGGCGGTCTGCCGCTTGATCGCGACGCAGCGCCCTGGCTGCTCGTTTGCGCGCTGGCCAGTGCCGGCCCGCACGTCGAACACCTCCCGCTGTGGCTATCCTTGCTCGTCTGCCTGCTCCTCGCGTGGCGCGCCTGGCTTTGGCACAGCCGGCGCCCGCTCCCGAAGCGCTGGCCACTCGCGCTCTTGGTTGCCGCTGGCGTTGGCGGCATCGGCTGGCAGTTCAACACCCTGTTCGGCAGGGACGCCGGCGTCGCCCTGCTGTTTCTCTTCATGGCCCTCAAGCCCATGGAGATGAAAACCCGGCGCGATGCGCTGGTCGTGGTCATGCTCGGTTATTTCCTGCTGCTGACCCATTATTTCTACTCGCAGGGCATCCCGACCGGACTCTGGCTCCTGGCCACCACCAGCCTGCTCACCGCCACCTTGATCCGCCTGCATGGCGGCGCCCAACCGATCGTCCGCATCGCCCGCTATGCCGGGCTGCTCATGGCCCAGGCCATGCCCTTCATGCTGATTCTCTACCTGCTCTTTCCGCGTATCCCCGGCCCGCTCTGGGGACTGCCGCAGGACGCCCACGCCGGGCTGAGCGGCCTTTCCGACACGATGACGCCCGGATCGCTGAGCAGGCTGATCCAGTCGGGCACCATCGCTTTCCGAACGACCTTCTCCGGCAGCATCCCGGCGCAGGAGAATCTCTACTGGCGCGGCCCGGTATTCACCGAATACGACGGGCAGACCTGGCGCAGCAGCCCCGCTCCGGCCGGCAGCCCGCCAAGCCGCCCGGCCATCGACCCTGGCGAAAGAATCTACACTTACACCAGCACGCTTGAAGCGCACAACCAGCGCTGGCTGCTGCCGCTTGACCTGCCGACGCACCTGCCCGCCGACAGCAGCATGGCGCCGACGCTGGAAACTCTGGCCAGAGAACCGGTACGCGAGCGGGCGCGCTTTACCTTCAGCTCGACAGTCGATTTCCACGTTAACCGCAGCGAGTCGCCGGCGATGCTGCAGCAGGCACTGCAACTGCCGCCAGCCGGCAATCCGCGTGCCCGTGCGCTGGCCGCCGAATGGCGGGAGAAATTCAACACACCCGAACAGGTCGGCAACGCCGCACTGTCCCTCTTCCGCAACGAGGCGTTCTTCTATACCCTGCGCCCCCCGCTGCTCGCGCAGGATGCGCTGGACGATTTCCTGTTCGGCACGCGTAGCGGTTTTTGCGAGCACTACGCCTCGGCCTTTGTTTTCCTGATGCGTGCCGCCGGCGTGCCGGCACGCGTCGTGACCGGTTATCAGGGCGGTGAGTTGAATCCGGTCGACGGTTTTCTCACCGTACGTCAATCCGACGCCCACGCCTGGGCAGAAATCTGGCTTGCCGGGCAAGGCTGGCGGCGCGTCGACCCGACCGCGGCCGTTGCCCCTTCACGAATCGAGCGGGGAATCGGCGCCGCACTGGCCGCCGGCGAAACGCTGCCGATGCTCAGCCGGATCGACGCCGACTGGCTGCGCCAAATGCGCAACCGCTGGGAGGCTGCGAACAATGCCTGGAACCAGTGGGTGCTCGGTTACAATCCGCAGCGGCAGCGCGAACTGCTGTCACGACTCGGCTTCGACAACCCGGACTGGCGCAGCATGACCGTGATGCTCGTGCTGTTGTTCGCTACGACGCTGCTGCTCATTGCCTGGCGGGCACTTTATCAGCGCCAGGCACTCGATCCGGCCCAGCGCGCCTGGCAGCGTTACTGCCAGCGAATCGTAGCGCACGGCATTCGTCGCGCCGAGTGGGAAGGCCCGTCCGACTTTGCCGCACGCGTCGCACGCGAACGGCCAGAACTGGGTGATTTGACCAAGGCGGCGGCAGGACATTACGCCGACCTGCGCTACGGCCGGGGCGACGCAACCTGCCTGCACCTGCTGCGGCAATGCTCGCAGCAACTGCGACGACCATGGAGAAAGAAAGTTTGAAGAGAAGCATGAAGAAAATACTCGCCACCTCGCTGCTCGGACTGCTTGCCGCGTTGACATCGTTCAGCAGCCACGCCGAAAAAGGGCCGCGCTTCGGCGATCAGGCGGAGGTCAAGGAATTCATCAGCGCCATGCACGAACAGCACGGCTTCGACGTGACGCATCTGGCCCGCCACTTCGCCAGCATCCAGCCGAACGCCGCCGTGTTACGCGCCATCCGGCCGGCGGCGGTTCCCGAGCAACAGCGCTCGTGGCAGCGTTATCGCGAGCGTTTCGTCAATGTCCGGCGCAACGAAGGCGGACAACGCTTCTGGCAGGAAAACGAGGCGACGCTGCAACGCGCCGAAGTGATCTATGGCGTTCCCGCCGAAGTAATCGTCGCGATCATCGGCGTCGAAACCGAATACGGACGCAACATGGGGAAATTCAGCGTCTTCGAGGCACTCGCCTCACTGGCGTTTCACTACCCGCCACGCGCCGCCTTCTTTCGCAGCGAGCTTGAGCAATTTCTGCTGCTGGCGCGCGAAAATGGCGTCAGCCCGCTCGACATCAAGGGTTCTTACGCCGGCGCCATCGGCGTTCCGCAGTTCATGCCGAGCAGCCAGCGCCGCTACGCCGTAGACTTTGACGGCGATGACCGCATCGACCTGCGCAATAGCATCACCGACGCGATTGGCAGTGTTGCCCGCTTCCTGCAGCAACACGGCTGGCAGACCGGAACACCGGTCGCCGTTCCGGCACGCGTCGACGGCGACCCGAGCGCGCTGCTCGCCGCCGGCATCAAGCCGGCGG
>JBAQRB010000075.1:0-3104 GCA_049295655.1 Rhodocyclaceae bacterium
GCCATGCCCCAGGCCGTCGATCACGGCGACGAGGGCGCCGCCGGCGGTGGCCTGCACCAGCGCGGCGTCGCCGGAATGCCGTTCGCCGCCCAGCGCCCGGCTGGCGACGGCGTATTGATAGGCGGCAGAGCAATGGGCAGCGGAATCGATCATCGCTAGATCTTCCATTTGGTCATCATCACCGTCGTTCCCTTGCCGACTTCGGAGGCAATCTCGAACTCGTCCATCAGCCTTCTCGAGCCGGGCAGCCCGAGGCCCAGGCTGCCGGAGGTGCTGTAACCGTCCCGCATGGCGGACGCGAGGTCGGCGATGCCGGGCCCGCTGTCGTGCGCGACGATCACCACCCCCCGCTTCTGCCCCTGCTGCACCAGGCGCAGCCGGAGTTCGCCGCTTCCGGCGTAGCTCAGGATGTTGCGCGTCACTTCGGAAATGGCGGTCGCAATCAGCGTCAGCTCGCTCGAGGAAAAGCGCAAAATCGAGGCGATCTCGCGCCCGCGCAGCCGCGCCGTGACGAGATCGGCCTCGGAAAGGATCGGCACGCACAACTCATTGGGCATGACGCGTACGACCGAACTTGAGATCGAGCAGGGCCAGGCCTTCTTCGAGATCGAGCGCCGTCTCGGTCCCCTGCAGCGTCAGGCCCAGCTGCACCATCGAGAACGCCACGTCCGGCTGGATCCCGACGATGACCGTCCGGGCACCGATCAGCTGCGTCATCTGGGCGATGTTGCGCAGCGTGCGCGCGGCGAACGAATCGAGCACGTCGAGGACCGTCACGTCGATGATGACGCCGGTCGCCCGGTAGGCCTTGACCTCAGCCACCAACTCGTCACGCAGCCCGACCAGATCGGCGTCGACCAGCGCTTCCTGAACCGACGCGATCAGCGTGCTGCCGAGTTTCAGGATCGGTGCGCGCGACCGGTTCATGCGCCATCCTTCGCATCCGGATTTTCTGCAACGGCGCTCCGCACCACCGTGTAGCCGAGCAGGCGCTCGGCCTCCTCAATGCCGCTTTGCAGGTCGCCGACGGTCCGGATGCGCATCAGATCGATCCCGAGCCGGACCATCGTCTGCGCGATGTCGGGGGCAATCCCGGTGACGATCGACACCGCGCCCATCAGCCGTGCCGCCTCGACCGTCTGCACCAGATGGTTGGCCACCTTGGTATCGACCGAAGGCACGCCGGTGACGTCGATGACGACCACTTTGGCACGGTTCGAGCGCACCGAATGCAGCAACTGCTCGGTCAACTGCCGGGCGCGCCGGGTATCGATCAGGCCGATGATCGGCAGCAGCAGCAAGCCCGGCCGCAGCAGGAGCACCGGCGTCGACAGTTCGCGGATCGCCTCCTGCTGGCCCTGGATCGTTCGTTCGCGCGACTCGATGAAGGTATCGATCGCCAGCCCGATGTCGAAGAAGGTGAGCTTCATCAGCGAACCGAAAACCGTGGCCGCCCGTTCCGGCGTGTCCTTGTACTCGACCCGCAGGCGCTCGAAAACCGACCGCAGGTAGAAGCAGTACATTCCCAAGTACGATTTGACCGGCAGACCGATGCGCTCGTGGATGGCGCCGATCTTGACGCGGTTGGCGACGTAGTCCTGATCGTACTCCCCCTCAGTCAGGCGCTTGAAATACGCCTTCTGCATGTTCCGGACATGCGCCAGCACGTCGGGATCGGTGAAGAAGGCCCGCGTCTCCTCGAACGACAGCAGATGTCGATAGAAGACGTCGATCACCGAGTCGGCGTAGCGCTCGGCAAACTCGTTCACCCCGGCCAGCGCGGCAACGTCGTCGTCGGTGAACTCGAGAAAGGCTTTGCGCTGCCGGATTTCGTCGTCGGAAAGCAGTGTTTCCGGAAAAAGAATTTTTTCATCAGCCATACATCCTCCCGAAGCGAAAAAGAGGCAGGCGGCGAACCGTAGACGGCACAACGGCGCAACGCCCCAACTGCAAATTGGAACCGCCGAGCGGCGATTGGTTTCAAGGATTGGTTCCAGGAATTCCGGCATCGACCCGGCAAGCGGACGCCAAGGCCCGCCGACCGGGACGACGGGCGTCTGGATACTGCTCGGGAATGAAGCAAGGACGAATCGCCGCAGTGGGCGCCGGCAGGCCGCTTAAACGGAAAAGTGTCCGAAGTGCACGTAGCCGGGCATCCGGAATTGCGGCTCCGGCCCATCGGGCACCGGCTCCGGAACGAGGATGTCGCGCAGTCGTGTCGTATCGTACAGCGCCTTGGCGACCTGGTAGGTGGCGGCGTCCTTGCAGCGCTTGACTGCGTCGAAAAACGCAGCGGCGCCGCCGGCCAGGACGTCGCCGCCGTGTTTGACCAGCAGCAGCAGCATCTGCAGCTTGGCGTCCTGCGTGGTTTCGATCAACAGGATGCCGCCATCGAGATTGGGATTGGCCCCCGCCTGAATCGCCGCTTCGGCGAACACCAGGTGATTGCGTTTGACCGCCCAGCGCAACGCGGCATCCGGCGTCGCCATGTTCTGCTTGAGAAACATGCAGTTGGTCGCCAATTGGCGGTGCCCGCGCCGGAACGCCGACTTCATCGCGTATTCGAGATTGCCGTCGTCGGCCCCGTGCAGCACCAGGTACGCCGCTGACGTGGCCTGGTTGTTGACGGCCGACAGGTACAGGGGGAAATCCTGCTCATGCGACGGATCGACGCCGGCCAGCTCGAGGATCGCCTGCGGCCCGGCGTGCCCCTTGACCGATGCGATATCGAAGGCGCGATCGAGCGTATCGCTCAGGAAGCCCAGATCGTCATCGATCCGCGAAGTCAGCTTTTCGACGCCCGCGTCGAATCCCGAAAATGCGCTGAGTACCAGCGCTTCGCGCAGATCCTTGTCGTCGAACGCACCGCGACTCAGGCAGATGTCGAAAGCCTTGGGATTCCTGGCCTTGATGGCGCGTACGAAGTGGCGGACTTTAAGCATTTGTGGCAATCACTGCGAAATTCCGATAAACGATCCTGAAAAAATCAATCCAACCCACGGCGACACGGCGAACATGCCGCGAAGCAAATCCCGTGGGACAGCGAAAAACAAGGGTTTTGATCTTTTTCTTCACGTCACCCAGCGGGTGATTAGGTAATTGCA
>JBAQRB010000076.1:0-15382 GCA_049295655.1 Rhodocyclaceae bacterium
GGATTATAAGGGGCATCGCTTGGTGGCGGAAGGAAGGGCAAAGGAAATACAGGGCAGCGCGAATCCGTGCGGCAGGCCGCACGAGCGCGGTATCGCCGTTTCGGCGCTGCTCACCGGCGCGCTGGTCTGGGGGCTGATCTGGTATCCCTACCGCGCCCTGCGCGACGCCGGCATCGACGGGGTCGTCGCGTCGACGGCGACCTACGGCGTTGCGCTGATTCTCGGCCTGCTCTTCTTCCGCCGTTCGCTCGCCAGCTTCGTTCCGTCATGGTCGCTGTTCTGGTTGGCGCTCGCCGCCGGCGGCTGCAACCTCGGCTACGTCCTCGCTACGCTGAACGGCGAGGTGATGCGCGTCCTGTTGCTTTTTTACCTGGCGCCGCTGTGGACCGTCATCCTTTCGCGCATCCTGCTCGGCGAGCGGCTGAACCGCTTCGGCATCTTTGTCGTCGCGCTGTCGCTGGCCGGCGCGCTGACCATGCTCTGGCACCCGGCGATCGGCTTGCCGGTGCCGCAGGACAACGCCGACTGGTTCGGTCTTGGCGCCGGTTTTTCCTTCGCGCTGTTCAACGTCCTGTCGCGCCGCGCGCAGCACGTGACGATCGAGCACAAATCGCTGGCCGCCTTTTTCGGCGTCGTCCTGCTCGGGCTGCTGTTGCTCCTGGCCGGCATCGGGCGCCTGCAGATGCCGAGCGTAGCGTCCGCGTGGCTGCTGATCGTCGTCGTCGGCAGCGTGCTGGGGGTCGCCAACCTGATCGTCCAGTTCGGACTGGCCCGCGTTGCCGCCAACCGGGCGATCGTCATCATGCTCTCGGAAGTCGGTTTCGCCGCACTCTCTTCGTGGCTGCTCGCCGGCGAAGCGCCCGGATTGCGCGAGTGGGCCGGCGGCACGATGATCGTCGCCGCCAGCCTGTTCTCGGCGCGAATGGAAAGTTAGCGCGCCTTGCCGGGCGTCCGGGCGCTCGGCGAGCAATCGGCCTGCAGGCCAATGAATACGGGCATCTTCAAAAAAATGCCCGGACCGCCGCGCGTTACGCGGGCGGTCCGGGCAGGTCTTCGCTGATCGCCGTTTGACGGCCGATCAGTACTGGCGCTTCAGCTCACGCCGCAGCACTGCTTGAACTTCTTGCCGCTGCCGCAGGGGCAGGGGTCGTTGCGGCCGACTTTCGGGTCGTCGCGGCGGATCGTCTTGGTGCCGCGCTTGGCGGCCCAGAAGCGGTAGATGTCGGCGATCGCCTGCGGCAGTTCTTCCTCGCAGTCGTTTTCCATCTGCGCGCGTTCCTCGCCTTCGGGCCATTCCTCGCCGTGTTCGCGGGCGGCGGCTTCGGCTTCGCCGGTGAGCAGCATCAGCGGGAAAAGGCGCTCGTCGAGGTAGGTGATTTCCTCGCTGTCTTCCTTGCCGTCCTCTTCGCCGAGGTATTCGAACCAGTCGTCTTCGGCCGCATCGACGCCGTGCAGATAAGCCTGGCACCACGGCACGTAGTCGCTCGGTCCGTCTTCCTGGTCGTCCTTGCCGTAGAGCAGCAGTACGGGCGGCTCGCCGCGCGCCAGTTCGTCTTCGAGCACGGCGGCGAATTTGCGCAGCAGGTCGGCTGCTTCGCGACCGGCTTCGGTTTCGAGCACTTCGTCGCCGCCGAGGGCTTCGGCCAGCCAGTCTTCTTCGGCGATCGCCTGCGGGCCCGAGAGCGCTGCGCAAAGAAAGCCCTGGATTTCGTCAAGGCGCATGGCTTCCGGCAGTGCCGGGTCGTCGAGCAGGGTTTCGAGACGGTCGAGCTGGTTATCAGCAAGTTGTGCCTGGACGGTCATTGGTTCAGCCTCGTGTGTTGGATTGGGTGTCGAACTCGGCGAGTTCGACCTTGGGTTGGGGCGCCCAGCCTTGTTTGCGGTGTTCGGCAACGACGTTGGTGAAAATGCCGCCGCGTACGTAGAACTTGGCGGTCAGCTTCATGTAGCGCGGCGTCGTGGCCGCGACCAGGTCGTCGAGAATGCGGTTGGTCACCGCTTCGTGGAAGCAGCCTTCGTCGCGGAACGACCACATGTAGAGCTTGAGGCTTTTCAGCTCGACGCAGGTCTCTTCCGGGATGTAGTCGAGAATCAGCGTCGCGAAGTCGGGCTGGCCGGTTTTCGGGCACAGGCAGGTGAATTCGGGAATTTCCATGTGGATGTGGAAATCGCGCTGCGGCGCCGGGTTGGGAAAAGTTTCGAGGGTTTTGGCGGGCTGGGTGGTCATTGGCAATCCGGATCGGGCAGGCAAAATGCTATTATAAGCGCCCAATTTGACCAGTGCGGCGTCATACAAGGCCAGCAGGGGACGATGCGGCCGTTTCCAGGCGCGAAAAACCGCGACAATTCAACTTCATGCGTCTGACCAAGCTCAAACTCGCCGGATTCAAATCCTTTGTCGATCCGACGACAATTGCCCTGCCCGGGCAACTCGTTGGCGTGGTCGGCCCGAACGGCTGCGGCAAATCCAACGTGATGGATGCCGTGCGCTGGGTGCTGGGCGAATCGAAAGCCTCCGAACTGCGCGGCGAGTCGATGCAGGACGTGATCTTCAACGGTTCGGGAACGCGCAAGCCGGTCTCGCGAGCGGCGGTCGAGCTGGTTTTCGACAATTCGCTGGGCCGCATCGCCGGCCAGTGGTCGCAGTACGCCGAGCTGTCGGTCAAGCGCCTGTTGACGCGCGCCGGCCAGTCCGAGTACTACATCAACAACCTGCACGTACGGCGCAAGGACATCACCGACCTCTTCCTCGGCACCGGCCTCGGTCCGCGCGCCTACGCGATCATCGGACAGGGGACGATTTCGCGCATCATCGAGGCCAAGCCCGACGAGTTGCGGGTTTTCCTCGAAGAAGCGGCCGGCGTCACCAAGTACAAGGAACGGCGCAAGGAAACCGGCAACCGGATCGCCGACACGCGCGACAATCTGACCCGCGTCGAGGATATCTGCGTCGAACTCGCTTCGCAGATGGAGCGGCTCGAAGCGCAGGCCACCGTCGCACGCCAGTACCGCGAGTACAACAACGAGCTGACGCGCAAGCAGCAGCTGCTCTGGCTGCTTCGCCGCAACGACGCGCAGGCCGAACGCGAGCGCCTGGAGCGCCAAGTCCAGCAGGCGGCGATCGATCACGAAGCGCAGATGGCCGCCTTGCGCGAAACCGAAGCCCGTCTCGAAGAGGCGCGTGAAGGCCACTTCGCCGCCAGCGACGGCCTGCACGGCGCGCAGAGCGATCTCTTTACCGCCAACGCCGAGGTGGCCCGGCTCGAAGCCGAGATCCGCCATCGCCGCGAATCGCAGCGCGAATACGAAACCCGCCTTGCCCAGCTGACCGACGACCGGACGCACTGGCAGGCGCAGGCCGAAAAGCTCGCGGCCGACGACCTGCGCTGGCAGGAACTGCTGAACCTTGCCGACGAACGCGTCGAGCAGAGCGAAATGCGTCTTGAAGCGCAGCATGAACGCTTGCCGCTCGCCGAGGATGCCCATGCCCGGGCGCAGGAAGCGGTCAATGCCCAGCGCGCCGGGATCGCCCAGGCCGAACAGCGGCTGCAGGTCGAACAAGCCAATCGCGGCCATGCCCAGCGTTCGCTGCAGATCATCGCCGGACGGCGCGAACGGCTGGCGCAGGAACGCGAGGCGCTGCCGGTTCCCGATAACGCCGAATTCGAATTCAAGCAGGAAGAACTCGCCACGCTGCGCGAGCGCATCGTCGATGCGCAGGAAGCGCAGAGCGCCCGGCAGCAGGAACTGCCGCAGTTCGAACAGCAGCGGCGCGCCGTGCTGGCCGAAGTCCAGCACGCGCAAAAGGAGCGTGCCGAAGCGCACGCCCGGCGTGTCGCGCTGGAGCAACTGCAGCAGCGCGTCCAGGACAGCGGCAAGCTCGGCGACTGGTTGCGCCGGCACGGCCTCGATCATCGGCAGCCGCTCTGGAAGTCGCTGCACGTCGAAGCCGGCTGGGAAAATGCCGTCGAAGCCCTGTTGCGCGAACGCCTTGGCGCGCTCACCGCCGACGCCGCCGATCCGGCCTGGAGCAAGGACCGGCCAGGCAAGAAACTGACGCTCTTGCTGCCGCTCGCCGGTGCGCTGGCGGCGAACCCTGCAGCGGATTGCCTGCTGGCGCGGATTCATTGCGCCGATCCGCAGCTGGCTGCCGTCCTCGCCGACTGGCTCGGCGACGTGCTGATCGCGCCCAGCCTGTCCGACGCGCTGGCGCGGCGCGCCGGACTCTCGCCCTCCGCCTGCTGCGTCACGCCGGGCGGCGACATCGTCAGCCGGCAGAGCGTCACGCTGTTCGCGCCGGACGCCGGCGAGCACGGCCTGCTCGAACGGCAGCGCGAGATCGAGGAACTCTGCGGGCTGATCGAGGCGCGCGAGGAAGTCGTCGAACAGGCGCAGGCCCGGCTCGCCGACGTCGAAGCGCGCATGCTCGATGCCCAGAACGCGCTGCAGGAAACGCGCAAGCAGCTCGAAGACCTGCAGGGCCGCGCGCACGCCATCCAGGTCGAAACGCTCAAGCTGGCGCAGGCGCTCGATCGTTTTCGCGAGCGGCAGGCGCAGATCGACGACAGTCTGGCCGAAATGGCCGCCGAGGAAGAGGGCGAAAGCGAGCGTCTGTTCATCGCCGACGAGGCGATCGAAGTGCAGCGCGAGCAGCTGATGCAGCTGCAGGGCGTGATGGCCGGCGCGCGGGCGCATTTCGAACAGACCGAGCGGGCGCTGCGCGACGAGCGCGAGCAGCTGAACGGCATTGAGCGCGAGTTGCGCGAGGCGCAGTTCTCGCAGCGCGAGTGCCGTAGCAAGCTCGAGGAAATTTCGAGCACCCGCGAACTTGCGCGCAAGCAGCTCGAACGGGTCGTTGAAGAGCTGGTGCGCTGCACTGACACCGCCGATGCGATGCAGGCCGAGGATCTCGAACCGAAACTGCAGGAAAGCCTCGATCAGCGGGTTGCCCGCGAACGCTCACTGGCGGCGGCGCGCGACGCGCTGGAAGCGGCGACCAACGCGCTGCGCGGGCTCGAGGAACAGCGCCTGAAGCTTGAACAGAGCCTCAATCCGGCGCGCGAGCTGATCGGCGACTTGCGCCTCAAGGCGCAGGCGGCCAGCCTCAATTTCGACCAGCTCGCCTTGCAGCTGGCCGAAGTGCAGGCCGACGAGCAGGCGCTGGCCGGCGAGCTAGCCGGCGCGCGCGTCGGCCCGCTGCAAAGCGGCATTTCCGCGCTGCAGCGCTCGATCGAGGCGCTGGGGGCGGTGAACCTCGCGGCGCTCGATGAGCTTGAGTCGGCGCGCGAACGCAAGGGTTACCTCGATGCGCAGTCGGAAGACCTGACGCAGGCGATGGAAACGCTGGAAAATGCGATCCGCCGCATCGACCGCGAGACGCGCGACTTGCTGCAGGCCACCTACGATTCGGTCAATCGCAGTTTCGGCGAGCTTTTCCCGATTCTCTTCGGCGGCGGCGAGGCCCGCCTGATCATGACCGGCGACGAGATCCTCGATGCCGGCGTGCAGGTCATGGCGCAGCCGCCCGGCAAGAAGAATTCGACGATCCACCTGCTCTCGGGCGGCGAGAAGGCGCTGACGGCGATTGCGCTGGTCTTTTCGATGTTCCAGCTCAATCCAGCGCCTTTTTGCCTGCTTGACGAGGTCGATGCGCCGCTCGACGATACCAATACCGAGCGTTTCTGCGCTATGGTTCAACGGATGTCGAACAACACACAGTTTCTGTTTATCAGCCACAACAAGATTGCCATGGAAATGGCGCAACAGCTCGTCGGTGTGACCATGCAGGAATCCGGCGTCTCGCGCATCGTCGAAGTCGATATGGAAGAGGCTCTGCGCATGCGCGAGCAGATCGTTTAGGAATGGAAATGACTGAACTGCAGATGGGATTGATCGGCCTCGGCGTGACCGCGGTCGTTGGCGTACTGGCCTACAACAAATGGCAGGAGCACCGGCATCGCAAGGTGGCCGAGCAGGTGCTCGGCACGCCCCATGACGACGTTTTGCTCGGCGCCTCGGCGCAGGCGGCGCAAGCCGACCCTTTCCCGGACGATGATCTTCCCGTGACAGCAAACGTCGATTTGGCCCCGCTTGCCGGGCGTATCGAGCCGTCGATGTACGCCGACCCGGTATCGAACGAACCATCGAACGAACCGGCCGTGCTGGCGGAATCCTTGCCGGCTGAAGCGCTGCCGGCAAGACACGATTTCCCCGCTGCGGATGCGTTTCCGGCAGCGGTTACGCTGCCGGCTTCGTCAGCACCGGTACGGGGCGGCGAGCTCCCCCGGGACGATGTTCCCCCGTTCCATCTGCTTTCGCCGGTCATCGATTACGTCGTCGCCTTCGAAGCGATCGAACCCGCCCCTGCATACCAGATCCTTCGCTCGCAACGCGACGCCTTGCTGCACGTGCGCAAGCCCATCCACTGGATCGGTTACAACGAGCGTTCGCACGAGTGGGAGCCGATCATCGACGATGGCGAAAGCGAGTATCGGCGCATCCGGGTCGGCCTGCAGCTGGTCGATCGCAGCGGCCCGCTGCGGGACGGCGATCTTTCGGTTTTTCACATTGCCATGCAGGACCTTGCCGATGAACTGATGGCGGTCGCCGACTTGCCGTCGCGCCAGCCAGCGCTCGACAGCGCGGCGCAGCTCGACCAGTTCTGTGCCGGAATCGATATCCAGATCGGCATCAACGTGATCAGCCAGGGGCAGAGTTTCCCGGGAACCAAGCTGCGTGCGCTGGCCGAAGCGGCCGGCATGGCACTCGATGTCGAGGGTCGCTTCGTGCGCTGCGACGACGATGGCCAGGTGCTGTATCTCCTGATCAACCAGGAGGATGCCGGTTTTTCGGCCGAGTCGATGAAGGCGATGAGTACGCACGGCGTGACTTTCCTGCTCGATGTGCCACGCGTCGCGCATGGCGACCGGGTCTTCAACCAGATGATCGATCTGGCGCGACGCTTTGCCGAGGCGCTGCACGGTTCGCTGGTCGACGACAATCGCCGGCCGCTTTCGGAAGTGGCGCTCGAACCGATCCGCCGGCAGGTTGCCCAGTACCAGATGACGATGGCTGAATCCAGTTTGCCGGCCGGCGGGCCATTGGCCTTGCGTCTGTTTGCCTGAGGCGGGATTGCCGCGCATGAGTGTCGCCGAACGCGCGTGCGTGCTGCGGGCCGAGCTGGAAAGGCACAACCACCAGTATTACGTCCTCGATTCGCCGCTGATTCCGGATGCCGAATACGACCGGCTGTTCCGCGAACTGCAGGCGATCGAAGCCGAGCACCCGGAACTCGCCAGCACCGATTCGCCGACCCAGCGCGTCGGCGCGGCGCCCTTGCCGCAATTCGGTTCGCTTGCGCACCGGACGCCGATGCTTTCGCTCAACAATGCATTTTCCGATACCGAGGTCGAGGCTTTCGATCGCCGCATCCGCGAGGGACTGGCCGCCGAAGGCGGGATCGACTATGCGGCGGAGCCCAAATTCGACGGGCTGGCCATCGGCCTGACCTACGAAAACGGCGTCCTGAGTTGTGGCGCCACGCGCGGCGACGGCAGTACGGGCGAGGACGTGACGCCCAATCTACGCACCGTCAACACGATTCCGCTGCGCCTGCGCGGCAGCCGCATTCCGCAGTTGCTCGAAGTGCGCGGCGAAGTGCTGATGATGCGCAGCGATTTCGATCGCCTCAATGCCAGGCAGCGTGAAAAGGGCGAAAAGGAATTCGTCAATCCGCGCAATGCCGCAGCCGGCAGCCTGCGCCAGCTCGATTCGCGCATCACCGCCAGCCGTTCCTTGCGCTTTTTTGCCTACGGCATCGGCGTCGCCGAGGGCGCCGCGTTGCCGGCAACGCATTCTGCGCTGCTCGATCGGCTTGCCGAATGGGGGTTTCCCGTCGCTGCCGAGCGCGACTGCGTGCGCGGCGTCGCCGGGCTGCTCGACTATTACGCACGGATCGGCGCGAAGCGCGCAACGCTGCCCTACGACATCGACGGCGTCGTCTACAAGGTCAACGATCTGGCCGCGCAGGAGCAGCTGGGTTTCATCTCGCGGGCACCGCGCTTTGCGATTGCGCACAAGTTTCCGGCGGAAGAGGCGCTTACCGAAGTGCTGGCGATCGATATCCAGGTCGGGCGCACCGGCGCGCTGACGCCCGTGGCGCGCCTGGCGCCGGTTTTTGTCGGCGGCGTGACGGTGACCAATGCGACCTTGCACAACGAGGACGAGGTGCGGCGCAAGGACGTGCACATCGGCGACACGGTGATCGTTCGGCGGGCCGGCGACGTGATTCCCGAAGTCGTTCGCGTCCTGCCCGAAAAGCGCCCGATTCTGGCCCCCGAATTCATCATGCCGAGGCTCTGCCCGGTGTGCGCCTCGCAGGTGGTGCGCGCCGCGGACGAGTCGGTGGCGCGCTGCAGCGGCGGCCTTTACTGCCCGGCGCAGCGCAAGCAGGCGCTGATCCATTTCGCATCGCGGCGGGCGATGGACATCGAAGGGCTCGGCGACAAGCTCGTCGAGCAGCTGGTCGACGCCCATCTCGTGCGCACGCCGGCCGATCTCTACCGTCTGGGCCTATTGGCGCTGGTCAACCTCGAACGGATGGCCGAAAAATCGGCAAACAATCTGCTCGCAGCGATCGAACGCAGCAAGCAGACGACCTTGGCGCGCTTCATCTACGCGCTCGGTATCCGCAACGTCGGCGAAGCGACCGCCAAGGATCTGGCGCGCCACTTCGGCAGCCTAGCCCGCGTGCTTGCGGCCGACGAAGCGCAGTTGCTGCAGGTCAACGATGTTGGCCCGGTCGTCGCGCAGTGTCTGCGCCAGTTCTTCGCCGAGCCGCACAATATCGAGGTCATCGAGCAGTTGCGTGCGGCCGGCGTGACGTGGACGGAAGGCGAGGGCGTCGCGCCAGAGGCCAGCGCGCTGGCCGGCAAGGTGTTCGTGCTGACCGGGACGCTGCCTGCGCTGACCCGCGAAGAGGCCAAGGAATTGATCGAGGCGGCCGGTGGCAAGGTCAGCGGCTCGGTGTCGAAGAAGACCGATTTTGTTGTCGCTGGCGCCGAAGCCGGCAGCAAGCTCGAGAAGGCGCAAACGCTCGGTGTCGCGGTGATTGACGAGGCGCAGCTTTTGCAATTGCTGCAAGCCGGCATGGACCCCGAGCCCGCTTCGGAAAATGAAGTGGATCGTTAGGTTGGCAACGGTTGGGCAGCACTCGAGCGATAGTGGGACGGAGCGGGCCGGAAAAGCAAAAAGCCCACTTTTTGCAGTGGGCTTTTTGCTTTAATCTTTGGCTCCTCGACCTGGGCTCGAACCAGGGACCTACGGATTAACAGTCCGGCGCTCTACCAACTGAGCTATCGAGGAACAGCGAAGCGCGCATTCTAGACTCTGCAGGGCGGTTCGTCAACTTTTTCGGGTAAAAATGGAAGCAAATCTGATCTACAGGAAAACGGCTGCCGGTGAAGCGGCAATCCGCCAGCGTACACGGGGCGAGCAGAGAAGCACGCGGACGGTGCTGATCCTCGTGAACGGGGAAGCGAGTGTTGCCGATCTGTGCGCCGGAACCGGCGATCAGCCGATGACCGAGAACGCGTTGCACGAACTGGTGCAGGGTGGGCTGATCGAGCCGATCGTCGGACACGAGGGGCGTGGGGAAGCGGGCGAGATGATCGTGCAGGAAACGGCAGAATCCGCGCTCGGCTCTCCGTTGCCGCCATCGCCATCGGGTGCCGGGAAGGCGGGGAGCAATGGGGACGGCAAGCCATCCGCCTTGCGCCACCGCTTGATGGCGTTGTTCGGCGCAGGAAGGCTGCGGCAGGGCGACGGGGATTTTTCAGTCAGGCCAATCGCCCGCCGCGGTGCGAGTCTTTCCTGGCCTGCCAGGCTGATTTTTGCCGCGCTGGGCGTGGCGACTCTCGCTGTTCTTGCCCTGAGCCTGTTTCCTTACGCGAGCTATCTGCCCGAAGTGGAGGCGAAACTGACCCAGTTCAGCGGGCAAGCGGCCAAAGTCGAGAAAATGCATGTCAGTTTTTATCCGAAGCCGGGCCTGTTTCTCAGCAATGTCCGATTCGGCCGCTTGAATGAACAAGAGGAAATCCGGATTCCGGAAATCCGCCTGCTGCCGTCATTTTCGGCGCTGATCTCGGCGCGCAGCGTTTTCCGCCAAGCGGTGCTGCACGGTGCTTCATTGCCTGCAGAGGCTTTGGCGGGCTTGCCCGGACTGTTTGCTGCGGAGGCGCCGCACGTGATGCTTGAACAGGCGGAGATTTCATTCCGGGGGCTGGCAATTTCCGGGCTGAGCGGAGAGGTCAGGCGAGCTGTCGATGGGGGCTTTGAGTCGTTGCTGCTGCATTCTTCGGATCGAACGCTGAGCTTTGAGGCAAAGCCGGGCGCGACCGGGATGACGTTCGTTCTGGAAGCCGACGGCTGGCGTCCGTCGCCGGCTTCTCCTTGGCGCGTGGACTCGGGGCGCATGAAAGGAAGTCTCGATGGGGCAGCGCTTTCTCTGGATGAGATCGAGTTGCGGATATTTGACGGGCTGGTCCAGGGCGCGGCGCAGCTTCGGGGCGATCCGCAGCCCGGAATGGCTGGCGAGATCGTGTTTGAGCGGATCAGTGCCAAGCGGCTGGGCGAAGCGCTGGGGATTGGCGCGCAGTTTGAAGGCGAAACGGCTGGGAAAATGAAGTTTTCGGCGAGTGCCGCTTCCTGGCACTCGATTTTTTCTGCGCTCAATGCGGAGGGCGGTTTTAGCATGCGGCGCGGCGTGCTTGGCGGCATTGACCTTGCCGAGGCCGCCCGGCGTGGACCGGCGGTGCCAACGTCCGGCGGTTCGACGCGTTTTGAGCTGTTGTCCGGCCGCTTTGGCGTGACCCCTGACAGCTGTCGCTTCTCCGGCTTGACGCTGAGTTCGGGTCTGTTGCAATCGGTCGGGCAGTTGTCGGTTGCCCGGGATCTTCAGCTTGGCGGCAGCATGGAAATCCAGATGCGCGGGACGGTTAATCAGTTGCGCATGCCGGTCTCGATCCGCGGGCCCCTCAATGCCCCCGTGCTGCAGGCGGGTCGGCGCTGATCCAGGCTACCGATTGCCGAAAATGAAAACGCCGGCTGCTGGCCGGCGTTTTCATTGCAGAAAAACAGATGAGGCTTAGAGCACCGCTGCGATGGCCTCGGCCACGTAGTCGATGTTCTTGGTGTTCAGGGCGGCCAGACAGATGCGGCCGGTGCTCACCGCATAAATGCCGTATTCGCTGCGCAGGCGCTCGACCTGCTCCGCGCTGAGGCCGGTGTAGGAGAACATGCCGCGTTGCTTGGCGACGAAGGAGAAGTCCTGGGCGACGCCCTTGGCCTTGAGCTTTTCGACCAGGCTGACGCGCATCGCGCGGATGCGGTCGCGCATGCCAGCCAGTTCGTCTTCCCACATCTGGCGCAGTTCAGGATTCGAGAGTACGGCCGCGACCACTGCGCCGCCATGGATCGGCGGGTTCGAGTAGTTGGTGCGGATGACGCGCTTGACCTGCGACATGACGCGTGCGGCTTCATCCTTGCTTGCCGTGACCAGCGACAGCGCGCCGACACGTTCGCCGTAGAGCGAGAACGACTTGGAGAATGAGCTGGAGACGAAGAATTGCAGGCCGGATGCGGCGAACAGGTTGAGTGCCAGCGCATCTTCGGCGATGCCGTCGGCAAAGCCCTGGTAGGCCATGTCGATGAAGGCGACGAGGCCGCGTGCGCGGATCACGTCGATCACTTCGCGCCATTGCGCTTCGTTGAGATCGGCGCCCGTCGGGTTGTGGCAGCAGGCGTGCAGGACGATGATCGAGTCGGCCGGCAGCGAGTTCAGCTTGGCCTTCATGCCGTCGAAGTTGACGCCGCGGGTGGCGGCATCGTAGTAGGGGTAGACGTCGACCGGGAAGCCGGCCGATTCGAACAGCGCGCGGTGGTTTTCCCAACTCGGATCGCTGATGTACACCGTGGCGCCGGGTGTCAGGCGCTTGAGGTAATCGGCACCGACCTTGAGTGCACCGGTGCCGCCGAGTGCTTCAACGGTGACGACGCGGCCTTCGGCGAGAAGTGCCGATTCCTTGCCGAAGAGCAGGCCCTGCACGGCCTGGTTGTAGGCGCCCAGACCTTCGATCGGCTGGTAGCCGCGTGGCGGCATCGCTTCCAGGCGGGCCTTTTCGGCGACGCGTACGGCGCCGAGCAGCGGGATCTTGCCATTGTCGTCGAAGTAGACGCCAACGCCGAGGTTGACCTTGGTCGGACGTGTGTCGGCGTTGAAAGATTCGTTCAGGCCAAGAATTGGATCGCGTGGAGCCATTTCCACGGCGGCGAAGATCGAAGAGGTCATGGATGTTTCCTAAAATTTCCAGTCGGCATGGCGCGTTTTTCCGGTGCGGTTGAATGCGGCCTTGTACGCCATGAGTTGCAAAATCATGCACAAAATAGTACGAACCAATCGGCCATTCGACTATCCATTGGAAGCCCCGAATGAGTGCGTACTCCAGCCACAGCCGGTGTTGAAACAACGTAGAATTCTATCATGCCGAACTTATTGCGCCCCCCAGAAAATCTCCCGTTTGTTACCTTTGAAGGCAGCCCCTTTCGCCTGCATCAGCCGTTCCAGCCGGCTGGCGATCAGCCGGTGGCCATTGAGAAATTGCTTGAAGGCTTGGCCGATGGCCTGTCCTTCCAGACGCTGCTCGGCGTTACCGGTTCGGGAAAAACCTACACGATGGCCAATGTCATCGCCCGCAGCGGGCGACCGGCACTGGTGCTGGCGCCGAACAAGACGCTGGCGGCACAGCTCTATTCCGAGTTTCGCGAGTTCTTTCCCGAGAATGCCGTCGAGTATTTCGTTTCCTACTACGACTACTATCAGCCGGAAGCCTACGTGCCGGCGCGCGACCTGTTCATCGAGAAGGATTCGTCGAT
This sequence comes from Rhodocyclaceae bacterium, assembly GCA_049295655.1. Taxonomy (GTDB): domain Bacteria; phylum Pseudomonadota; class Gammaproteobacteria; order Burkholderiales; family Rhodocyclaceae; genus CAJBIL01. The sequence continues at coordinate 12,931 of JBAQRB010000076.1, forward strand.
CAACGAACACATCGAGCAGATGCGGCTTTCGGCGACGAAGAGCCTGCTCGAGCGGCGCGATTGCGTGATTGTGGCGACGGTGTCGTGCATCTACGGGATCGGCGACCGCGACGAATACCACAAGATGATTCTGACCATGCGTGTCGGCGACCGCATCGGGCAGCGCGAGGTGATCAAGCGCCTGGCCGAGATGCAGTACGAACGCAACGAAATCGATTTTCATCGCGGGACCTTCCGGGTTCGTGGCGATGTGATCGACGTGTTTCCCGCCGAACACGCCGAGCACGCCATCCGCATCTCGCTGTTCGACGACGAGATCGAAGCCCTGCAACTCTTCGATCCGCTGACCGGGCATCTGCAGAGCCGGCTGACGCGTTTTACGGTTTTCCCCTCGTCGCATTACGTGACACCGCGCGAAACCGTGCTGCGCGCCGTCGAGGCGATAAAAACGGAGCTGCGCGAGCGGATCGAGTTCTTCAATGCAGAGGGGCGTCTGGTCGAGGCGCAGCGCATCGAGCAACGCACCCGATTCGATCTGGAGATGCTCGATCAACTGGGCTTCTGCAAGGGCATCGAGAACTACTCGCGCTACCTGTCCGGACGCCAGGCCGGCGACCCGCCGCCGACACTGATCGATTATCTGCCGGCCGATGCGCTGATGTTCATCGACGAGTCGCACGTTGCGATTCCGCAGGTTGGCGCGATGTACAAGGGCGATCGTTCGCGCAAGGAAAATCTGGTTAACTATGGCTTCCGCTTGCCATCCGCGCTCGATAACCGGCCGCTGAAATTCGAGGAATACGAGCGCTTGCTGCGGCAGACGGTGTTTGTTTCGGCAACGCCGGCCGAATACGAAACAACGCATCAGGGGCAGGTGGTCGAGCAGGTCGTTCGGCCGACCGGACTCATCGATCCGGTGATTGTCGTTCGTCCGGCAACAACGCAGATCGACGATCTGCTGTCGGAGATCAGACTGCGCACCGCGTTGCACGAGCGGGTGCTGGTGACGACGCTGACCAAGCGGATGTCCGAGGATCTGACGGATTACCTCGGCGAGCATGGTGTTCGGGTGCGCTACCTGCACTCGGACATCGATACCGTCGAGCGGGTCGAGATCATCCGCGACCTGCGTCTCGGAAAATTCGAGGTGCTGGTCGGGATCAATCTTTTGCGCGAGGGACTCGATATTCCGGAGGTCTCTCTGGTGGCGATACTGGATGCCGACAAGGAAGGGTTCTTGCGCTCGGAGCGCTCGCTGATCCAGACCATCGGTCGTGCCGCACGCCATTTGAACGGCACGGCCATTCTTTATGCCGACCGTGTCACCGGCTCGATGTGCCGAGCCATGGCCGAAACCGAACGGCGCCGGATCAAGCAGATCGACTACAACGAGCAGCATGGCATCACGCCGAAGGGGGTGAGCAAACGGATCAAGGACATCATCGACGGTGTTTACGATTCGGAGGTCGCTCACCGCGAGCTCAAGGCGGCGCAGCAGCAGGCAAGTTATGAGGCGATGAGCGAAAAGCAGCTTTCCCGTGAGATCAAGCGACTGGAGAAGGAAATGGTCGATTTTGCGAGGAATCTCGAATTTGAAAAAGCGGCCGCGGCGCGCGATGAGTTGTTTCGCATCAAGCAACAGGTTTTTGGTGCGGCAAAGCACGATGTTGCGATTGATGGTGGCGCAGGTGCTGCATGAAGGGTGTGTAGTACTTTCGGCAGTCTTTCGGCCGACGCAGCAAGCGGGTAATATTGGTCTGATGATGATGCGATTGAGTCCCTGTTGTGCACCGTGCGAGTCTTCCATGGTGCGTTGGTTGTATCGTGTAAGGGGGATCAGATGATCAAGGTCTTGTTTGTATGCATGGGCAACATCTGCCGTTCGCCGACAGCTGAGGCGGTGTTTCGCCACTTTCTTCGCAAGAAAAAGCTTGAGGGCAGGGTGGAGGTCGATTCGGCCGGTACGCATGGCTATCACGTCGGCGAGGCGCCGGACCAGCGTACGCAACGCGCTGCGGCGAGTCGTGCTTATGATCTTTCAAGCATGCGCGCACGCAAGGTGGCGCCGCAGGATCTGGACTATTTCGACCTGATTCTGGCAATGGACCATAACAATCTTGAGGTCCTCAAGCGTATCTGCCCACCGGAAAAATATGAGCGGCTGGGACTGTTCATGAAATATGCAAAAAACTTTGATGATGACGAGGTGCCCGATCCCTATTATGGTCTGGGTCACGGATTTGATCTGGTTCTCGACATGGTCGAGGACGCCGCAAATGGTTTGATCGAGTCGGTCGAGAAAAGGCTGGATCAGGCCTCTAGCGCACCAAGTATTGCGTCGAAGCAGGCGGCAGCTAGCAGCCTGTCGGACTGATGTCCGTAGAAGGGTGTATTTTTGACGACCTGCTTAAAAAACAGGCGGTCCGAAGCGATTTTCGGGTGAGTTCTGTCA
>JBAQRB010000077.1:0-23117 GCA_049295655.1 Rhodocyclaceae bacterium
GCGACGGATTGAACGCCAGCGCCAGGTGGACCGGACCGCCGGGCGTGGCCAGATCGGCCGAGAAGCCCATGTGGTACTTCACGTCGCCGGTGTGGGCGCGATCGGTGTCGTGGTGGTCGAACTTGCCTTCGAACTCGTCGAACAGCTTGCGCGGGTTCTTGCCGAGCGTATTGACCAGCACGTTGAGACGGCCGCGGTGCGCCATGCCGACGACGATTTCATCGACACCGCCGGCACCGGCGACACGAATCAGTTCGTCCATCGAAACGATCAGCGACTCGCCGCCTTCGAGCGAGAAGCGCTTCTGGCCGACGTACTTGGTGTGCAGGTAGCGCTCAAGCGTCTCGGCAGCGGTCAGGCGCTCGAGCAAACGCTTCTTCTGCTCGGGCGAGCAACTGGCCTTGGCGCGGATCGGCTCGAGACGCTCCTGAACCCAGCGCTTCTCGGCGATCTCGCTCATGTACATGTACTCGACGCCGATCGAGCTGCAGTAGGTTTCCTTCAGTGCATCGAGAATCTGACCGAAGGGCGCGTGCTCGCCAACGCCCTTGAACGAGCCTGAATTGAACGCGGTGTTGGCATCGGCGGTGGACAGGCCGTAGTAGGCCGGATCGAGTTCCGGCAGTTCCGGGCGCTGCTGGCGCTTGAGCGGATCGAGGTTGGCCCAGCGATCACCAATAAAACGATAGGCGTTGATCAACTGCAGAACGCCGACCTGCTTCTTGTCGTCGATCGGCGCGGCGGCAGCGGCGCGGTAGCCACCCTTCTTGGCCTGCTCGGCGAAGGCGTTGATCACCGGCAGATGCGGCACATCGCGCGCAACAGCACCGGGCAACTGCGCCAGCTTGTCAAAATAATCGCGCCACTCGTCGGAAACTGAGGCGGGGTTGTCGAGATAATTCTCGTAAAGCTCTTCAACGAAGGGCGCATTACCGCCGAAGAGATGGGAGGTACCGAACAGCTGATTCATCATGGCAGTTACCTGTGGTCAGGGTTTCTGGGGCATGTACCGGAAACCGGCAAAAAAAAGACCGGCGATGCGAAAAGGGCGGCTGTTTCCGGCCGCCCTTCTGGTCTGCTTAGCGCTTGGCCAGCGGCTGTACGTCACGCGTCGCGGCGCCAATGTAGAGCTGGCGCGGACGACCGATCTTGTACTCCGGATCGGTCAACATTTCCTCCCACTGCGTCATCCAGCCGACAGTACGGGCCAGCGCAAAGATACAGGTAAACATCGAGGTCGGAATGCCGAGCGCCTTCTGGACGATACCGGAATAGAAGTCGACGTTCGGGTAGAGCTTCTTCTCGACGAAGTACGGGTCTTCCAGCGCGATTTTTTCGAGTTCCATGGCCAGTTTGAACAGGCGATCGTTTTCGAGGCCGAGTTCCTTCAGGACATTGTTGCATACCGTGCGCATCAGCTTGGCACGCGGATCGAAGTTCTTGTACACGCGGTGACCGAAGCCCATCAGCTTGAACGAATCGTTCTTGTCCTTGGCGCGGGCGATGAATTCCGGGACGCGGGACACGTCGCCGATCTCTTCGAGCATCTGCAGACAGGCTTCATTCGCGCCGCCGTGCGCCGGGCCCCACAGGCAGGCGATACCGGCCGAGATGCAGGCGAACGGGTTGGCGCCCGACGAACCGGCCAGACGAACGGTCGAGGTCGAAGCATTCTGCTCGTGATCGGCGTGCAGCGTGAAAATCATGTCAAGCGCATGCACCAGCACCGGGTTCGGCTTGTACTCCTCGCACGGCGTGCCGAACATCATGTGCATGAAGTTGGCGGTGTAGCCGAGGTCGTTGCGCGGGTACATGAACGGCTGACCGGTCGTGTACTTGTAGGCCATGGCGACGATCGTCGGCATCTTGGCGACGATGCGGTTGAAGCTGATGCTGCGGTGCTCGGCATCGGAGAAATCGGCGGCTTCGTGATAGAAGGCCGACAGCGCGCCAACCACACCAACCATCACGGCCATCGGATGCGCGTCGCGACGGAAGCCCTGGAAGAATTTGACCATCTGTTCGTGCACCATCGTGTGGTTCTTGATGGTCGACTCGAACTTGGTTTTCTGTTCAGCATTCGGCAGTTCGCCGTTCTTCAGCAGATAGGCGACTTCGAGGAAGTTGCAGTTTTCTGCAAGTTGCTCGATCGGGTAGCCGCGGTAGAGCAGCTCACCCTTGTCACCATCGATGAAAGTGATCTTCGACTTGCAGCTGGCCGTCGACAGGAAGCCGGAATCGTAGGTGAACAGACCCGTCTTGGCACCCAGGGTGCGAATATCGACGCAGTCATTGCCGTGCGTCGGAGACATGATCGAAAATTCGACGGGCGCTTGCCCTTCGATGGTCAGTGTTGCCTTGCGTTCGGTCGTCATGATTTAGTCCCAGTTCAGGTTTGTGATGTCACAGCTTCCAGCGGGAAGCCGCCACATTAGGGCAGCTTCCTTACTCAACTCTTACGGTGCGCAACATGGCGACAACTTCCGCCTGCGACGCATCCTCGCACTCGCGGCTGCCATTGACCAGCGGCCACAGTTCGAGGTCTTCCATGTCCGCCAGCACAACAAAGGCGGCAGCCTGCTCCGGTGTCAGATCGGGGAAGATCTTGTCGAGAAACTCCCCCAGAAGCAGATCCATCTCCAGCATCGCCCGGCGCGTGCAACGCCAGCGCAGGCGGTTCAGTGCTTCGCTCGCCTCCATCAGATGGCGCGACGAACCATCATTTCCTTGATCTTGCCGATCGCCTGCGTCGGGTTGAGACCCTTCGGGCAGACATCGACGCAGTTCATGATCGAGTGGCAGCGGAACAGACGGTAAGGATCTTCCAGATCGTCGAGACGGGCGTTGGTTGCCTCGTCGCGCGTATCGGCAATGAAGCGATAGGCGTTGAGCAGACCAGCCGGGACGACGAACTTGTCCGGGTTCCACCAGAAGGACGGGCACGAGGTCGAGCAGCAGGCGCACAGGATGCACTCATAGAGACCGTTCAGTTCTTCACGATCTTCCGGCGACTGCAGCCGCTCACGTTCAGGCGGCGGATTGTCATTGATCAGGTAAGGCTTGATCGAATGATATTGCTTGAAGAACTGCGTCATATCGACGATCAGATCGCGGATCACCGGCAGGCCGGGCAGCGGACGCAGGACGACCGGCTGCTTGAGATCCTTGATGTCGGTCAGGCAGGCCAGGCCGTTCTTGCCGTTGATATTCATCGCGTCGGAACCACAGATGCCTTCACGGCACGAGCGGCGATACGACAAGGTGTCGTCCTTGGCCTTGAGCTTGGTCAGCACATCGAGCAGCTTGCGATCGACGACGTCGTCGACCTCGACCGAGATGTCCTGCATGTAGGGTGCGTTGTCCTTGTCCGGATCGTAGCGATAGATCTTGAATTGCATGGTACGGGCCATATTCATTGACTCCTTGGCGTGAAAGCGCGCGATCAGTAGGAACGCGTCTTCAGCGCGATGGTTTCGACGGACAGCGGGGTCATGTTCACCGGCTTGTAGCTCAGCTTGTTGCCCTCGCGATGCCACAGCGTGTGCTTGTGCCATTCCGCATCGTCACGACCGTTCGGATTGGCAGCGGTATCCGGCGCATCGTCGCGAACGTGGGCGCCACGCGATTCCTTACGGGCTTCGGCCGAAATCATCGTCGCCTTGGCCACCTCGATCAGGTTGTCGAGTTCCAGCGCTTCGACGCGTGCCGTATTCCAGACCTTGGACTTGTCCTTGATCTCGGTCTTGGCGACCAGCTTTTCGACTTCCAGAATCTTGGCAACGCCTTCGACCAGCATGTCGTTGAAGCGGAACACACCGCAATGCTTCTGCATGGTGCGCTGCAGTTCGAGACGCGTCGCATCGACGCTGGTGCCGCCGGTCTGCGTTTCGAGTCGGTTCAGGCGACCCAGCGTGCGCTCGGCGAAGTTCTCCGGCAGATCCTTGAGAACGACATCGCTGCTCTTGATCGCTTCGACGACGGAATCGCCCGACGATTTGCCGAAGACCAGCAGGTCGAGCAGCGAGTTCGTGCCAAGGCGGTTGGCGCCGTGCACCGAAGCGCAGGCCACTTCACCGGCAGCGTAGAAACCCTTGACGACGCTGCCGTCCTGATTGACGACTTCGCCACGGTAGTTGGTCGGAATGCCGCCCATCTGATAGTGGCAGGTCGGCACGACCGGAATCGGCGCCTTGATCGGATCGATGCCGGCGAACTGGATCGAAATTTCGCGGATGCCGGGCAGACGCTTCATGATCGTTGCCGGGTCGAGGTGGGTGATGTCGAGCAGGACGTAGTCCTTGTTCGGACCGCAACCGCGACCTTCGTTGATTTCCGTGGTCATGGCGCGCGAGACGACGTCGCGCGAAGCGAGGTCCTTGGCGTTCGGCGCGTAGCGCTCCATGAAACGCTCGTTGTCCGAGTTGCGCAGGATGCCGCCCTCGCCACGCACGCCTTCGGTGATCAGCACGCCCGCACCGGCCACGCCGGTCGGGTGAAACTGCCAGAATTCCATGTCTTCGAGCGCGATGCCGGCACGCGCCGCCATGCCGAGGCCGTCGCCGGTGTTGATGAAGGCGTTGGTCGACGAATGGAAAATGCGGCCGGCGCCGCCGGTCGCGAAGATGGTCGCCTTGGCATGGAAGGCAACGACTTCGCCGGTTTCCATTTCGAGTGCGATGACGCCGAGCACCTGACCGGATTCGTCACGGATCAGATCGAGCGCCATCCATTCGACGAAGAACTGGGTATTGGCGCGCACGTTGCGCTGATACAGCGCATGCAGCATGGCGTGACCGGTACGGTCTGCCGCCGCGCAGGCGCGGCGCACCGGCTTCTCGCCGAAATTCGACATGTGGCCGCCGAACGGGCGCTGATAGATCTTGCCTTCGTCGGTGCGGTCGAACGGCATGCCGAAGTGCTCAAGCTCGACGACGACTTCCGGCGCCTTCCGACACATGTATTCGATCGCGTCCTGGTCGCCGAGCCAGTCGGAACCCTTGACGGTGTCGTACATGTGCCAGTGCCAGTTGTCTTCCTCGGAATTGCCGAGCGAAGCAGAGACACCACCCTGTGCCGCGACGGTATGCGAACGCGTCGGGAAAACCTTGGATAGCACGGCCGTTTTCAGACCGGACTCGGAGAGCTGAATGGCAGCACGCAGACCGGCACCGCCGGCACCAACGATCACTGCATCGAATTTACGAACGGGGATTTTTACCTTGCTCACTTACATTCTCCACAGAATCTGGACTGCCCAGCCGGTATATCCGACCAGCACTGCCGCCGTTGCGATAATCAAAAGCAGACGCAGACCGTCCGGTTTGGCATAGTCCATCCAGATGTCTCGCACACCGATCCACGCATGCCAGAAAAGGCTGACGAAGAACAGGAAGGTGGCGAACTTCATGAAGCCGCTGGAAAAAACGCCACGCCAGGCTTCGAACGAATCCGGCCCGACCGCGCCGACTACCGCCAGAAAAACGACCGTGTAGACCGCCATGATGAGGGCCGTCGCACGCTGGATGATCCAGTCCTTGAGCCCGTAATGAGCACCGACAACAATACGATTTACCATAGCACTTTTGCTCCGATGATCAGGGTCATGGCGATACTCACCGCAAAGACGATCTTGCTCGACAGGCGAGCCGACTCGAGGTCGATCCCCTTGTGCAGATCAAGCAGCAGATAACGGATACCGGCGCAGAAATGGTGCAGGTAGAGCCAGAGCAAGCCGAAGAGAATGAGCTTGACCAGCGGATTGCCGACCACGCTCTTGAAAACGGCAAAAGTTTCGGGAGAAGCCAAGCTGCTCTGGAACAACCAGAGAAGGACGGGCAGAAGAATGAAAATTCCTGCGCCGCTGATACGGTGAATGATCGAAACGATGCCCGGAAGGGGCAATCGAATACTCATTATGTCCAAGTTTTTTGGACGTTTTTTCTTGATAGCCAACTCTGCCATGAACGTCATCCCTCGTGTTACGCGGCTTGACCTCTACCGCTTTGACCTGTTTGGAACTCGTAATTATAAACCATTCAATCCGCCGTGGCTCGCCTGAAACGCAGAGCCGGCAACCTTTTACCCGAGCTCGTTATGATAATGATAATTCTTGGTTGAATAAAAACCGCGCCGCCATTCGACCGGCTTGTTGCCGTAGGTAAACGTCACCCGCTCGACCAGCAACAAGGGGCTTCCCTCGGCCACGCCAAGCAGTTCGGCACTGACCCGGTCGGCCGAAACGGCGCGCAGGTGCTCGTCGGCCCGGATCATGCGCACGCCGTAACGGGTCTCGAAAAGACTGTAGAGCGACTTCTCGCTCCCTTTCAGGACATCGAGCGTCAGATCCTGGAAAAGCTCGCCCGGCAAGTAGATCTCGTCGAACACCACGGGCTCGTCGCCGAACTTGAGCAGACGGCGCAAAATGATGATCGCCGCCCCCTGCTCGAGACCGAGCATGCGCGCCACGTCGGCGCCCGCCTTGGCCCGCCAGCATTCGAGCGGAATGCTGTCGTGCGCCGGCTGCAACTCTCCCTCGTTGGGCGCCAGGCGCAAAAAGCGGAAATACGAACGCGGATCGCTGTGCGTGGCGACGAACGTCCCCTTGCCCTGCCGGCGGACCAGGAGATTCTCGGCCGCCATTTCATCGATCGCCTTGCGAACCGTCCCCTGGCTGACGCCGAAACGAACGGCCAGTTCGGACTCGCTGGGAATGGCGTCGCCCGGTCCCCACTCACCCGCCTCCAGACTGCGCATGATCAAATCCTTGATCTGCCGATAGAGCGGGCTAAAAGTAGGGGAATGCGACGCTGAGCGCGACAAGGACCGGTTCATGGGCGGCAATTTCAGCACAATTTGAGCAAGACGTCTATCCTATTACAAATATCTTATATAAGACATAAGATCCAACATTGACACCTCCCCGCATTCACTCTTATCATTCTTTCGATTCGCTTGCCCGGGCAACGATGCCTCGGGCGCCACGCCGATCAATTCTGGTTTTTTTCTTGCTCATCGCCAACAACAGGAGCCGCAATATGTCCAAAGCCCCCATGCGTGTCGCTATCACCGGCGCTGCCGGCCAAATCGGTTACAGCCTGCTTTTCCGCATCGCCTCCGGCGAAATGCTCGGCAAGGATCAGCCGGTCATCCTCCAACTGCTCGACCTGCCGCAAGCCCAGCAAGCCGTCCAGGGCGTCATGATGGAACTCGACGACTGCGCCTTCCCGCTGCTCGCAGGCATGGTTGCCACCGATGACCCGGCCGTCGCCTTCAAGGACGCCGACGTCTGCCTGCTGGTTGGTGCCCGTCCGCGCAGCAAGGGGATGGAACGTGCCGACCTGCTGACCGCCAACGGCGCCATCTTCACCGTTCAGGGCAAGGCCATCGCCGAGAACGCGAAGGAAGACGTCAAGGTTCTGGTCGTCGGCAACCCGTGCAACACCAACGCCTACATCGCCCGCGCTGCAGCGATCAAGGTCGGCCGCACCAACCCGAAGAACTACCACGGCATGCTGCGTCTGGACCACAACCGCGCGCTGTCGCAACTCGCCGGCAAGATTGGCCGTCCGGTTGCCAGTCTCAAGAAGCTGGTCGTCTGGGGCAACCACAGCCCGACGATGTACGCCGACTACCGCAGCACCACGTCGAACGGCGACAGCGTCAAGGCACTGATCAACGATCCGGTCTGGAACAACGACGTCTTCCTGCCGACCGTCGGCAAGCGCGGCGCCGCGATCATCGAAGCGCGCGGCCTGTCCTCCGCTGCATCGGCCGCCAACGCCGCAATCGACCATATCCGCGACTGGGCACTCGGTTCCGACGAATGGGTCACGCTGGGCGTTCCGTCCGACGGCTCCTACGGCATCCCGGAAGGCATCGTTTTCGGCTTCCCGTGTGAGTGCAAGGGCGGCGACTTCAAGATCATCCAGGGTCTGGAAATCGACGAGTACTCGCGTGAGAAGATCAACTTCACGCTGAAGGAACTGACCGACGAAGCCGAAGCGGTCAAGAGCATGCTCTAAACGGAGTTTCTTCCGTAAAGAAGGCCGCGCCGAGTGCAACTCGCCGCGGCCTTTTTGTTTGCGCGTAAAATGTCGCGATCGACATTTCCGGTCAGACCACACTCATGCGCCATCCCAGCCAGGTCCTGTTCGCAGGCGAAAAGCCCTTCCCCATCCTGCCCGCCGTGGATCACTACGCCGGCTCCGAAAAGCTGATGAAGAAGGCGCTCCAGCTGCAGAACGAACTCGGGCCGATCTTCGACATCACCTGCGACTGCGAGGACGGCGCGCACGCTGGTGCCGAGCGCGAACACGCCGAAATGGCCGCGGCCATCATCATGAGCGACGACAACCGCTTCGGCCGGGTCGGGGCGCGAATTCACGACGTCACCCACGCGCACTGGCAGCAGGACATCGAGATTCTCGTTGGACTGGCCGGCAGCCGCCTGCCCTTCCTGACCCTGCCCAAGCCGCGCGGCGCCGACGACGTGCGCATCCAGCTCGCTGCACTGCGCGACGCCGAATCAACCGCGCGCCTCGGACGCAACATCCCGGTGCATGTGCTGATCGAAACGCACGGTGCGCTGCGCGAAGTCTGGGAAATCGCCGCGCTGCCCGGCGTCGAATCGCTCGATTTCGGCCTGATGGATTTTGTCAGCGGGCACCACGGTGCGATTCCCGGATCGGCAATGAAAAGCCCGGGCCAGTTCGAGCACCCGCTGGTCGCCCGCGCCAAGTGCGAAATCGCCGCCGCCGCGCTGGCCAACGGCGTCGTCCCGGCGCACAACGTCACCACCGAACTGAAGGACCTCGAGACGATCCGCAACGATGCACGGCGTGCCCGGAACGAGTATGGCTATCTGCGCATGTGGAGCATCCACCCGAACCAGATCGTGCCCATCGTCGAAGCGATGCGCCCGGATTTTTCCGAAGTCGAAAGCGCGACAGCGATCCTGCTCGCCGCACAGGACGCTAGCTGGGGGCCGATCCAGCACGCCGGCAAGCTGCACGACCGCGCCTCGTACCGCTACTACTGGGAGCTGCTGGCCCGCGCCCAGGCGACCGGAATGGCGCTGCCGGAAGCCGCACAGACGCGCTTCTTCGCATGAAGCAGGGAACGATGAAGACACTAACCAAAGCGGTGCTCGAATTCCGCGACGAGCGCAACTGGGCGCAGTTCCACACCCTGCGCAACCTGATCGTCTCGCTGAACCTGGAAGCGGCCGAGCTGCTCGAGTTGACGCAATGGAAAAGTGACGCCGAAATGGCCGCGCTCGGCAGCGAGCCGGCAACACGGGAAGCGCTCAGCGACGAATGCGCTGACGTTCTCATGTATCTGCTGCTGATTGCCGAACGCGCCGGGATCGACCTCGAAACGGCCGCCCGCCGGAAGCTCGAGAAGAATGCGCTGAATTACCCGGTCGAGAAAAGCTACGGAACGAGCCGTAAATACACCGAGCTCGACAAAACCTAGCCCTCTTCCTGCTCCAGCGTGAAGCCGGCGCCGGCGTCGAGCGCCAGCACATCGGTCAGATACGGCATCACTTCCTGCAGCGTGGCGTGCAGCGTCCACGGCGGATTGAGGATGAACATGCCGCTGCCGTGCATGCCGAAACCGTCCTTGGCCGGCGTATTGACGCGCAGCGCGACGTGCAGCCAGCTTTTGGCCGTCAAGCGCTTCAGGCGCTGCGGCAATTCGTGCGAATCGAGCCGCGTGAGCTGCGGATACCAGAGCGCGTAAGTGCCGCCCGGAAACCTGACCAGCGCTTCTTTCAGCGAGTGGAAGACCTGCTCGTAATCCTGCTTGTCTTCGTACGAAGGATCGATCAGCACCAGCGCGCGGCGCGGCGGCGGCGGCAGCAAGGCCTTGAGCCCGACGAAGCCGTCGGTCGGCTCGATGACGACCTGCTTGCCGGCATCGGCAAAATTCTCCTGCAGCAGGCGCGCATCGCGGCTGTGCAGCTCGAAGAGGCGCAGGCGGTCCTGCTCGCGCAGCGTCCACAGGGCGAAATACGGCGACCCCGGATAGGCGCGCAGGCGGCGATCCGGGTTGATCTTGCGCACCAGTTCGACGTATTCGGCAAGCGCCGCCGGCAGGTCGTTGCGCCCCCACAGGCGGCCGATCCCGTTTTTGTACTCGGCGAGCTTGAGCGCATAGCCCGCGTCCAGCGCATAGCAACCGGCGCCGGCATGCGTGTCGATGTACCAGAACGGTTTGTCCTTCTGCCCGAGATAACGCGTCAGTTGGACAAGAACGAGGTGCTTGAGGACGTCGGCGTGGTTGCCGGCGTGAAAGGCGTGGCGATAACTCAGCATGAGTCAGCACAATCGATCAGTCGATCGCCTGCGTGGCGAGCAAGACTTGCGTCGCGCAAGGCAGCACGCCGGCGCAGAACAAAAGAAACGCCAATTCTCACGTCAGACCGGCGTGCCCGGTGCTGCCGCATCACTTGAAGCGGAATCTGCCGCATCGCCCTCTTCGGGCTTCTTGTCGGCAGCAAGTTTACGCTGACGCTTTTCTTCAGCTTTCTCTTCCTGCTTCTTCTTTTTTTCCAGATCTCTCTGGCGCTTTTCAAACGAGTAATTTGGTTTTGCCAAAACAATATCCCTGATCAGCACAGCGGCCGAATAAAACACTACAAAGGTTGAAAAAGCACCGAAAAGACAGCTCCGGCACAATAGCAAGGCCGGCGGCCGGCGTCTAATAAATCGTTTCCCCCGCCGGAAAACTCAGTCCGGCAGAACGATCTTGTTGTCGGTACTGTACTGGTAATCGTGGAAAATATGCTCGGCGCTCAACTGCTGGTAGCTGCCGTCGGCCAGCCTGCGCGTCGTATCCTTCAGCCGGTAGGTGTAATGGCCGCAGGTCCACAGCTTGAAGTTGCGCATCTGGGTGCAAAGACAGGTCTTGTCCTTCACCGAAACGTGCTTCGCTTCGGGATGCGCGGCAACCTCGCGGTTGTAGGCGTCGATGTAGGAACACTTGCCGCTGCTGTCGAGCAGGTAGCCGTAGGCCTCGCAGTTCGGGCGGATGCCGTCGCCGATCGCCGGGCTACCGCGCAGCATGCGCATCGGATAGCCGGTCGGCGAAATCTGGTTGACCTCGATCTGCTCTTCGCTGGCCTTGAAGTACTCCTGCTGCACGTCGGCCGGCAGGCCGCACTCCTTGGCCACGGTAAAGCGCGTTGCGACCTGGACGGCGGCGGCGCCATTTTCAAGATAGGCGACCGCGTCGCTGCCGGTGAAGATGCCGCCTGCCGGAATCAGCGGGATGTCTAGGTTTTCCGCCTTCAGGAAGAGCGCGATCTCGCCGACGATGGTCGCCAGATCATACTTCGCCCAGTCCAGGCCGAAACCGAGGTGGCCGCCGGCCAGCGGGCCTTCGACCACGATGTAGTCGGGCAGCCGGTTGCTGCGCGCCGTCTTGCGCAGGAAGAGCTGCAGCGCGCGCAGCGAGGAAACGATGATGCCGAGTTTTGCATCGCGGAAACGCGGATGATCCTCGATCAGCGCAAAGGAACCCAGGTGCAGGCCGGCGGCCAGCGTGATGCCGTCAATGCCGGCATCGAGCGCCGCCCGCATGCGCACGCGCAAGGTTTCCTTGGGCGCGTTCATGGTCAGCTTTTCCATGCAGTTGACGAAGACCAGCCCGTCGCCGCGCTTCGCCTCCATCGTCTTGCCGACGTGCAGCTTGGTCGCCTCGGCGAGTTCGCCGAGGTCGAACTGGACCACCGACTTGTCGGTATTGGCGACGTTGAACTTGTATAGCTTGAGCTTGTTCTTGACGAACTTGGTGTTGAAGCGCCGGTCGGCGACCGTCTTGATCATGGCGTCGGAGATATGCCCGACGCCGCCGAGACGCGCGGCCTCAAGCGCCAGTTCCGCCGTCGAGATATCGACACCCATGCCGCCGATCATGATCGGCACCAGTTCCTGTTTGCCGAACTTCAGCCGGAAATCATCAACACGCTTCATCAGTGTCCTTCCACACGCAGCAGACCCTGCCAAATCAACGGGCAGGAAATCACGAAATTACCAAAGGCCGCTATTATCACCCATCAGAGGCTCGCGTGGCGCGCCTCACTACGCGAAATCCTACAAGAATAGGCAATATGCGTCTGTTGACACAAGAGACTGCCACGCGTTCAAGCAGATATGATTGCAGCCCCCGAACCGGAAGCTCGCCATGCCCGATTGCCCTGACCACTCCAACCACGATGGCGCGCCGCCAGCCACGGCCGGCGTCGGCATCCCGCGCCAGAACGATTTCGACCCGGTCGCCTTCGAGCGCGCGATCGGCGACCTGCTCGCCGCCTGCGGCATCGCGCCGGACGCCGCGCACATGGGACGGACGCCGCAGCGCGTGCGCGAGCTGTGGCAGCGCCGCCTGCTCGGCGGCTACGACCTCGACCCGGCCGCAGCGCTCGGCGACGGTTTCGAGGATCAGCGCGGCGACATGGTGGTGATCCGCGGCATCGCCGTGCACGGCGTCTGCCCGCACCATCTGGTGCCCTTCCGCGGCCTCGCGCACGTCGCCTACCTGCCCGGCGGACGCCTGCACGGTTTCGGGCGGATTGCGCGCCTCGTCGATTCGATCGGCCACCGCTTCACCTACCAGGAATGGATGACGCGCGACATCGCCGAAGCGCTGCTGCGGCACGGCAAGGCGCGCGGCGCAGCCTGCGTGATCGAGGCCGAGCAGCTGTGCCTGCTGCTCGGCGAAGACCGGCGCGGCGACGAGCGGGTGATCACCCAGTCGTTCACCGGCGAGTTTGAAAAATCCGACCAGCTGCGCAACGAATTCCTGCGCGCCATCGGCGGGCGGCGCAGCGACTGATCACATACCGGTCAGCGTCAGCACCAGCGGCGTGGTGAGCGCCGCGAGCCCGGTCGACAGGACCAGGCTGCCGGCGACCGGCCCCTCGAGCGTCTTGAACTGGCGCGACATCAGGTAGACGTTGGCGCCGACCGCGATCGACGCGAGCAGGACGACGACCTGCGTCTCCATCGGCGGCAGGCCGAGCAGACGCGCCAGCAGCCAGACGACGAGCGGCTGCACGACGAGCTTGACGGCGCTGATTGCGACGCTGATCTTCCAGCCGTCGCGCACGCCGTATTCGGCCAGCCCCATACCCAGTGCGATCAGCGCCAGCGGCGCCGCCGCCTGCCCGACCATGTTCAGCGGCGAATCGACGAAGGCCGGCAGCGGCAGGCCGGAAAGTCCGAACAGCGTTCCCGAGAGGATCGCCGCGACGATCGGATTGGTCAGCACGCCGCGCACCGTTTTCGCGAAGCCATGCAGAGAAAAGCTGCCGTGCCGCGCCCACTCGACCGAGACGGTGACCAGCGTCCACAGGATCAGCGCGTTGAACACCAGCACCAGCGCGACCGACGGCACCGCCGCGTCGCCGAGCGCAACCTTGGCGAGCGGCAGGCCGAGCAGCACGTTGTTGGAAAAAACGCCACCGAGCGCGAAAATCGACTGCGCGACGCCGTCGAGCGCGAAGAATTTCCAGGCGATCAGCCGGCCGATCACGAAAACGATCAGGCAGCTGCCGAAAAAGGCGATCAGCAGCCGCGCATCGACCGGCGGCAGCTTCGACAGGTCGCTCATCATGCGGAACAGCATGGCCGGCAGCGCCACCGAAAAGACGAAGCGCGACAGGCTCTCCGACATCGACTTCGGCCAACCGCTCCAGCGCATCAGGAAGTAGCCGACAAAGACCAGCACGAAGAGCGGCGACGCGAGCGCCACATGGTGGAAAAAGGTATTCACGAAGGCGATCCGAAAGGGGGGCAATAACCCGGGCAGCGATCTTGCACGCAGGCGAGGCGCGCAGTTTAACGGATCTGCCGAACGCCGGCGCCTTTGCCTGGCCTTTGCCTGGCCTTTGCCTGGCCTTTGCCTCTTTCGCCGCAGCTATCTACACTGTCGGGCCGATCCACGCCGCCGCCCGCCGAGACGACCATGAACAGCACGAACACGATGGCTTCACCGACCGCCGAAGAAGCGATCGCCGCGACGGCCAAGTGGCTCGACCGCGCCGTGGTCGGCCTCAACCTGTGCCCCTTCGCGCGGCGCGCGCAGGTCAGGCAGCAGGTGCGCTACGCGGTCAGCGAAGCGCGCGACAGCGACGCGCTGCTCGCCGACCTCGAACGCGAGCTGCAGCACCTGGCCGCCGTTTCGCCCGAGGAAACCGATACCACGCTGCTCATCCACCCCTACGTCCTCGAGGACTTCGACGACTTCGTCGACTTTCTCGGTCTCGTCGACGTCGTCGTTCGCACGCAGGGGCTGACCGGCACGCTGCAGGTCGCCAACTTCCACCCCGACTACTGCTTCGCCGACGCCGAACCCGACGACCTGGGCAACTACAGCAACCGCTCGCCCTACCCGACGCTGCACCTGATCCGCGAGGCGAGCATCGCCCGCGCGCTGGCCGCCTTCCCCGACGCGGACAGCATCTACCGACGCAACATCGAGACGCTCGAGCGCATCGGGCGCAAAGGCTGGCAGGCGCTCGACGTCGACGCGCCGAAGCGATCCAGCGACTAGCCTCACCCCCGCAAAGGAAAACGCTTGAAACAGATCACCCCAGCCCAGCTCGCAGCGCTCGGCCAAGCGGCGCAGGCATCCCTGCGCCGGCGCGCCAACCACAACCTGCACGGCGAACTCGCCGACCCGATCCAGCGCCTGGCGATTGCCATGCAGCCGGACACCTACGTCCGCCCGCACCGTCATCCGCAGACCTGGGAGCTGCTCTACCCGCTGGCCGGCCGCTTCCTCGTCCTGCATTTCGACGAGGCCGGCACCGTCACCGACCGCGCCATTCTCGGCGAAGACGCGGCAGTGCTCGAAACGCCGGCCGGTGGCTGGCACGCGGTACTCTCGCTCGACAGCGGCGGCGTCATTTTCGAGGTCAAGCACGGCCCCTACCGGCCGATCGACGAAGCCGACTACGCGGCATGGTCGCCAGCCGCCGACACCCCGGCCGCCGCCCGCCTCAACGACTGGTACGCGACGGCGCAGGTCGG
The DNA here is from genome assembly GCA_049295655.1 of Rhodocyclaceae bacterium. Classification (GTDB taxonomy): domain Bacteria; phylum Pseudomonadota; class Gammaproteobacteria; order Burkholderiales; family Rhodocyclaceae; genus CAJBIL01. The sequence continues at coordinate 15,036 of JBAQRB010000077.1, forward strand.
CGCGCGCTGGCCCGCCTGACAGCGACTGCACTCATGGGAACCCGGCCGTATCTTGCACCGCCCGACGACGGACTCGATCTCGTCCACGCCGATGCGGCGCTGCTCGTCGTGAACAAGCCAAGCGGCCTGCTCTCGGTGCCGGGGCGCGGCGCCGGCAAGGACGACTGCCTGATCAGCCGCGTGCAGAAGGACTATCCCGACGCGCTGGTCGTGCACCGGCTCGACATGGAAACCTCGGGCCTGCTCGTTCTCGCGCGCAGCCCCGCGATGCACCGGCTGCTGAGCATCCTGTTCCAGGAGCGGCGTGTCGAAAAACGCTATGTCGCCGTCGTCGACGGCATCGTTCAGCCCGAATCGGGACAGATCGATCTGCCGCTGATCGCCGACTGGCCGAACCGGCCGCTGCAGAAGGTCGACCACGAAATCGGCAAGCCGTCGCTGACGCGCTACCGCGTGCTCGCCCGCGACGCCGCCGGCCACCGCACGCGGCTCGCGCTCGAACCGGAAACCGGCCGCTCGCACCAGCTGCGCGTGCACCTGCTCTCGCTCGGCCACCCGATCCTCGGCGATTCGCTCTACGCCGACGACGCCGCGTTCAAAAAAGCCGAACGCCTGCTGCTGCACGCCGAATACCTGGCTTTTGCCCACCCGGAAAGCGGCGAGGCGATGTGCTTCAGCTGCCCGGCGCCGTTCTGAAGTAGAGCTCCGCTCAGAGCGAAATCGCCGTCTGCCGGCCGAACCACGACTCGCCGGCGGCCAGCTCGACCGGCTTGGCGACCGCCGCCGCTTCGATGCACAGCATCTGCCGATAGCCATCCGGCGGCATGTCCTTGAGCGCCGCGCAGCGCGCTATCCACGGATTCCAGACGACAACGTCGGGAAAGCCCTCGGCCTCGATCGCCAGATGGCGCTCGGGCTCCCAGAGCAGCAGGGGCTTGCCGACGTCACGGTAGACGCGGTCGATCTCGCAGTCGACGAACAGCGCCTCGCCGTCCTCGCGCTTGAGCTGGCCGTCGTCGGCGCGGTCCTCGTAGCACACGCCGTCGAGCCCCTGCACGCTGCACATGTTGGCCTGCGCGATGCTGAAATAGCTGTGCAGCGCGGCATTGAAGGCGAACGCCTGATCACCCGTGTTCTCGACCTCGAACTCGATATCGAGCCGCTTGCCCTCGATCATCACGGTCAGCTCGGCGACGAAGGGATGCGGCCAGATCGCCCGCGTCGCTTCGTTGTCGGTCAGGCGCAGCGTCGCGCAGGCATAGCCCTGGTCGTGCCGGGCGTCAACCAGCGTCCATTCGGCGGTGCGCGCGAAACCGTGCCTGGGCAGCGGCCCGCCATCGGCGAACTGCGGAAAGATGACCGGGACGCCGCCGCGTATCGCGTTCCCCTCGCCGAAGCGCGAACGCTCGCTGAGGTACAGGCGCTCGCGCCCGTCGGCGGCTTTCCACGAAACCAGATGCGCGCCGTACAGCGTAATCACGGCGGCGGCACCGTCGGGGGTGGTCAGGCAAACGGCCGGCAGGCCGTTGAATTCGGTGAGCGCGGCGCAGGCGGCCGGGGGTGTCGGGTTTTTCATGCGCGCCATGTTACCAACAGTTGCCGGGCAGCGGCGAAACGCGCCGCCACGCCGGCCAGCGAAGCCGCTGCGGCCCTGGCAAGCACCCGCCTCAAAGTCCCTTCTGCCGCGGGTAGTCGCGGATCCGGAAGGTCTGCAGGTTGATCGGCTCGCGCATCAGGTAGGCGTAGCAGATGCGGTAGGCGGCGAAGAAGGTGCGGCTGGGCACCAGATGCGCGCGCCGCGAATCGGCAAGCCGGGCCAGGCTGAAATCGACGGCGGCGCCGAGCCAGGCGACGAGGGCGACGAGAAGCGAGGCAAGAAAGCACAGCGTTTTCATGATGACCTCTTGAAAGGCGTCACAGACCTCGCCGAAAAATTCCGTTGGCGGGGAAATGATTCTGTCGGTTTACGCAAGCGCCGGCTATCGGAGGATCGCCCGACCGCTGTAGGAAAATAGGCAGCACTCCGCTGCGACAAAAACTCCGCAAAAACGAGGGCACCCGCCCGCGCCGGGCAGGCATCTCGCTATACTTCGCACTTTCCAGTTCGCCACCGCAAGGCGACGGCACTCATCGTCGGACATCGCAATGAAACTCTCTGCACACCCTCTCTGGCTGGTCGGTTTTCGCCCCTTTTTCAGCCTCGCCTGCTTCGCCGGCGCGCTCCTGCCGATTCTCTGGGCGCTGATTTTCAGCGGCGCGATCGGCGCGCCGGCCACCTCGTTTTCGCCGGTGCAGTGGCACGCGCACGAAATGTTCTTCGGCTTCGGCTGGGCCGTGCTCGGCGGCTTCCTGCTCACCTCGACGAAGAACTGGGTGAATATCCGCGGCTACCACGGCGCCGTGCTGATCTTTCTCGCCTTCGCCTGGCTCGTCGAGCGCGCCGGCATGTGGTTCGAAGGCGCGCTGCCGCCGCTGCTCTTCCAGATCAGCAACAAGCTCTTCCTCGGCGCTATCGTCGCCCTGCTGGTGTGGACGCTGATCCGCCACCGCAAGGACGATTCGTACCGCGACAACTACTTCTTCTTCATCGTCCTGCCGCTCTTCCTGGTCGCCAAGCAGCTGATGCTCGGCGCCGACACCTTCCAGACCGGAACGAGCATGACGCTCGGCCTCTTCCGCATGGCCTTTCTCGTGATGCTCGAACGCACCGTGTCGACCTTCATGAAGGGCGGCTTCCAGGTCACCCTGCCGCGCCAGCCGGCGCTCGACAAGGCGATCAAGCTGCTCGGCCTAGTCCTCGTCTTCGCCAGCCAGCTGCCGGCGCCGCTCGCCTGCGCCATCGAACTGCTGCTTGCGCTGCTGCTCGCCGGCCGCTTCGTCTTCTGGAAGCCGCATCTGGCGCTGCGCCGGATCGACATCGGCGTCATGTACCTCGGCTATCTGGCGATCGTCGCCCAGCTGCTGATCGAAGCGGCCGCAACGCTCACCACGGTTTCTTGGGTCGGCAGCGTCTCGGTGCATACCTTCACCTTCGGCGCCATGGGGCTGATCATTCCAGCCATGCTGATCCGCATCTCGAACGGGCACACCGGGCGCAAGGTGAAATTCGACACGCTCGACAAGCTCGTGTTGTGGATCATGATCGCCGGCTTCATGACCCGCGTCGTCGCCCCGCAGTTCGACCCGGCCGGCTACACGCGCTGGATCCATCTCTCGGCGTGCTGCTGGTTCATCGCCTTCGCCCTGCTCGGCTGGCGCTACATCCCCTACCTGATGCGTGCCCGGGTCGACGGCAAGGAGCACTGAGCGTTCGTCAAGGACGAACGATCGGCGCCTGAAATTTCGCCAATAAAAGCCGGAGACGCGCAAATATATTGGCTCTCCGCCTGATTTCCGAATTCAAACCCGCACCGACCGTTCGTAGCAAACGAACACGGAACAAAAACCCTCGCGGCCCGCACCCCTTTCGGGACGGGCTTTGCCGCGCAGCACCGCATCCCACCCATTCCGCAAAGAATCGCATGTCACTACCGCGCATCGACCCCGCCGCATACTCCGACCAGCTCGCCGAGAAGGTGTCGCGCTTCAAGGACGCATTCGCGCCTTTCGCGGCGCCCGAGCCGGCCGTCTTCGCGTCCGCGCCGCTGCATTACCGGCTGCGCGCCGAGTTCCGCGTCTGGCAGACCGACGACGCGCTCGACTACGTCATGTTCGACCCCGAGCACCCCAGGCAGCCGATCCCGATCGAGCATTTTCCGGCGGCGGCCGAATCGATCTGCGAACTGATGCCGCGCCTGCGCGAGCGCCTGCAGTCCAGCCACACGCTGCGCGGCTCGCTGTTCCAGGCCGATTTCCTCGCCACGCTGAGCGGCGAACTGCTGGTCACGCTGATCTACCACCGCAAGCTCGGCCCGGGCTGGGAGCTGGCGGCGCGGGATCTGGCCACCGACCTGAACATCCAGCTGATCGGCCGCAGCCGCGGGCAGAAAGTCGTTCTCGACCGCGACTGGCTGCTCGAATCGTTCGAGCTCGACGGCCGCACGGTCAGCTACCAGCAGATCGAAGGTAGCTTCACGCAGCCGAACGGCAACGTAAACCGGCAGATGCTCGGCTGGGCGCGCCGGCAGGCGGCGCCGCTCGGCGGCGACCTGCTCGAGCTGTACTGCGGCAACGGCAACTTCACCGTCGCGCTGGCGCCGCTATTCAGGCGAGTGCTGGCCACCGAAATCAGCAAATCGTCGGTCCATGCCGCGCACTACAACCTGACGGCCAACGGCATCGACAACGTCTCGCTGGTCCGCGCATCGAGCGAAGAGATCAGCGACGCACTCGCCGAGCGCCGGCTGCTGCGCCGCATGGCCGAGATCGACCTCGCCAGCCACCACTTCTCGACGCTCTTCGTCGACCCGCCGCGTAGCGGACTCGACGCCGGCACCCTCGAACTCGCCGCCGGCTTCAAGCACATCCTCTACATCTCGTGCAACCCGCAAACGCTGCAGGAAAACGTCGAAGTGCTGAAAGCCACGCACGAGATCAAGGCGACGGCGGTCTTCGACCAGTTTCCGTATACGCATCATCTGGAGTGCGGGATGTTGCTGACGCGGCGGTGAACCAGGAGGTATTCGGGACGAGCGAATTAACGCAGCCGGCTTCGACCAACGCCAGCTGCGCTCACCGCCAATTCTCCAGCACCAAGCCGCCAACGCGCTGAAATCCGCCGGTATTGGCGGTGACGACATTTGGCGTAGTCGGATCTTGAAACGGGTTCAGGCAATGGCAGGATTGGAAACCTGACTCTGCCTTCCGCGGGCGGCGTTTTCTCGACAACTGGTGCTTCTGTCAAAAAGCAAGAACGAGTGCGGCCTTCAGTATCGCTTGACGATAATATCGGACAGCGATATTGTTTGCTTTATGATTACTTCGTTCCACAACGATGCGACAGCCAGCATCTGGCACGGTGAATTCACCCGCAAGCTTCCCAACCAGATTCAGGCGGTGGCGCGCCGCAAGCTGCGGATGTTGGCGAACGCGAGAGCGCTTGATGATTTGAGGATTCCGCCAAATAACCGGCTGGAGCTGTTGCTTGGTGATCGCGCCGGACAGCACAGCATCCGCATCAACGATCAATGGCGCGTGTGTTTTGTCTGGAACGCGGGGCACGCCGAACGTGTCGAAATTTGCGACTATCACTGAGGAGGCGTCATGGACCTGTTGCCCAACATTCACCCCGGCGAAGTGCTCAAGGAAGAGTTTCTTGTTCCGATGGGGATCACTCAATACCGCCTGGCCAAGGCCATCGCCGTGCAGCCGATCCGCATCAGCGAAATTTGCGCCGGCAAGCGCGCCATTACCGCCGATACCGCACTGCGCCTGTCACGCGCCCTGGGCACCACGCCAGGATTCTGGCTTGGCTTGCAGGCGGACTACGATACCGAAGAGATCGTGCGCACACACGGCGAGCGGCTCAATCAGATTCACCCTTTGGCGGCGTGACATGGGGCCAAAGGGAGCGGGGTGATTTAACTTGCCCTAGCCTTCAACAGCCTCGGAGAAGCGTTCGTTCTGGACGAACACTCAACTCACCGAGCAACATAAAAATTGGCTGGAGAATGGCTAATTTAGCCGCTCTTCGGCTGATTGGCAGAATTTAGCCAGCCTGAATCATTCGTTCCAGACGAACGCCATAAAGGAAAAGCGAGCCTGGAACCAGCCGCCAGCGGCACTCACCGCCAATTCTCCAGCACCAAACCACCAACGCGCTGAAACTCGCCGGTATTGGCCGTAACGACAATCAGCCCACGCGCCAGCCCGCAGCCGGCAATCAGCACATCGTAGGCACCAATCGGCTGCCCTTGCCGCTGGAGGGCGGCACGTATTCCCGCTGCGGCCTGCGCATCGGCTTCGCTCAAGGGTAGCGTCGTGATGCTGCCGAGAAAGGCATCGATCACCGGCGCAAGCTTTCGGGCACGTTCGGGATTGAGCAGCAGACCGAACTCGATCTCCATGCGCGTCACCGTCGAAACGGCAATCTGGCTGGGCGCCGTCGCTTTGACCCGAGCCAGCACATTCGGCTGCCCTTTGACGAAGTCGCTGACGGTGCAGGTATCGAACAGATACTTCATGCCAGCGGATCAGTCGCCGGCGGCTTCAGCTGCTCACGACCCGCCTCGAAGGCAGGCATGTCGCCCCCCCCTTCGAAATCGAGCACCGCGTCCGGCCACTGCGGCTGAGAATGGCGAGACAACCACTCACTCACCGCCCGCCGAATCGTGGCATTGCGCGTTTCACCGGCCTGCGCTGCCGCCTGAGCGAGTTGGCGGCCGGTTTCATCGTCGAGATAGATGTTGAAGTTCATGGTGACTCCTTATAACACGTCAACATGTTATATCTCATCCGTAAGCAATTCAAGGCGCTGCTGGGGTGATTGGTTCAAGTCGATGGAGGTGCCAACGTTTGAATTCACCGGACTGCCGGCTTTTTTGCGCACGCGAGGTTAGGCATGGGCCTCCAATGGAAGAGGCTGCTGAAACATTACAAACCGGTCGGGGTATTCGGAGGAAATCTCGTACTCAGGTAACCCAGCGGAGGCAGTAACAAAGTTGTGATACTGAACAAGCCACTCATATTTTTGTCTCTCGTGGACTCTGCTCGCGTTTTCTAGCAATCCGTTGCGAACATAATTTTGGTGGCGATCGAGCCAAACTTTGCTCTTGGGAAGGTAGTGAAGAAATGACTTTCCGTCCGAGTCGCGTAGCACTAACTTTGCAGCTGGGCTTTCTGGGGAAATGTATTTGAGTACCGACTTACTTAGTAACACCCTCGGAAAGAGTGCTTCCTTTTCAAGTTGGACGGCCTCCACGAGCGCAGGACCAAACAAGAATTTATCTGTGAACATCAGCGGCCCGACGGATACAGCGCCTCTGACAGGAAAGTCGGCAAACAGAGTGAGTTCCTGAATCTGATGAGTCAATTCATCGAGAAAGGTCTCGACAACTTTTTGGTCGCTCATCTTTGAGCTAGATCCAAATGGGAAGGCTACAAATATGTTGTCGCTGAAGGTCTTAACGAGCGACGACGCTTGACGTTTCTTGGGGAAATGACGAGACCAACCGTTAAGACGGCGCTCAAACTCGCCCAAGCAAGCAAAAAAAGCTGCCGCCCGTTTCCGATCTTTGCCCTGAAATAGATTTGCTCCACCGAGAACATCGATGAAAGCGCAAACTTGACGGTGTAATCGGATTGAAGACATGTCCGATGCCTAACGGGGAAATGAGAGGCGCGACGCGGACTTATCGCGGCGCGTCCTCTCGACTGTAGGATTAGGCATAACGCTTGTCTGCTTGATCTTTAATGTGGCATTCATGGTGGACTAGGCGGACGTTGTTCTCGACATAACCAAGATAAGCCTCAAAGCGATCAAGTTCAGAGCCCTTTTGTGGCATTGGTTTGTTACACAGAGCACAGCCGCCATTTTGCTTGGCCCACATTAGCGCTTTGAGTTTGTTCCTCACGGCTGGTGTGCTGCGCTCTATATACACCAGCTCTTTGGCGAGCTTTCTCCGAAGTGCCCACATAAGCTGGGTGTTTCCGCCGGAAAATGTATCAAGCTCGGCTTTGACGCGCTCAAATAGAGGAGCAAATAACTGCGTGCGTTGTTCTTTTGTTAGTTGAGGATTGGTCATGCCAAATGCCTAACGTGAAGTAGACGACATTTGCCCGAGCAAACAGAATATTGGACTGACCAACACCCTAACTTCTGCAGCCAAGCATCTGTTTTGTAATGAGTGTACCAATCTATTCCTGGCCGTCATGTCGGCTATCCTTTTTACCGCCGATCTATGCGGCAGCCCGCCCCGCCATCTTCTCGGCTACGCATTTGTAATGCGCCGAGAACTATAGCATAGGCGGCAGATCGCCCGACCCCGTGGGTACACCATCGCATGGCCAAAATACCGACGCAGCGATATCGGCCAGCACACTGATGCCCTCGGCGCTGGGCGAAAGCCGGATACCCGGCGCTACAATAAACGTTAACGCTTCTTGTAAAGGATTTACCGTGAGATTCAGCACCCAGGATGTCGT
>JBAQRB010000078.1:0-13324 GCA_049295655.1 Rhodocyclaceae bacterium
GATCCAGACAGCGAGGTCAAGCTGCCGGCTGACCAGCCGCAGGAGCTGGAGGAGTTGGCCAGCACCTTCCAGTCCTTGATGAGTGAACGGCAACAGTCGCGCAAGGCGCTGCTCACTTCTCTCGACCAGCTCAGGCTGGCCGGCAGCGCCGTTGCCGAAATGTCGGAAGGCATCCTGGTAACCGATGCCGAGAAAATCATCGTTTCAATCAACCCCGCATTCACCCGGATCAGCGGCTACACGGCGGCCGAGGCGATCGGCCGACCGGCCAGCCTGTTGCAATCCGGCCGGCATGACGAGTCGTTTTATCAGGCGCTGTGGTACCAGCTCAAGACCCACGGATCGTGGTCCGGCGAAATATGGAACCGCGCCCGCAACGGCCGCATCTATCCTGAATGGCTGTCGATTTCGACCTCGCGCAATGCCGACGGAGAAGTGCTCAACTACGTCGGCGTTTTCTCCGACATCACCGAGCGCAAGCGGATCGAATCGGACCTGCGCATTGCGGCGACGGCTTTTGAAGCGCAGGAAGGCATGTTCGTTACCGACGCCAAAGGCGTCATCCTGCGCGTCAATCTCGGCTTCAGCGAAATTACCGGCTATACGGCAGAAGAGGCGGTCGGTAAAACACCCAACCTGCTCCGATCGGGCCGGCATGACGCTTCTTTTTACGCAGCGATGCGGCAAAGCGTCGAACAAACGGGCGCCTGGCAGGGCGAAATCTGGAACCGCCGCAAAAACGGCGAAATTTTCCCCGAGTGGCTGACCATCACCGCCGTCAAGGACGGCGAAGGCAAGGTCACGCATCACGTATCGACGCTGACCGACATTACTCAACGCAAGGCGACGGAAAATGAGATCAAGCACCTGGCCTTCTACGATCCGCTGACCCGCCTGCCGAACCGCCGCCTGCTGCTCGACCGACTGCAACACGCGCTTTCGTCGAGCGCCCGCAACGAACGGGCCGGCGCACTGCTCTTCATCGACCTCGACAATTTCAAGACGCTGAACGACACCCTCGGCCACGACAAGGGCGACCTGTTGCTGCAGGGTGTGGCCGAACGCCTGCTCGCCAGCGTCCGTGATGGCGATACCGTAGCCCGGCTGGGCGGCGACGAGTTTGTCGTGATGCTCGAAGGACTCAGCGCAGAAGAGGAAGAAGCCGCCGCGCAAACGGAGACGATCGGTGAAAAAATCCTCGCCGCACTCAATCAGACCTACGACCTAGCCGGCCACGAATACCACAGCAGCCCGAGCATCGGGATCACACTCTTCAGTGGCCATGAAAGCAGCATTGAAGAACTGCTCAAGCGAGCCGATCTGGCCATGTACCAGTCCAAGGCGGCCGGCCGTAACACGATGCACTTCTTCGATCCGGAAATGCAGTCGATCGTCAACACCCGGGCCGTGCTTGAAACCGACCTGCGCGAAGCGGTACGCGACAAGCAGTTCGTCCTCTACTACCAGCCGCAGGTCGACGGCTCGGGAAAGCCGACCGGTGCCGAAGCGCTGGTGCGCTGGCAGCACCCGACGCGCGGACTAGTCTTGCCCACCGAATTCATCCCGCTGGCCGAAGAAACCGGACTGATCCTGCCGCTCGGGCACTGGGTGCTCGAAACGGCCTGTCACCAGCTTGCCGCCTGGGCGCACGACCCCGCCACGGCCCCTCTTTGCATCTCGTTCAACGTCAGTGCGGCGCAGTACCGGCAAACCGATTTCGTCGCGCAGGTGCTTAAGGTACTCGCCGACACGGACGCCAACCCGCAGCGACTCAAACTGGAGCTGACCGAAAGCCTGCTGCTCGACAACGTCGAGGACATGATCACCAAGATGAGCGCGCTCAAGGCCCATGGCGTCAGCTTTTCGCTCGACGACTTCGGGACCGGCTATTCCTCGCTGTCCTACCTCAAACGCCTGCCGATTGACCAGCTGAAAATCGACCAGTCCTTCGTGCACGACCTGCTGAGCAACCCGAACGACGCGATGATCGCGCGGACCATCGTCGCGCTGGCGGAAAGTCTCGGCCTGTCGGTGATCGCCGAAGGCGTCGAAACCGAGGCGCAGCGCAACTGCCTTGCCGCACAAGGCTGCTGCAACTACCAGGGCTACTTCTTCGGACGACCGGCACCGGCCGAAACACTGCGGGGTGCAGCAAGCCACCCCGAAAGCGGCCCGAACGCCTGACGCCCGGGCCGTGCAGCTTCAGGAGAACATGTCTTCGTACATGCGGCCGGCCCACTGGAAGTCTTCGCTGACCAGTTCGTCGCGACGCAGGTTGTCGTCGATCTGCTCCTGAACGATCACCCCCTTGTCGTTCAGGTGATAACGGAAGCGTACCGCCACGTCCTCGCGCGGCGACGCATTGACCATCATGAAGCACAGATTGTCGGGCAGCGCGCCCTTCGGCTCCTTGCCGGCAACCCGGTCGGCGATATAGCGGGCAACGATCTTGCCGTGCGCATTGGCCACATGGCCGGCCTTCGGATAGAAGCTGAACTGCGGCGAAACCACGCCGACGGCATCGCCGATCACGTACACATCCTGGTCGTCCTGCAGGTTGAGGAAGATCGGATCGACCGCCGCCCAGCCGGTCAGCTTGCCTTCCGCATTGCGGCCGATGGCGCCGGCCTTCCACGCTATGTCGCCGGCCTGATGCGGCGCCATCAGGATGCTGTGGTCGAAGCGGAAATCCCCGGCGCTCGTCTTGATGCGCTTGTTGAAGGGATCGACTTCCTGGATCACCGCTTTCGGAACGTAGGTAATCTGGTCCTTGTAGAGCGTTGCAAACGCTTCCTTGAAACCTTCGGTAATCGGCTTCGGACTGTCCTTCGGATCGAGGATGATCACCTTGCCCTTGACATTGTTTTTCTTGAACAAGCCGGCGATCAGACAGGCCCGCTCGTAGGGCGACGGCGGGCAGCGGTGCGGCGGCGGCGGCAGGGTCATCACGAGATCGCCCCCCTTGAAATTCTGGATGCTCTCCTTGAGGATGAAGTGCTCGGAATTCGGGATATAGGCGGCCGGAAAGTGAGCGCGCGTATAGTCGGCAGCCTTGCGGTCGTTGCCGAACCAGCTCTCGTAGTTGTAGCGGATGCCGGCACCGATGATCAGGTAGTCGTAATCGACATAGCCCTGCGCCGTGATGACGCGCTTTTTGTCGCGCTCGAAGGCCACCACTTCGGTCTGGATGAAACGATAGTCGTACTGCTGCGCAACCTTGAGATAGCTGAAGGTCAGATAGCTCGTGTCGACCACGTCGATCAGCCACTTGTTGCTCATCGGGCAGGAGAAGAAGACCGGATTGCGCTCGAGCAGAACGACTTCGATGCTCGGATCGTTTTTCTTGAGGTGCTTGGCCGCCGTCACGCCGCCCCACCCCCCGCCACAGACGACGACGCGCTTGCCGGTCGGCTTGGGCATCAATGCGTCGCCCTGGGTCGTGATCAGGAAAGGCAGCGGGCTGACCGGCTGCGCCAACGCCGAAGCAGTTGCGGTCGCGCCGATGGCGCCCGCCGTGGCAAGAAACTGCCGTCGAGTAAATTGCATGGTCAAATCTCCCTTGGTCAAACATCCCCCCGAGCATGGAGCTGCTCGGGGTTACAGGCGATCCTTGGCGGATCAATAAGGTCGATGGACGGTACGCAGACCGTCACACAAGGATCGACCCCGGTATTCTCACTGCAAATTTTGTTTATCCGGCACCAAGCCGATAAAAAAAGCCCGCACGCAGCGGGCTTCTTCTCACGACAACAGTCGATCAGCGGTCGCCGAACGTCCGGCGGTTGGCGTTGGCCGCGCCGGCATAGGCTGGCTTGGGGCCATTGCTGTGCGGCGCGCGTGCGGCGCCTTCATGACGAGGCGCACCCGGCTTGCTGAAATGGCCTTCGGTACGTGCCGCCGGCTTGCCGTAGTTGCGGCTCTCGCCACCCTTCCAGCCACCCGGGCGACCAGCCGGCTTGCCGGCCGGACGACCGTTGCCGGTCGGTGCGCGGCGGGTCGGCTCATGGCCGACGACGACTTCGACCGGGATCATCTGCTTGGTGAAGCGCTCGATCTTCTTCACGTTGAAGTGCTCGGCGTGATTGACCAGCGACACGGCCAGGCCGTTGCGACCGGCACGGCCGGTGCGACCGATACGGTGCACGTAGTCTTCGGCGAACTTCGGCAGGTCGTAGTTGAAGACGTGGGTGATGGTCGGCACATCGATGCCGCGCGCGGCGACGTCGGTGGCCACCAGGATGCGCACTTCGCCGCGACGCAGCGCCGTCAGGGTGCGGTTGCGCGCGCCCTGATGCATGTCGCCATGCAGCGCGGCGGCATTGAAACCGGCGATGTTCAGACGGTCGGTGATCGTGTCGGCGTCGCGCTTGGTCGCGGTGAACACGACGGCCTGGTCGATCGTCGTGTCGCGCAGCAGGTGGTCGAGCAGGCGATTCTTGTGCGACAGGTCGTCGACGAAGTGCATGCGCTGTTCGATGTTGTCGTGCTTGGTGGAAGACGAATCGACCTGAATGACCAGCGCGTCGCGGGTGATGCGGCGGGCCATCTGGCCGACCGTACCGTCGAGCGTCGCCGAGAAGAGCATGGTCTGGCGCGCAACCGGCGTGGCCGCGACGATCTTTTCGATGTCGTCGATAAAACCCATGTCGAGCATGCGGTCGGCTTCGTCAAGGACGAGCATCTGCAGCTGCGAGAAATCGATCTTGCCCGATTCCATGTGGTCGATCAGACGGCCCGGTGTGGCGACGATGATTTCCGGATTGCGGCCGAGCAGTTCCATCTGCTTCGGGTAAGGCATGCCGCCGAGGATGGCGACGGCCTTCAGGCGGCGGATGTCGGCTGCGTACTTGTCGGTGGCGGCAGTGACCTGCAGCGCGAGTTCGCGGGTCGGCGTGAGGACCAGCATCTTCGGCTGGGCCGGCTGGAAGCGCGGACGGTCGCCGCCACGCGAACGTGCGGACTGGCGTTCCTGGTTCGGCGTACGGCCGGCACCCGGAACAAAGGCAGGGCGTTCCTGCGAGGCGAATTTGTGCAACGCCGGCAGCATGAACGCGGCGGTCTTGCCCGAGCCGGTCTGCGACGAAACCATCAGGTCGCGCCCTTCGAGGGCGGCGGGAATGGCTTGCGCCTGGACGGCGGTCGGTTCGGTGTAACCCGAATCGGTGAGGGATTTGAGGAGGGCTTCGTGAAGACCGATTTCAGCAAAAGTCATGTATCTCTTTCGAATGGAACAGCGTCGCACGGCCGAAAGCAGAAATGCTTCGGCGCACGGGCGCAATAAAAATACAACGCCAACCAACGAAATAGCTGAGAGAAACTCTGAGAAGAATTCAGCACGATTCGGCACAAAAGCTTTGTGCCGGTGCGGTGGTCAGTAAATCGACACCAGAAGGCAGGAGGGCTTTGGTAGTGTGGCCAATTGTTTGGCCAGGTTCGCGATGCTCGTTGTGCGCAGCAAAACGGGTTTGCTGCAATGCACAAGAAGAATTATACCGATCCTGCCGCGGCACGTCGAATCTTTTTTACAAACCGCCCGGTCGGTGCTTCATTGACCGCACAAGGCGGGCGAATAGACCTCGGTCACCAGCACCGCCTGCCGCCCGAAACGAAACAGCGAGCGGCGCGCCCAGAGCGTTTTCGACTGCCCACCGATGGCCTTGAGTGCCGGGGCGAACAGGGGGTGGCGAGCATCGAGGCGTTTGCAGTCGATCTCACCGCGCAGGAAGCCGGGGTTGGCAAAAAGCAGCGAGCCGAGCGAGCGGGTCCCGATCCGCGCCAGCCAGCGCGTCAGCGGCCCACGCGGATGGCAGGGCAGCACGGTGTGGGCAAAAATGACCGCCTCGCCGTTGCAGAGCAGCGCGACCTCGCGCACCCGGGCCAGTTCACCGGCAGAGATGCCGAGGACAGCAGCCTCGTCACGCGTCGGCAGCGCCCTTTCCTTCCGCAACAAGCGTACGGCAAAGCGCCCGCGCGCCTGAATCCGTGCCGTCAGCGAGCCGCGATCGCGCAGCCAGGGAATGTAGGGCCGGTTGTCGCCGGTATGCAGCAGCCGGTCTCGCCAGACGCTGCGCCTTGAGGAATTTTGCATGCGGGAGAAAATAGGGAAAGCGAGGAAAGGCCGCAAACTTACTGCGGCCGCGGCGCCCGCTCGATACCGCCGATACGCGCACCCGCCGTGAAACCCTTGGCGGCAAACCAGCCGATATTCATTTCAAGCGCAAAGCGCGCTGCGCCGGCCGCACAATGATTGATTTCGGTCTGCGGCTGCATGTCCTCGATATTGAGGACGCGCCCTTCGTCGTCGAGGAAGGCGACCGAGAGCGGCAGGAAGGTGTTGCGCATCCACATGCAGTGGCGTGCCGTCTGCGGAAAGACGAACAACATTCCCTGATTGGGCGCCATCGTGCGACGCTGCATCAACCCCTGCATGCGGCTGCCCTGATCGGCCGCCACTTCCGCATCGATGCGATGAAAGCCGGCGGTAAGATCCATGCGCGGCATCTGCGCCACGCTCGTGCCCGCCAGCAGCAGGGCGGCCAAGGCAGAATAGAGCCGAATCAGTTTGGGCATCGGGTTAAAAATCCATCAGTTGTCATCGGTCAGTGCCTGTGCGCCTTGCCGTGTTTGACTTTATGCACCGTCTTGGCGACCCGCTTTTTCTCAGCCGGATTGGCATTCCCTGCCCGGCTCTTCGCCGGTTTGGGCGCATCCGCACCATAGGTAACGGCAGCCGCTTCGCTCTCGGCTGCCTTCGGAATGGCCTGCACCGAGCCCGTCACGGCAAACGCAAGCAGAGAGCCGATCAGCAGCGATAACAGCTTGTTCATTGTTGATTCCTTTTTTCCTGTTGCAATGGAGGGACCAGATCGGCATAGCCGCCAGAAATCAGACGCCACGCGCCGGGCGCCAGCCCGTCGATCGTCGCTGCACCGATAGCATAGCGAATCAGACGCAGCGTAGGAAACCCGACATGCGCCGTCATCCGCCGCACCTGCCGGTTCTTCCCCTCGGTCAGCACGATTTCGATCCACGCCGTCGGCTGGGCCTTGCGAAAACGGACCGGCGGGTCGCGCGGCCACAAAGCGGCCACCTCGTCCTCGGCCAGACGTCGCACAGCGCATGGCCGGGTCGTGAAGTCGGCATAACGCACACCGCGGCGCAGCGTTTCCAGCGCCGCGTCGGTCGGCTCGCCTTCGACCTGCACCCAGTAGGTTTTCGGCAGCTTGTAGCGCGGCTCGGCGATTTTCGCCTGCAAGCTGCCGTCGTCGGTGAGCAGCAGCAAGCCCTCGCTGTCGGCGTCGAGACGCCCGGCGACATAGACGCCGGGCAGCGTCAGCAGGTCGGACAGCCCGCGCCAGCGCCCTTCCGGCGTGAACTGGCTGAGGAAACCGTAAGGCTTGTTGAGCAGGACAATGCGCGCCATCGGAGGAGCCGGCTAGTGCGAAGTGCCCTCGGAGCGCGTTATCTTGTTCCAGACGTTGTACTTGCCGACCGGTTTCCGTGCCGGAATGCGTTTGACTTCCTGCAAGGTCTGCGCGTCGATGACGACCAGCGCGCCGTCCATTTCCCACAGGCTGGCCAGCGCGTAGCGTCCGTCGCGGGTGAACTCGACGTGCGCCAGCGTCTGCCCCGGTGCGGCCTTGAACTGATGGACCACTTCGAGCGTCTGCTTGTCGATCACCTGCAAGACGTTCTTGTTTTCCTTGCTCATCATCGAGTCGGTGAAGGCGTAGCGGCTGTTCTCGTGGCTGCGCATGAAGAAGCCCGGCCCCAGCGTCTTGATCTGCTTGATGTTCTCGTAGGTTTCAAGATCGATCACGGTAACCAGCCCCTCGTTCAGGTTGGGCGACGCCATCACCGTGCGCATCTTGCCCTGCGGGTCCTTCCACGCCCAGGTGATGCCGGAACCGAGGTGCGGCATTCCCGGCATGTCGAGGTCGGCGATCTTCTTGCGACCGTCGAGGAAAATGACCTGCCCCTTGCTCGCCGTGCGCGACGAACCGAGGATTTCACCGTAGCTCTGGGTGAAGAAGAAATCGTCGAGATGGTCCTTGAGCAGCGTGCGGCGCGGGGTGAACATGCCCGGCTTGAACTCGCCCTCCTTGTACTGGAAGTCGTGCACCAGCCCCTCGGCGACCGGCTCGGCGTCCGGGTCGTAGCTGATTTCCCAGGCTTCCGGAACGTCTTTAAGCGCGGCGACAAAGCTCTTGCGCGGCGCCGCGTCATAGACCGCCGAGACGCGCGACGTCTTGGTCCCCGCCGCGTTGAGCGTCGGGATGACCTTGACCAGGCTGAGGTCCTTCGCATCGAGCAGGACCAGGCTGTGCGGCAGATAGTTGGCGACCATCACCCACTTGCCGTCGCCCGACACCGCCGCGTTGCGCGTATTCAGCCCGGCGCGGATCTCGGCGACGACCTTGAGGTTGTAGATGTCGAACTTGGTGACCCAGCCGTCGCGTGAGGCGAAATAGACAAAACGGCCGTCGGGCGAAAACTTCGGCCCGCCATGCAGTGCATAGCGGCTGGGGAAACGGTAGATGCGCTCGAGCTTGTCGCCGTCGAGCACCGAGACGTGGTGGTCACCAGTCTCGACGACGATGAAGAGATTAAGCGGATCGGCGCCCTGCAGACCGGGGCCGGGCTTGGCAGGCAGCGTCAGCGCTTGTGCATCGACGACCTGCGAGGCGCGAATTTCAGCCTCGGCCCAAACCGGCGCCGGCGAAACCTTGGTATAGATGAAATCGGCCAGTTGCTGCGCTTCTTCGGGTTTCAGCTTGTCGCCAAAGCCGGCCATCTGCGATGCGACGCGCCCTTCGAGAATGACCTTGAGCGCCTCGGGCTTGCGCAGCCGCTCGAGATTTTCGGGCAGCAAGGCCGGGCCGACGCCACCGAGGCGGTTCTCGCCGTGACAGCTCGCGCAATGCGTCTTGTAAATCTCCTGGACCTCGGCGGCGCTGGCCAGCGACGCCGCCCCGCCGAGAAAGATCGCCACGGATACGGCAGATATGGAAGAGATGGCAGAAAACCCCAAATGCCAGTTCATCAAACACTCCTAACCTTGATATAGGGGCTGACCACCACACGCTCGCGCCCCGGAGCAACACCGATCTCATCGTCGTCGAGGTAACAGCCGGGGTCCTCGGCCCACGCATCGCCGGTCATCTGCTGCGCGCGCACACGCGTGTTGCCGTTGCAGATGTCGAAATGGATGCATTCGCCGCAGCGCCCGGAGACCGTGCGCGGATACTGCTTGAGGCCGGCGAGCAGCGGATCGGAGGTGTCCATCCAGAGTTCCGAGAAGGCGCGCTGGCGCACGTTGCCGAGCGTGTGATGCCACCACATCGTGTCCGGGTGCACATTGCCGAGATTGTCGATATTGGCGACGTTGATTCCCGACGAATTGCCGCCCCACTGGCGCAGCTTGGCCTGCACGTGCTCGGCCTTGTCGGGGAAATGCTTGCGCACCCAGTAGAGGAAATAGACGCCGTCGGCGTCGTTGTTGCCGGTCGTGAATTCCTTGTGCAGGCCGCGCTGTTCGTACTCCCAGCAGGTATCGAACAGGAGATCCATCGCCCAGCGCGTCAGCTGGTGCTGCGCGTCGTCCTTGCGGTTCTTGTTACCGCGCCCGGCGTAATTCAGGTGCGAGAAGTAGAAGCGGTCGATACCCTCGTCCTCGACCAGCTTGAGCAGACCCGGCAGATCGTGCGCATTGTCCTGCGTCATCGTGTAGCGCACGCCGATCTTCAGCCCGAGGTCGCGGCACAGGCGGATACCGCGCAACGACGCCTCGAAAGCGCCGTCCATGCGACGGAATTTGTCATGCGTTTCCTTGATGCCGTCGAGCGAAACGCCAACGTAGTTGAAATCGCACTCGGCGATCCGGTCGATGTTGTGTTCGTCGATCAGCGTGCCGTTCGACGACAGTCCGACGTAGAAACCCATCGCCTTCGCGTGCTTGGCAATCTCGAAGATGTCCGGGCGCAGCAGCGGCTCGCCGCCGGAGAGAATGAGTACCGGCACGCGGAAGCGCTTGAGGTCGTCCATCACGGTGAAGACCTCGTCGGTCGTCAGCTCACCGGGAAAGTCCTTGTCGGCCGAAATCGAGTAACAGTGCTTGCAGGTCAGATTGCAGCGCCGGATCAGGTTCCAGATGACCACCGGCGCGGGCGGATTACGCTTCGCTGCCATCGGGGTTGGTGCAGAAATCTCCTGCATGTACTGGGAAATGCGGAACATAGAAAGGCTCTCGATCAGGGTCGGCGTATTAGAAGACAGGCAAGGCAGCGTAACCTTGACGTGGATCAAGCATTGATTTGCTTGGGGCCGCATCCGGCGCACGCAGATTGCCCATATTCAGGCGCTAACAAGCCCATCTTTACGAGAAACACAGAAAAGAGAGCTGCTCGACATGTGGCATATTGCAATGATTAATGCAATACGCTGTTATTATTCATAAAATGATCAAGTGTGGGTGTTTTGCGTATCCTCTTTTTGGGATTACGCAATTCAGGGACATCTGTTGGTAACCGAGTTATCCCGAAGGGATTGATTGTGGCTTCGTTTTTTACTGGGGTACTTACTGAAAACGTTGCAGTCCTGACGTCAACTCAGATTGCGAGCCTGACAACGGCCGATTATCTCGGGATATCTTCGGCACAGATCGCCGTGCTTGGCTCTGCCCAGATACAAGCCCTCGAAACCCGTGACCTTGTCGTCCTCACAACGAGCCAGATTGCCCAGGGCCTGACGACAGAGCAGATTGTCGCCCTGACCACCGCCCAGGTCGCCGCACTGACCACCGCACAAATTGCACAAGGCCTGACCACCACCCAGCTGGCTGCACTTGAGACACGCGATATTGCTGCGCTCAAGACGAACCAGGTCGCCGCATTCACAACTGCCCAGCTCGCCGCACTGACGACCGACCAGATCGTTGCTCTGACCACAGCACAGGTGGCTGCACTCACGACCGCACAGATTACCCAGGGGCTGACCACCGACCAGGTGGCTGCACTCGAGACACGCGACCTCGCTGCACTCCAGACGACCCAGGTTGCTGCTCTGACAACGAGCCAGATTGCCCTGGGATTGACCTCCAGCCAAGTCGCTGCATTGAGCACCGCCGGCATCGCTGCGCTGACGACGAAGCAGATCGCCCAGGGCCTAACCTCGGATCAGATCGTCGCGCTGACCACCGCGCAGGTCGCGGCACTGACCAGTGCGCAGATCGCTCAGGGGCTAACCACTGCTCAGGTCGCAGCCCTTGAGACGCGCGATCTTGCTGCACTAAAAACCAGCCAGATCGTTGCACTGACCACAAACCAGATTGCCCAGGGATTGAGTACCAGCCAGGTCGCTGCATTGACCACGGCCGGCGTCGCTGCACTGACGACAAGCCAGATAGCCCAAGGCCTGACCTCCGATCAGATCATCGCCCTGACCACTGCCCAAGCCGCTGCGCTGACCACGGCGCAGATCGCCCAGGGTCTGACCACCAATCAATTCGCGGCTTTCGAAACAAACGACCTTGCCGCGCTGAAAACGGGACAGATTGCCGCCTTGACGACGGCCCATATTGCAAAAGGCTTGAGTTCCGACCAGATCGTCGCCCTGACCACCGCTCAGGTCGCCGCACTGACTACCGCACAAATCGCACAAGGCCTGACCACGGCCCAACTCGCTGCATTTGAGACGCGTGACATTGCCGCGCTGACCACCGCCGGCCTCGTTGCGCTGACAACGACGCAGATCGCTCAGGGGCTGACCTCCGACCAGATCGCTGCACTGACCACCGCACAGGTCGCTGCGCTGACTACCGCACAGATCGCCCAAGGGCTAACCACGGAACAGGTCGCGGCGCTTGAAACCCGCGATCTTGCTGCACTCAAGACCAGCCAGATCGTTGCTCTGACGACCAGCCAGATCGCTCAGGGATTGACCACCAGCCAGGTCGCTGCATTGACCACGGCCGGCGTCGCGGCACTGACGACAAACCAGATTTCCCAAGGCCTGACAACCGATCAGATCGTCGCCCTGACCACCGCCCAGATCGCTGCACTGACGACCAGCCAGATCTCCCAGGGGCTGACCACCGACCAGGTCACTGCCCTTGAAATCCGCGATCTTGCTGCGCTCAAAACCAGCCAGATCGTTGCACTGACGACCAGCCAGATCGCCCAGGGATTGAGCACCAGCCAGGTCGCTGCATTGACGACAGCCGGCGTCGCTGCACTGACCACGACGCAAATCGCTCAGGGCCTGACCTCCGACCAGATCGTCGCACTGACCACCGCCCAAGCCGCTGCGCTAACCACGGCACAGATCGCTCAAGGCCTGACGACCAGTCAATTCGCGGCGTTTGAGACCAACGACCTGGCCGCGCTGAAAACGGGGCAGATCGCAGCACTGACCACCACGCAGATCGCCCAAGGCCTCACCTCGGACCAGATCGTCGCCCTGACCACCGCACAGGTCGCGGCGCTGACCAGTGTGCAAATCGCTCAAGGTCTAACCACCGATCAAGTTGCGTCCCTTGAAACCCGTGATATCGCAGCACTCAAAACCAGCCAGATCGTTGCGCTGACCACGGCACAGATCGCTCAGGGCTTGAGCACTGATTTGATCGCCGCCTTGACGAGCGCCCAGGTTGCCGCCCTGACAACGGCACAAATTATCGCCCTGACAACGAATCAAGTCGCAGCGCTTGAGACGCGAGACATCGCTACGCTCAAAACGATGCAGCTTGCTGCACTGACAACAACCCAGATTGCGGAAGGCTTGAGCACCAGCCAAATTGCGGCGATCACAACAGCCGGTATTGCGGCACTGACAACCGCACAGGTTCTCCAAGGGCTGACGAGCGACCAGATCAACGCCTTGACAACCGCTCAAATTGCCGCGCTAACTACCGCTCAAATCTCGCTGGCATTAACAACAACCCAACTGGCCGGACTTGCCACAAACGACCTTGCTGCGTTAACGACGAGCCAGATTGCCGCACTATCGACAAAACAGATATCGCAAGGCCTGAACACCGATCAGATCGCTGCGCTAACCACTGCTCAAACCGCTGCATTGACCACGGCTCAGATCGCCCAAGGTCTCACGACAGAACAGGTTGCCGCACTTGAGACCCGTGACATCGCTGCGCTCAAGACCAACCAGATTGTTGCGCTGACGACAGCACAAATCGCTCAAGGCCTGACTTCCAGCCAGGTTGCTGCATTGACCACTGCCGGCGTCGCTGTGCTGACCACCACTCAGCTATCCCAAGGCCTGACCTCCGACCAGATCGTTGCGCTCACCACGGCTCAGGTCAGTGCAC
>JBAQRB010000079.1:0-6571 GCA_049295655.1 Rhodocyclaceae bacterium
GCTCACAGGCAACGCCAAAACCGACAATCGCCGCGACATTCTCGGTCCCCGAGCGCAGCCCGCGTTCGTGCCCGCCGCCGGCGATCTGCGGTTCGATCTCGAGGCGCTTGTCGAGCACCAGCGCGGCGGCGCCCTTCGGGCCGCCGAGCTTGTGCGCCGAGACCGTCAGCGCGTGCACGCCGGCCGCATTCAGCTGGCGGAAATCGACGGCGATCTTGCCCACCGCCTGTACGGCATCGCTGTGAAACCAAGCGCCGCTTGCCCTGGCCTGCGCCGCAAGCGTCGCGACGTCCTGCAACACCCCCGTTTCGTTGTTGGCGAGCATCACCGAAACGAGTTTCGGCTGCTGCGTCAGCACGGCCTGATAACGGCCGGCGTCAATCCGGCCCTCGGCATCGACCGCCAGCCGGTGCAGCGTCCAGCCGCGACGCGACAGTTGTTCCGCCGGCTTGATCACGCAGAGATGCTCGATCGCGCTGACCGCCAGGGAAGCGGGTTTCAGGCAGGCGGCGACGCCCTTGATCAGCAGGTTGTTGGCTTCCGACCCGCCGCTGGTGAACACGACCTCGGTCGGATGCGCACCGACCGCCGCCGCCACTTGGCTGCGTGCCTCGTCGATCGCCCGCCGCGCGGCCCGGCCATACTCGTGGCGGCTCGAGGCGTTGCCGAACTGCCGCGAGAGATAGGGCAGCATCGCCTCAAGCACCGCAGGATCGAGCGGCGTGCTTGCGTTGTGGTCGAAATAGACGGGAGCGAACATGCGCTTCTATTGCCGGTTCTCTATCTCGTCAGCCGATCACGGCCATGACCTTGGCGCGCGGACGCGGGCCGATCCGGCGATGATCCTTGACGACCGCCATGCTGCCGGCCTTGCGGATCTGTTGATTGACCAGATCGGCAAGCGACACCGAAGTCAGGTATTCGTACATCTTGAAGTTCAGCGTCGACCAGAGGTCGTGCGTCATGCAGCGGTTTTCGTCCTTGCAGTTCTCCTTGCCGCCGCACTGCGTTGCATCGAGCGACTCGTCGACGGCACGGATGATGTCGGCCACCGTCATGTTCTCGACCGGCCGCGCGAGACAGTAACCGCCCCCCGGACCGCGTACGCTCTCGACGAGGTTGTAA
Source organism: Rhodocyclaceae bacterium (assembly GCA_049295655.1). Classification (GTDB taxonomy): domain Bacteria; phylum Pseudomonadota; class Gammaproteobacteria; order Burkholderiales; family Rhodocyclaceae; genus CAJBIL01. Next base: position 1,126 of record JBAQRB010000079.1, read on the forward strand.
CGCCGCAGCTTGCCGAACAGTTGCTCGAGATAGGACAGGGAAATCTTCTGCCGTTCGCTGATCCCCGCCAGCGTGACCGGCCCGTCACCGCTGCGCAGTGCCAGATCAATCATCGCGGTAACCGCAAAACGTCCTTTGGTCGTCAGTCGCATCATGCCCCCCGGGGGAATACTTGATAAGTTCGGTCAACTATAAAGGGGGCGCGCCGGATTAGTCAACTATTTTGCTCAGGTATTTCGGATCGAATTTATCGGCGGTGGCCAGCTCATCCTCGACGCACACGCCGGCGCCTTCCAGACGCTTGAGCAGCAGTTCGATGCGCCGATCGGTTTCGACCGCATGGTCGAGCAGGCCGTGGATCGCCTTGGCCAGCGGATCGTCCTGGTTGCCGGCCAGCGCATAGGCCGAGAAGCCCATCTGACCGGCCTTTTCCTCGCGCTTTTGCGCCTGCTCGGTATCGATGATGCGCGCCGGATTGCCGACCGCCGTCGTCCCGGCCGGCACATCCTTGACCACCACGGCGTTGGAGCCGACCTTGGCACGGGCGCCGACCGTGATCGGCCCGAGCACCTGCGCGCCGGCGCCGATCACCACACCGTTCTCCAGCGTCGGATGGCGCCGCCCCTTGTTCCACGAGGTGCCACCGAGGGTCACCCCATGATAGAGCGTCACGTCGTCGCCGATCACCGCCGTTTCGCCGATCACCACGCCCATGCCGTGATCGATGAAAAACCGCCGGCCGATCGTCGCGCCCGGATGAATCTCGATGCCGGAAATGAACCGTCCCAGATGCGAGGTAAAGCGCCCCAGCCAGCGCAGTTGATGGCCCCAGAACCAGTGCGCCAGGCGGTAGGCGAGCATCGCATGCACGCCCGGGTAGCAGGTCAGCACCTCCCACGAAGTGCGCGCCGCGGGGTCGCGCTCAAATACCGATCGAATGTCTTCGCGCAGGCGACTGAACATGAAAACCGACTCCATAAACTTGAGGCATGTATTTAAAAAACGACTGCGCAACGCTTTGCCGCCTAGCCGCGCGGCTTCGGCAGCTTGCGTTCGACGGCGTCGAGTATGCCGCGCAGGATATTGATCTCGTCGCGCTCCGGCTCGGCGCGCCCGAACAGCCGGCGCAACTTGGGCAGCAAGCGCTTGGGTTGCTGCGGATCGAGGAAATCGGTCGCCACCATCACGCGCTCAAGGTGCGCATAAAAGCGCTCGACGTCCTCGTTGGTCGCCGGTGGCGAAGCGAAGGGAACGGCTTTGGTCACCACCGGCGGACATCCGTCAAAGGCCGCCAGACGCAGCTCGTAACTGAGCAACTGCACCGCCGACCCGAGATTGAGCGAGGTGTAGTCCGGATTGGCCGGAATGAACACCGTACGCTGGCAACGCTGCACCTCGTCATTCGACAGGCCGGCCGTCTCGTTGCCGAAAAGCAGCGCCACCTCGCCGCTGCGCGCCTGCGCCAGGATTTCCGGCGCGGCGGCGCGCGCCTGCAGCGGCTCGGGACCCAGATTGCGGTGCCGAGCCGAAATGGCGACGGCCAGAACCGTATCGGCCAGCGCCGCATCGAGGCTCTCGCAAACCCGCGCGTTCACGAGGATATCCTCGGCCCCCGCGGCACGCGAAATCGCTTCGTTATCCGGAAAGCGCTTCGGATTGACCAGCGTCAGGCGCGACAAGCCCATTGTTTTCATCGCCCGCGCCGCCGCGCCGATATTGCCCGGATGGCTTGTATGCGAGAGAACGATACGGATTTTGTCCAGCGCACCATCTGGTAAATGCGGAGGAGAAAGAGACGGCAAGGCCTGGTTCATATAAAATACGCGATTCCACAATAAATCGGGCGGAATCAGGCGCCAATCCGGCACCACCCGCCGCCCGTCGAGCTCTTCAAAACCATGCATCCAGCACTGAACGTCATCATCAAGGCCGCGCGTCGCGCCAGCCAGATCATCAACCGCTCGTCGAGCGAACTCGACCATCTCAAGGTAACGACCAAGCGCCAGAGCGACTTCGTTACCGAAGTGGACAAAGCCGCCGAGGCGGCGATCATCGAAGTGCTGCGCGAGGCTTACCCGGAATACGGAATTCTAGCAGAAGAGTCGGGCGAGACCGCCGGCCAGGGCGCCGGCAGCGAATACCAGTGGATTATCGATCCGCTCGACGGCACGACCAACTTCATCCACGGCTTCCCGCAATACGCGATCTCGATTGCCCTGGCCTACAAGGGCCAGGTCATCCAGGCACTCGTCTATGACACGCTGCGCAACGAGATGTTCACCGCCAGCAAGGGCGCCGGCGCCTTCCTCAACGAGCGCCGCATCCGCGTTTCCAAGTGCCTGAAGCTCGAGGACTCGCTGATCGGTACCGGCTTCCCCTACCGCAGCTTCGAGCACATCGATGCCTATCTCGGCATGTTCAAGGAACTGACGCAGAAGACTTCCGGCCTGCGCCGCGCCGGCGCCGCCTCGCTCGACCTCGCCTACGTCGCCTGCGGCCGCCTCGACGGTTTCTGGGAATTCGGCCTCTCGCCGTGGGATATCGCCGGCGGCGCACTGCTGATTTCGGAAGCCGGCGGCCTGATCAGCGACCTGGCCGGCAACGAAAGCTATCTCGAAACCGGCAACGTGATCGCCGGCACGCCCAAGGTTTTCGCACAACTGCTGCAGGTCACCGACAGCTACCGCACGGCCAATCTGAAGGCCTGATGTCGTCCGGCGGACCGCCGGGCAGCGGCATCCTCGGCGGCTATTGTTGGAAACCCGGCGGCATTAGCCGCGTCAACTAGGCAGGCGCGCTCCTCCGGCCGGCTTACGCCGCCTCGCGTTCGAGCATGGCACCGAAGTCCTCGGCCGAGACCGGAGCGCTGTAGTAATAACCTTGCGCCGCCTGGCAGCCGTGCTTCTTGAGGAAGGTTTCCTGCGCCAGGGTCTCGACGCCTTCGGCGACGACTTTCAGATGCAGGCTTTGCGCCATCGCGAGAATCGCGGTGACGATTGCCGTGTCGTTCTCGTCCTGGCCGATGCCGTTGATGAAGGACTGGTCGATCTTCAGCGTGCGTATCGGAAAGCGCTGCAGGTAGGCGAGGCTCGAATAGCCGGTGCCGAAATCGTCGACCGACAGCTCGATTCCCATCCCGGCGAGCCTTTCCATGAGCGCCAGGTTCTCGGAATTTTGCAGCATCAGCAGGCTTTCGGTGATTTCCAGATCGAGCGCCTCGGCGGGCAGGCCGCTATCGGCGAGGATGCGCGCCGCCAGTTCCTGAAAACCCTCCTGGTGGAACTGCCGCACCGAGAGATTGACCGCGATGCGCAGCGCCGGATGGCCGGCCGCGCGCCAGCGCATGAGCTGCGTGCAGGCTTCGCGCAGCGCCCAGGCGCCGATCGGAACGATCAGTCCGGTATCCTCGGCGATCGGGATGAACTCGCTCGAACCGATCGGATCCATGCCGGGATGCCCCCAGCGCAGCAGCGCTTCGGCCGAAAATATCTTGCCGCTCTGGAGATCCACCTGCGGCTGGTAGTGGAGCAGGAAGTCGTGACTGGCCAAGGCCTGGCGCAGGCGGTTGGCGATCGCCATCCGCCGCTGCACCGCCAGGTTGAGCAGCGGCGTGAAGAACTGGTAGTTGCTGCGGCCCTTGTCCTTGGCGTGATACATCGCCGAATCGGCGGCGCGCATCAGCGATTCGACGTCGGCGCCGTCCGCCGGAAAAAGGCTGATGCCGATGCTGCCGGAAATGTGCAGTTCGTGCTCATCGACGAAGAAGGCCTGGGTCAGGGCCTCCTCGACCTTGGTGCCGGCGCGCGCGGCGTCGGTGCCGTCGGTGAGCGCCGGCAGGACGATGACGAACTCGTCGCCGCCGATGCGCGCGACGCTGTCGCCTTCGCGCAGGCAGCTGGTCAGGCGGTTGGCAGCCTCCTGCAGCAGACGGTCGCCGACGCGGTGACCGAGCGAGTCGTTGATGTGCTTGAAGTTGTCGAGGTCGATGAAGAGCAGCGCGACCATGCAGCGGTTGCGGTGCGCCTGGGCAATCGCCTGCTGCACCCGGTCGCGCAGCACGGTGCGGTTGGCCAGGCCGGTCAGCGCGTCGTGGTCGGCCATGTAGCGGATGCGCTCCTGCGTGCGCCGGTGCTCGATGGCGATCCGGGCGATGCGCGTCGCAAAGTCGATCAGCTGCCGCTCGGCGTCGTCCGGAGTGTGCACCACGTGGTGATAGATCGCGAAGGAACCCAGGACCTGCTCGTCGTGCGACATGATCGGCGCCGACCAGCAAGCGCGCAGGTCATGCGCCGCAGCCAGATCGCAGCAGTCGGCGCACAGCGGATCCTCGCGCACGTCGCTGACCACCACTATTTCGCGCCGGTACATCGCCGCGCCGCAAGCACCGGCGTTGGGGCCGATGGCCAGGCCATCGAGCGCATCGATAAAGGCGGCCGGCAGGCTGGGCGCGACGCCGCGGCGGACGTGCAGACCATCGGCGGCGAGCAGCAGGATAGAGCACAGCGTTCCGGCGTGCTGCAACTCGATCAGACGCACGAGTTCGGCCAGCATGTCTTCGAGCGAGCTGTTGGTGACGACCATTTCAAGGATGCGGTTCTCGCCGGCACGCAGCAGCGCCGCCCGCTCGCGCTCGGCGATTTCAGCAGCGAGGCTGGCGTTGACGCGGGCCAGCTCGGCGGTACGCTCTTCGACCCGGCGTTCCAGCTCGTCTTGCGCCCGTTGCAGGTCGGCCTCGGCTTGCTCGCGCACGGCGATTTCCTGCTGCAAGGCCAGGTTGCGGGCGGCCACGCGCTGCTGCGCGGCGCGCAGCTCGAGGTGGGTCGTGACGCGCGCCAGCACTTCCGGCAATTGCAGCGGTTTGGTGACGTAATCGACGCCGCCGGCAGAAAAACCGAGCAGCTTGTTCGGCGCATCGTCGAGGACGGTCATGAAAATCACCGGAATGTCGCGCGTGGCGTCGAGCGCCTTGAGGCGGCGGCAGGTTTCGAAGCCGTCGATCCCCGGCATCATGACGTCGAGCAGGATCAGGTCGGGCCGCACCCGTTGCGCGCGCTGCAGGGCCTCTTCACCATCGAGCGCGACCACCACATGGTGGCCGAGCGTCTCCAGCTGATCGACCAGCAGCCCGAGGTTGGCCGGCATGTCGTCGACCACCAGAATGGTATGCGGGTCTGGAAGCGGATCTGCAGCGGGCAAGGCCATTGCGCTCATCGGTCGGACTCCTCCAGGTAGTGGTTCACCAGGACAAGAATGGCTTGCGACTGGTAGCGCCGCGCGAGGTCGCGCAGGCGGTCGGCGAACGGCCCGTAGCGCGGGTCGACGCTGCGCAGATGATCGCTCCTTTGTTTGATGTCGCGCATGTTGCCGGCCAGGGCCAATTGACGCAGGAATTCCATCTCGTCCCGTGGCGGGCTCAGCAGCGGGCCGGCGGGGCAAGGACCGGTAC
>JBAQRB010000080.1:0-2558 GCA_049295655.1 Rhodocyclaceae bacterium
CCTTCACCAATTTAGCGTACATGTGTCCACCTAAGTTACGTGGACACCATCCTCGCCGCCTCAGCGGTTCTCAGCAATGTGGGCGGGTTGAACGCTTACCGTCATTGTAGTTGTCGCATTGGTCATCCGGTAACACCAAAATGCCATCAATTGAAACTCAGCCTTGGGTATGGCGTTGGTTTCTGGATATGGTCTGGGCTGAAAACCTCGCCATTCGGTGCCCGAGGCCCTTGTATTTCGGCGTGCCGCGCTTGACCGTTTGCGGCGCTTCCCGATCCTCTCCTGATTAAATGTGATTCGCCAGAAAACGGTCGAGATGGCCGGCAAAGGCCTTGCTTTCACTCTGGCTCATCGGCGGCGGGCCGCCGGTCTGCACGCCGCTGGCGCGCAGGTTGTCCATGAAGTCGCGCATGTTGAGCAGCGGCCGGATGTTGGCCGCCGAATACCATTCGCCGCGATGGCTCAGGACGTGAGCGCCTTTTTCGATGACTTCGGCGGCGAGCGGCAGGTCGCTGGAAATCACGAGGTCGCCGGCGGTAACGCGCTTGACGATCTCGTTGTCGGCGACGTCGAAGCCGGCCGGCACCTGCACGCTGCGGATGAACGGCGAGGGCGGTACGTGCAGCGTCTGGTTGGCGACCAGCGTCAGCGGGATTTTCGTTCGCGTTGCGGCGCGGAAGAGGATGTCCTTGATCGCCTTGGGGCAGGCGTCGGCATCGACCCAGATGTGCATCAGACCAGCCCGCGCTGCTTGAGTTCGTCCTTCAGCCAGGCGTAGCAGATCGGCGCGGCGACGAGGCCGGGCAGGCCGAAGGCGCTTTCCATGATCAGCATCGCGCTGAGCAGTTCCCAGGCCTTGGCGCTGATCTGCGCGCCGACGATGCGCGCGTTGAGGAAGTATTCGAGCTTGTGGATGACGACGAGGAAGGCGAGCGACGAGATCGCCACCGCCGGCGAGTGCGCGAGGCTGACGACGAAGATCACCGTGTTCGAGATCAGGTTGCCGACTACCGGCAGCAGGCCGACGACGAAGGTGACGACGATCATCGTCTTGGTCAGCGGCAGGCCGGCGCCGAACAGCGGCAGAACGAGCGCGAGGTAGATGGCGGTGAACAGGGTGTTGATCGCCGAGATGCGCACCTGCGCGAAGACGATGCGGCGGAAGGCTTCGCCCATGCGGAAAATGCGTTCGGCCAGCGCCTTGGCCAACGGGCCGCTGGCATCCTTGTTGCAGGCTTCGCGCAGCGAGACCATGGCGCCGATCACCATGCCGATCAGCACGTGTGCCAGCATGTGGCCGGTTTCCTTGCCGATCAGCTGCAGTTCGGTGGCGTGCTCGCGCAGCCAGTCGGTCATCTGCTCGCGGACGCCGTCGGCGCTGTCCGGCAGATAATCGGCCAGCCACGGCGGCAGCGTCGCGCGCGAACTCTCGAGGATTTCGGCCATCTTGGCGAGCAGGGCGGAAAGGCTGCCGCCCTCGCTTTTCATGAAGACGACGATGCCGAAACTCGCTGCGGTCACCGCGCCGACCACCAGCAGGGCGACCAGCGCCACCGCGACGCCCTTGGCGCGCCCGGTCGACAGGTGGCGGGCGAAGAGCGGGAAGAACGCATGCACCAGCTCATAGACCAGCAGGCCGGCGATCAGCGCCGGCAGCAGGTGGAATTTGAGAACGAAGAGGATGCCGAGCACGGCCAGCGTCCAGGCGGCGTATTCGTGGATGCTGGGGCTGGTTCTGTTCATGCGTTTCCGGATGCCCGTGTGCTTGCGTCAAGCGCCAAGGTTAGCACCATAACTGGGGGCACTGGCGCGTAGCCAGTCCAGCGCGCTGGCGCCGGCCGCTCGGCCGCTGGCAAAACAGGCGGTGAGCAGGTAGCCGCCGGTCGGCGCCTCCCAGTCGAGCATCTCGCCGGCGCAGAAGACGCCGGGGTGATCGCGCAGCATCAGCTGTTCATTGAGCGCCTCGAAGGGCACGCCGCCCGCGCTGCTGATCGCCTCGTCGAGTGGTCGCGGCGCTTTGATGCGCAGCGGCAGCGCCTTGAGCGCGGCGCCGAGCTTTTGTGCGTCGGCAAAATCGGCGGCAGCGACGAACTCGCGCAGCAGCGCCGCCTTGACGCCCTTGATGCCGAGGCGGCTCTGCAGGTGGCTGGACAGCGAGCGGCTGCCGCGCGGGTGAGCGATCTCGTCGATCACGCGCTGCCGGTCGTGGCCGGGCAGCAGGTCGAGGAACAGGGTCGCGCTGCCTTCTGCGGCGATCCGGTCGCGCAGCGGCGCCGACAGCGCGTAGATCAGGCTGCCCTCGACGCCGTTTTCGCTGACCATGAATTCGCCGGCGCGCTGCTGCCGGACGCCGGTCGGATCGGCGAACGATGCGACGACCGATTTCACCGGCTGGCCGGCAAAGCGTTCGCGGAAGTGATCGCTCCAGGCGACGTCGAAACCGCAGTTCGACGGGCGCAGCGGCGCGACGGCAACGCCCATCGCTTCGAGCAGGGCGACCCAGCGCCCGTCCGAGCCGAGCTTGGCCCAGCTGCCGCCGCCGAATGCCAGGACGACGG
>JBAQRB010000081.1:0-5502 GCA_049295655.1 Rhodocyclaceae bacterium
CGACGGTTTCCGGCGCAATCCCCTCGTCGACTGCGCGCATCGCTTCGAGCATATACGGACCGAGCACGGCATTGACCAGAAAGCCCGGCGCGCTGTTCACCGGCAGCGGCAGACGGTCGATCTGCCGGACGAAGGCGGCGGCACGACGCAGCATTTCGGGGTCGGCGCCTGCGGCGGCGACCACCTCGACGAGCGGCATTCTGGCGACCGGGTTGAAGAAGTGGATGCCGACCAGGCGCGCCGGATTCTGCAGCACCGTGCGCAGGTCCTCGATCTTCAGGCTGGAGGTGTTGCTCGCCAGCACGGCGTCGGGCCGCATCAGCGCGTCAAGTTTTTTTAGCAGCGCATGCTTGGCTTCGAGATTTTCAAAAATCGCCTCGATCACGATATCGGCCTGCGCTGCACCGTGGCCTTCGGGGTCCGGAATCAGGCGATCCATCACGTTGCGCAGCTCGAACGTATCCTTGATGCGCTTGCCGTACGCCGCGTAGGCGCGCTTGAGTGCCGGGGCGATGCGCGCCATGTCCTGGTCCTGCAAGGTGACGGTCATGCCGCGCAGCGCGCACCAGGCGGCGATGTCGCCGCCCATGACGCCGGCGCCGACCACATGCACGCGTTTGGCCTGGAAGTCGCCGGTCTGGCCACCGCTCTTCCCGAATGCCTTGAGGCGCTCCTGCAGGAAGAAGACGCGCACCAGATTGCGCGCCGTCGGCGAGCGAACGATGCCGTCGATCAGCGCCGGTGCGACCAACGCGTTGCCGTTGTGCCGTGCCCATATGTCGATGATCGCGTAGGGCGCCGGGTAGTGTTCGCGCCGGGCGCGCTTGGCGACCTGCTTTTTCGCGCCGCTGGCGACGATACCCTTGAGCGGCCCGCCAAGCAGGCGCTGCAGGAAGGGCAGCGGGCGGCGCGGCGTATCGGAAAGCAGCAGGAGCTTCGCCGCGCTGTCCATCACGCGCGGCGGCACGCAGTCGTCGGCCAGGCCGAGTCGCTTGGCCTTGGCCGCGTCAACCGACTTGCCGGTCAGCATCAGGTCGAGCGCGGCCTGCGCGCCGATGCGCTGCGGCAGGCGCAGCATGCCGCCCCAGCCGGGGACGATGCCGAGCATCACTTCGGGCAGGGCCATTTTCGTCGCCGGCTCGTCGACAGCCAGCAGGTAGCGACAGGCGAGCGCCAGTTCGAGTCCGCCGCCGAGGCAGTGGCCGCGCACCAACGCGAGCGTCGGATACGGCACGGCGGCCAGCCGGTTGAAGAGATTCCAGCCGCGCGCGACCAGCGCGATGCCTTTTCCCGGCGTATCGAGCTGCGTGAACTCCTCGATGTCGGCGCCGGCGATGAAGCCGGCCGCTTTCCCGGAGCGGAAGATCAGGCCCTGCGGCGGGTAGGTGTCGAGCCGGTCGAGGATCAGGCCGAGCTCGTCGAGCACCGCGGCGGACAGCGAATTGGCCGACTCGCCGGCCTTGTCGAGCGTCGCCCAGGCGATGCCGTCGCCATCGACGGCGAGCTGCCAGTGCGTGTAGTTGTCTGTATTCATGGCGCTATCCGATCGTTTCGACAAGCATCGCACCGCCCTGGCCGCCGCCGATGCAGATAGCCGCGATGCCGCGCCTGGCGCGGGCGGCGCGCAGCACGTACAGCAGGTGGAGGACGATGCGCGCGCCGGAAGCGCCGACCGGATGGCCGAGCGCCACCGCGCCGCCGTCGACGTTGAGGCGCGCCGGGGCTAGCGTGCCGAGCGCCGCCGGCAGATCGAGCTGCTCGCGGCAGTAGTCGTCCGATTCCCACGCGGCCACGCAGCCGAGTACCTGCGCGGCGAAGGCTTCGTTGATTTCCCAGGCGTCGATCTGGTCGAGCGCGAGGCCGTGGCGCTGCAGGATCGGCGTCGCGGCATGCACCGGGCCGAGGCCCATCTGCGCCGGGTCGAGGCCGGCCCACTGGGTATCGGTAATTTTGCCGATCGGTTCCAGCTTCCACTGCTCGACCGCCGCCGCCGAGGCGAGGAGCAGCCAGGCGGCACCGTCGGTGATCTGCGAACTGTTGCCCGGCGTCACGCGGCCGTACTTGCGGTCGAAGAAGGGCTTGAGCTTGGCGAGGCCAGTCAGGCTGGCATCGGCGCGAACGCCGTCGTCCTCGGCGTAAACAGTGCCTTGGGCATCGACCAGCGGGACGATCTCGCCCAGGTGGCCGGCGCTGCGCCCGGCGACGGCGCGCTGGTGGCTGCGCACCGAAAAGTCATCCATCTGCTCGCGCGTGATGCCGAAGCGCCAGGCGATGTTCTCGGCGGTCTGCCCCATCAGCAGGCCGATCACCGGGTCGGTCAGCCCCTTCATCAGGCCGATCACCGGCGAGAGCAGCGTCGCCGGCCGCAGCTTCGCGAACAGCGCGAGCTTCTGGCCCGGCGTCTTCGCCTGCATCATCCCGGCGAACCAGCGGACCATCGTGTCTGAATAGAGCAGCGGCGCGCGCGACAGCGCATCGACGCCGCCGGCCAGCACCAGCGACGAGCGCCCGGCCTGGATGTTGGCGATCGCCGAATCGATCGCCTGCATGCCGCTCGCGCAGTTGCGCATCACCGTCCAGCCCGGCACCTTCTGACCGCAGCCGAGGCGCAGCGCAACGACGCGACCGATATTCACTTCGTCGGGCGACGGACTCGCGCAGCCGAGGATCACCTCGTCGAGGTCGCTCGGCGCGAATTTCTGCCGCACCAGCAGCGCGCGCCCGGCCTGCACCGCGAGATCGCTCGCGGCAAACGGCCCGGGCGCGTTGCGCGCTTTCAGGAACGGCGTTCTCGCGCCGTCGACGACATACACCGGCTCAAATGCCACGGCCCATCCTCCTCTGCGACGAATCGCTATTTGCTGCTGCTAAAGTGCGCCACACCGACCGCCGATCGCCGCCGGCATGCTCTGAAGATTGGCGTAAACATTGGCTCTCCGGGCATGCCCTGCACGCGCCATCAGGCGGCCGCCTGCTGTGCGACCGGCGCGCGCTGGCTCAAGCCGAAGTCGTGCGGGAAGTCGTCGACGCGGATCACGATGTCGCGCAACTCGTTGCGCCGCTTGAGCACGGCGTACTCGGCCGCGCTGACGATGCCGGCGGCAAAGGCCGCCTGTGCGAGGTCGCGCACGTTGGCCTGCGGGTTGTCGTCCAGTTCGCCGCGCTTCTCGGCGGCGCGGATCTTCGCCTCGATCGGCTCGGCTTCGATCGTCGCCGCGAGCGCCAGTTCGAGCGCGCCAACCGCTTCGCTATCGACCTTCGGCAGGTAGGTTTCGGCGGTCAGCCGATCGCGCGCGGCGGACGGCTCGATCAGCAGCCTGGCGACCTGGTGGCCGATGCGGTCCGACGGAACGGCGTACGGGCGGCCGAGCGGGAAGACGATGCGGTAGAGCAGGCGGCCGACCAAGCGGTTCGGGAAGTTGTCGATGACGCCGTCGAACGCCTGCTGCGCCTGGTACATGGCGTCCCAGATCGCCCAGTGCATGAGCGGCGCGTCGGCCGCCTGGCGGCCTTCGGACTCGTAGCGCTTGAGCGTCGCCGAGCACAGGTACATCATCGAGAGGATGTCGCCGAGGCGCGCCGAGAGTTTTTCGCGGCGCTTCAGCTCGCCGCCCATGACCAGCATCGAGATGTCCGAGAGGAAGGCGAAGGCCGACGAGAAGCGCGTCAGCTGCTGGTAGTAGCGTTTCGTTTCGGGCGCCACGCCGCGGCCGGCGTTGTCCGGCAGCGCGACGAAGTGCGAACCGGAGAGGCCCTTGAAGAGCGTGCCGACGCCGTGGCCGATCGTGAAGCCGATGTGGCCGAACAGGGCGGCGTCGAACTGGCGCAGGCCTTCGTCCGCATCGGGATGGTGCGCGGCCTGCATTTCCTTGAGCACGTAGGGATGGCAGCGGATGGCGCCCTGGCCGAAGAGGATCAGGCTGCGCGTCAGGATATTGGCGCCCTCGACGGTGATGCCGATCGGAATCTGCTGATAGGCGCGGCCGAGGAAATTGGACGGCCCGAGGCAGATTCCCTTGCCGCCGACAACGTCCATGCCGTCGTTGACGATCTGGCGCGCGCGTTCGGTGACGTGGTATTTGGCGATCGCCGAGGCGACCGACGGCTTCTCGCCGAGGTCGACCGCACCGGCCGTCATCTTGCGCACCGCGTCGATCATGTAGGTGTAGGCGCCGATCCGGGTCAGCGCTTCCTCGACGCCCTCGAAGCGGCCGATCGACATCTTGAACTGGCTGCGCACACGCGCGTAGCCGCCGACGGTGCGCGCCGTCAGCTGGGCCATGCCGGTGTTCGACGACGGCAGCGAAATCGAGCGGCCGGCGGCCAGGCACTCCATCAGCATGCGCCAGCCCTGCCCGGCCATCGCCGGACCGCCGATGATGTACTCGAGCGGCATGAAGACGTCGCGGCCGCGCGTCGGCCCGTTCATGAACATCGCGTTGAGCGGGAAGTGGCGGCGGCCGAGCTCGGCGCCCGGCGTGTCGTTCGGCACCAGCGCGCAGGTGATGCCGACATGCTTCTTGCCGCCGAGCAGGCCGTCCGGGTCGTAAAGGTGGAAGGCGAGACCGAGGATCGTGCAGATCGGGCCGAGCGTGATGTAGCGCTTGTCCCAGGTGACGCGCATGCCGAGCACTTCCTCGCCCTGCCACATCCCCTTGCAGACGATGCCGACGTCGGGGATCGACGCGGCGTCCGACCCGGCCCACGGGCTGGTCAGCGCAAACGCCGGGATCTCGAGGCCCTTGGCCAGGCGCGGCAGGTAGTGGTTCTTCTGCGCTTCGGTGCCGTAGTGCAGCAGCAACTCGGCCGGGCCGAGCGAGTTCGGCACCATCACCGAGACCGAGAGCGCCGACGAGCGCGTCGACAGCTTGGTCACCACCTGCGAATGCGCGTAGGCCGAGAACTCCAGCCCGCCGTAGCGCTTCGGGATGATCATCCCGAGGAAGCCCTTGTCCTTGATGAACTGCCAGGCTTGCGGCGTCATGTCCTGCAGTTCGTGCGAGACCTGCCAGTCGTCGACCAGCGCGCAGGCCTCTTCAACCTCGTTGTCCATGAACGACTGCTCCTCGGCGTTCAGCGCCGGCACCGGGTAGGCGAGCAGCTTGTTCCAGTCGGGATTGCCGCGAAACAGCTCGCCATCCCACCACACGGTGCCGGCCTCGAGCGCTTCGCGCTCGGTGTCGGACATCTGCGGCAGAATTTTCTTGTAGGTCTTGAAAATGGAACGGCTGAGCAACTCCCGGCGCAAAGGGCGAACGCCAAGCAGTATTACAATGGCAATCAGGACACTCGCGAAAAGCAGGGAGACGATGGCGGAAGCTCCAGTAATCATGGCAGTTTCTCCTGTTAATGGTCTGACGACGCGGGGGAAGGGGAAGGCGACACCGGTCTTGGGGGTAAGCTATCGAAAAACTGCGGCAGCGGTGCGCGCAGGCCGCCGAGCAAAAAAGGCATCAGGCGCTCGGCCAGGCGCTTGGCCGCATCCTTATCGTTGCCGTGGTT
>JBAQRB010000082.1:0-5312 GCA_049295655.1 Rhodocyclaceae bacterium
CCACCGTATCCGGGTTCAGCGAGATGCTGCCGATTCCCTGATCCATCAGCCATTCGGCAAGGTCGGCGTGGTCCGACGGACCCTGCCCGCAGATGCCGACATACTTGCCCTGCCGGCGGCAGGCGGAAATCGCCATTTCCAGCAAGGCCTTCACCGCCGGGTCGCGCTCATCGAACAGCGCGGCGACGAGGCCGGAGTCGCGGTCGAGGCCCAAGGTGAGCTGGGTCAGGTCGTTCGAGCCGATCGACATGCCGTCGAAGTGCTTGAGGAAGTCGTCGGCGAGCAGCGCGTTCGACGGGATCTCGCACATCATGATCAGCTTGAGGCCATTCTCGCCGCGCTTCAGGCCGTGCTCGGCGAGCAGCGTCTCGACGGCGGCGGCCTCGCCGACCGTGCGCACGAAAGGCACCATCAGCTCGACGTTGGTCAGGCCCATCTCCTCGCGCACCTTCTTCATGGCGCGGCATTCCATCTCGAAGCAGTCGCGGAAGGTGCTGGCGATGTAGCGCGAGGCGCCGCGGAAGCCGAGCATCGGGTTTTCTTCCTCGGGCTCGTAGGCGTCGCCGCCGAGCAGCTTGCGGTACTCGTTCGACTTGAAGTCGGAGAGGCGGACGATCACCGGCTTCGGCCAGAAGGCCGCGGCGATGGTTGAGACACCCTCGACCAGCTTCTCGACGAAGAACTCCTTCGGACTCGCGTAGCCGCGTGCGCGGCGTTCGATTTCCTCGCGGCGCGACGCCGGCTGGCGGTCGATGTCGAGGATCGCCTTGGGATGCACGCCGATCACGTTGTTGATGATGAATTCGACGCGCGCGAGGCCGACGCCGGCGTTCGGCAGTTGCGAGAACTCGAAGGCGAGCTCCGGGTTGCCGACGTTCATCATGATCTTGACCGGGATCTCGGGCATCGCCGTGATCTCGCGCGAAGTCACCTCGAAATCGAGCTTGCCGCGATAGACGTGGCCGGTGTCGCCCTCGGCGCACGAGGCGGTGACGATCTCGCCCTCGACCAGCGTTTCGGTCGCGTCGCCGCAGCCGACGATCGCCGGGATGCCCAGTTCGCGCGCGATGATCGCCGCGTGGCAGGTGCGCCCGCCGCGGTTGGTGATGATTGCCGAGGCGCGCTTCATCACCGGCTCCCAATTCGGGTCGGTCATGTCGGCGACCAGCACGTCGCCGGGCTTGACCTGGTCCATCTGCTTCGGGTCGCGCACGATACGCACCGGGCCGCTGCCGATCTTCTGGCCGATCGCGCGGCCCGAGGCCAGCACCTTCGAGAAGCTTTTGAGCTTGAATTTCTGCAGCCGGTCGTGGCCGCCTTCCTGCGACTTGACCGTTTCCGGGCGGGCCTGCAGTACGTAGAGCTTGCCGTCGCGGCCATCCTTGCCCCACTCGATGTCCATCGGCCGGCCGTAGTGCTGTTCGATGATCACGGCGTAGCGCGCGAGTTCCTGCACTTCGGCGTCGTTCAACGAGAACTGGTGACGGTCAGCTTCGGCGACGTCCACCGTGCTGACCGATTTCCCGGCGGCCTTCTCTTCCGAGAAAACCATCTTGATCAGCTTCGAGCCCAGGTTGCGGCGGATCACGGCGTGCTTGCCGGCGGCCAGCATCGGCTTGTGCACGTAGAACTCGTCGGGGTTCACGGCACCCTGCACGACCGTTTCGCCGAGGCCGTAGGAAGAGGTCACGAAGACGGCATCGCGGAAACCCGATTCGGTATCGAGCGTGAACATCACGCCGGCGGCGCCGGTATCGGAGCGCACCATGCGCTGCACGCCGGCCGACAGCGCGACGTCGGCGTGGATGAAGTTCTTGTGCACGCGGTACGAAATCGCGCGGTCGTTGTACAGCGAGGCAAAGACTTCCTTGATCGCGTGCAGGATGTTGTCAAGGCCGTGGATGTTCAGGAAGGTTTCCTGCTGGCCAGCGAACGAGGCGTCGGGCAGGTCCTCGGCGGTCGCCGACGAGCGAACGGCAAACGACATGTCGGCCGCGCCTTCGCTATCGCATTCGGCGACCAGACGCTGGTACTGCGCCGAAATCTCGACGGTCAGCGCGGTCGGGAACGGCGTCTCCATGATCCAGTTGCGGATCTGCTGGCCGCAGGCGGCCAGCGCATTGACATCCTCGACATCGAGCGCATCGAGCGCGGCGTTGATCTTGACGTCAAGGCCGCTCTGCGCGAGGAAATCGCGATAGGCAGCGGCCGTCGTCGCGAAGCCGCCCGGTACGCGGACGCCGGAGTCGGCGAGCTGGCTGATCATCTCGCCGAGCGAGGCGTTCTTGCCGCCGACCTGCTCGACGTCGGTCATGCGCAGTTTCTCAAGGGGAAGGACGAGGGGCTCCATGCGGATTCCTTTCAGGGGTCAGATCAAGAAGAAAAGTTCAGGAAACAAGGGGGGTCAGGAAGCGAAGGTTTCGGAAAAATCGGGCTGCAGGCGCCGTGCCGCGGTTTCGCGCCGGGCGGCCGAACGCAGCGTCTGGGCCAGCGTTTCGCGGACAAAGTCGATATGCGTTTCGGCGGCGGCGCGCGCGGCGGAAGGCTTGCGTTCATGGATCGCGGCGTTGATCGCGGCATGCTGGCTTTTGAGCAGCGCGTTCGCCGCCGGAATGTTTTTCAGTTCGCCAAGGTTAAGCCGGATGTTGTCGTGCATCAGGCGCAGCAGTGCGGCCGAAAGATGTCCGATCAGCGCATTGTGCGAGGCCTCGCCGATCGCCTGGTGGAAGGCGATGTCGGCGATCGAGCGGGTTTCGAGATTGTCGGCGTCGAAAGCATCGTTCATCGCGTCGAAAGCCTGGGCAAGGCGCGTCAGGTCGGCTTCGGTCGCGCGTTCGGCGGCCCACTCGGCGGCCTGGCCTTCGATCATGCGGCGAAATTCGAGCAGGTCTTCGCGTAGGTTCGGGTGCGCGCCCATCATGTCCTGCCAGGGGTCGAAAAAAGTCGATTCGAGGCGGTCGGTGACGTAGGTGCCGCCGCCCTGCCGGCTTTGCAGCATGCCCTTGGACGCCAGTTTCTGGATCGCTTCGCGCAGCGAAGGGCGCGAAACGCCCAGCTCGATCGCCAGTTCGCGCTCCGGCGGCAGGCGGTCGCCGGGCTTCAGCGAGCCTTCGAGAATGCGGCTTTCCAGCGACGCGGCCACGGCATCGGAAATGCGCGGCGCCTGGAACTTGTTTTGCGACATAGGCAGAATAATCACTCGATTGGTCAGACCACTCAATTCTAAAGAGCAATCCGGCAAACTGCAAGCGCAAAAAATCGCTTTATTTATTGACCGCAGCCCTGTGATACCGTACATTCCTACAAACACAACTTATTGGTATGACCAATTAACCAAAGGAGCGGCAATGCAGCGAGATACCCCGAACGGCAAACGCCCGACTGACGTCTATTTCTTTGCCACCTGCCTTGTCGACCTTTTCTGTCCCGAGGCCGGGATCGATGCGATCACGCTGCTCGAGCGCGAAGGCGTCCGCGTCCACTTCCCCGAGAACCAGACCTGCTGCGGCCAGCCGGCCTACACCAGCGGCTATGCCGACGAGGCACGCGCCGTCGCGCTGCTGCAGATGACCCTCTTCCCGAACGACTGGCCGGTCGTCGTCCCTTCGGGGTCGTGCGCCGGCATGATGCGCCACCACTATCCGAAGCTCTTTGCCGACGACCCGCAGCAGAAGGCGAAGGCCGAGGCGCTCGGCGAGCGCATCTTCGAACTCTCGGAATTCCTGCTCAAGGTCCTCAAGGTGCAATGGCGGGATGCCGGCCAGCCGGCGACCGTCACGCTACATACCTCGTGCGCCGCGCGCCGCGAAATGGGCACCCATGAACACGCGCGCGCCCTGCTCGCCCAGCTACCCGGCGTCGAGGTCGTTCTGCAGTCGCACGAATCCGAATGCTGCGGTTTCGGCGGCACCTTCTCGCTCAAACACCCGTCGATTTCATCGGCAATGGCCGGCGACAAGGCCGACGCACTCAAGGAAACCGGCGCACAGACCTTTCTCTCGGCCGACTGCGGCTGCATGCTGAACATCAACCACACGCTGCAAAAGCGCGGCGACGCCTTCCAGGGCAAGCATTTGGCGACCTTTCTGCGCGAACGCCTCGAAGCCGAAGGAGAAAAAGTATGAGTGCGCGCGACAACATCCTGGCGCGCTTGCGCGCTGCGCCACAAGGCCAGCCGGTG
Organism: Rhodocyclaceae bacterium; assembly: GCA_049295655.1. Lineage (GTDB taxonomy): Bacteria > Pseudomonadota > Gammaproteobacteria > Burkholderiales > Rhodocyclaceae > CAJBIL01. The sequence goes on from JBAQRB010000082.1 coordinate 4,181, forward strand.
CTGGCGCCCGACGTCGATGGCTTCCACGCCGCCGTGCGCCGCGCAGCGCCGGCCGAAGACCGTGCCGCGAGAATCGAGCGCTTCTGCGAAAAAATGACTTTCTGGCGCGGCGAAGTGGTCCATGTGACATCCGCCAACTGGGCACAGACGCTGCGCGAGTTGTGCGTCGCAAAGAACGTCGGCTCGCTGCTCTACGGCCCGCAAGCACCGCACGGCGCGGCGCTGGCCGCCGCCGGAATTCCCGGGCTGAAGCCGTACGAGCGCCCTATCGACGAATGGAAGAGCGAACTCTTTCGCGACACCGACGCCGGCTTTACCTCGACGCGCGGCGGCATTGCCGAAACCGGAACGCTGATCGTCTGGCCCGACGAGAACGAGCCGCGCCTGATCTCGCTGGTGCCGCCGATCCACTTCGCGCTGCTCGACGCCGACCGGCTTTACGACACGCTGTTCGACGCGATGACCGTCCAGGACTGGAGCGCCGCGCTGCCGACCAATGCGCTGCTCGTTTCCGGCCCGTCGAAGACGGCCGACATCCAGGTCACGCTGGCCTACGGCGCGCACGGCCCGAAGGAGCTGGTCATTCTGCTGCTCGATGACGGGAAGGAGGAAGACTGATGGGCGCCCAGGCAAACAGCCACGAACTCAAATTCGTTCCGGCCAGCGAATTCAAGCTGCGAACGACCGAGGCGGTGGCCGACGAGCATCTGCGCAAGAGTTTTCGCGGCGCGATGGATTTCCTGATGGCCAAGCGCGCGACGCAGTTTCCCGATGCGGACGCGCTCGAAGCGCAGCGCGGCCTCGCCGAACACATCCGCAAGTACAGCCTCGCCCGTCTGCCCGAGCTGCTCGAACAGCTCGAACGCAAGCTCACAGAAAACGGCATCCATGTGCACTGGGCCGAGAATGGCGAAGAGGCCAACGCGATCATCGTCGGTATCGCGCAAAAACACGCGGCGAAGCTGATGGTCAAGGGCAAATCGATGGTCAGCGAGGAGACCGAGCTCAACCACGCGCTGGCCGCCGTCGGCATCGAGGCGCTGGAGAGCGACATGGGCGAGTACATCGTCCAGCTCGACGGCGAGAAGCCCTCGCACATCATCATGCCGGCCATCCACAAGACCAAGCAGCA
>JBAQRB010000083.1:0-2458 GCA_049295655.1 Rhodocyclaceae bacterium
GGCGGCGCGCCGCCTGCGGGTGCCCGCCTGTCGGCCGGCGTCGATTGCACCGAGCGGGCATAGAGCGCGCTACTGGCTTCCTGCAGCAGCTTCCTGAGCGTCTCGGCATGCTCGCTGGCCGGGGCGACTTCCTTCCCGAGCAGCGCCTCCCTGGCTTCGTTCCAGGCCTTGTCGATCCGTTGTTTCAGGTCGTCGCCGAGCTTCCCGCCGAACTCGGCGAGCAGTTTTTCGGCTTCGTAACAGACGCCGTCAACGGCATTGAGCTTTTTGGCATCGTCGCTGCGTTTGCGGTCGGCCCCGGCGTAGCGTTCGGCGTCTTCGATCATCCATTTCTTCTCGTCTTCCGGCAGGCGGGGCGATGCGCTGATCCGGATCGGCTGCGGCTTGCCGCTCGCACTGTCCCTGGCGGTGACACCGAGGATGCCGTCCGCGTCGATATCGAAGGTGACCTCGATTTCCGGGACGCCGCGCGGCGCCGGCGGCAGGCCGTCGAGGTTGAATTCGCCGAGGCTCGCGTTGTTGCCAGCCATCGGCCGTTCGCCCTGGAAAATGTGGATCGTGATGCTGTCCTGCATGTCGGTCGTGGTGGTGAAGGTCTCGCTGTGCTTGACCGGCACCGGCGTGTTGCGGGCGATCAGCGGCGTCGCGATGCCGCGGAGGGTTTTGACGCCGAGCGTCAGCGGCGTGACATCGACCAGCACGATGCCGCCGATTTCGCCGCCCAGCACGCCGGCCTGGATGGCCGCGCCGGCGGCGACGCACGCCATCGGGTCGACCCCCATCTCGGCCTTGCGCGTGAAGAGCTTCTCGAAATGGGCGCGGACCATCGGCATGCGCGTCGGTCCGCCGACAAAAACGACGCGGTCGACGTCGTGCGGCGTGATTCCCGCATCGCGCAGCGCCTGCTCGACCGGCCCGCGGCAGCGCTCGATGACCGGGCGCAGCAGGCGCTCGAGTTCGGTGCGGTGGAACTCGAGCTCGAGGTGGCACGGCTCGCCGTTGAGCGTGGCGAGGTAGGGCAGGCTGACGTGCGTGCTCATGCTGGCGGTCAGTTCGATCTTCGCCGTCTCGGCCGCTTCGAGCAGGCGCGCAGCGGCCTTGCGGTCGGCGCGCGGATCGACGCCGCTGGCCATCTGGAAACACTGGGCGAAATGCTCGAAAACCAGCCGGGTCATGTCGGTGCCGCCCAGCTGGCTGTCGCCGCTGGTGGTTTTTACTTCGAAGACACCCTTGCCGAATTCCATGATCGTCACGTCGAGCATGCCGCCGCCGAAGTCGATCACCACAATGCGCAGCTCCTGCCCGAGCCGTTCGAGGCCGTAGGCCAGCGCCGCAGCGGTCGGTTCGTTGATCAGGTGCAGCACGTCGATCCCGGCGATGCGGCAGGCATCCTTGCTTGCCGTACGCTGGTTGTCGTTGAAATAGGCCGGCACCGTGAGCACGGCCTGGTCGACCCGTTCGCCGAGGAAGGCTTCGGCGTCGCGCTTGATCTTCTGCAGCAGGAAAGCCGACAGCTGTTCCGGCGAATAGTCGCGCTCGCGCAGGCGGATCGTCTCGCGCTTGCCCATCCGCCGCTTGAATGCGCTCGCCGTTCCTTCGGGATTGGCCGTCGCCTGGCGGCGTGCCGGCTCGCCGATCAGCAACTGGCCGTCGGCAGTGAGGGCGACGTAGCTCGGGAAAGCCTTGCCGCCGATACCGACGCCTTCCGCGCTGGGAATGATGACCGGTCGGCCGCCACGCAGGACGGCCGCTGCCGAATTGGACGTGCCCAGATCGATACCGATGATGGCCATGGATTTTTCCTTGTTCCCCTTGTCGATTCCTTTGCGCCGGTCTCGCGGCCAGAATCAGGCGTGCATGCGCTGGTACATCCCGGTCAGTTCGCTCTGCGCGATGACATGGCCGTGCATGGCTTTTTCCAGCGTTGTCCGGTCCGGGTAGTTCAGGTCCGGCAGCAGCGTATCGAGCGCATAGAGCGTATGGCGGTAGCGATGCTTGCCGCGCGGCGGGCACGGCCCGCCGTAACCGGAACGGCCCCAGTCGTTCTTTCCCTGTAGCGTTCCGCGCGGCAGGTCTTTCGGTGCGGCGCCCTCGGGCAGGCCGTCGGCGTCGGGCGGGATGTTGTAGAGCAGCCAATGCACCCACGTCGTTTGCGGCGCATCGGGGTCCGGCGCATCCGGGTCGTCGACGATCAGGGCGAGGCTCCTGGTCTGTTCCGGCGGCAGCGTCCAGAAGAGCGGCGGCGACATGTCCCAGCCATCGCACGTGTAGCGTGCCGGAATCATGCCCTTGTTGCGGAATGATTCGGAGATCAGCATGAATTCCATGGCGTACTTCCTTTCGATCGGCCGCCCTCCAGGCAGCCGACACGACCGTGCCCCCCATCCTGGGGCGCGTAAGCTCAGGCAGTGCGCTGACACTCCGCAGCGAATCGGGCGGGCTTCAGGATGCCGTCGGC
>JBAQRB010000084.1:0-13256 GCA_049295655.1 Rhodocyclaceae bacterium
CACCCGCACGGCGACACCTCGGCGTACGACGCGATGGTGCGCATCGCGCAGCCCTTCATGCTGCGCTACCCGCTGGTCGACGGCCAGGGCAACTTCGGCTCGCGCGACGGCGACAACGCCGCAGCGATGCGCTACACGGAAGCGCGCCTGACGCCGATCGCCGAACTGCTGCTCGGCGAGCTCGGCGAGGGCACCGTCGACTACCAGCCGAACTACGACGGATCGTTCGACGAGCCGGCCTTCCTGCCGGCGCGCCTGCCGTTCGCGCTGCTCAACGGCGCGTCGGGGATCGCCGTCGGCATGGCCACCGAAATGCCGTCGCACAACCTGCGCGAAGTCGCCGCCGCGGCGATCCACAAGATCCAGCACCCGGAAGCCGGGCTCGCCGAACTGATGGAACACATCCCCGGCCCCGACTACCCGGGCGGCGGCCAGATCATCTCGTCGACCGCCGAAATCACCGGCGCCTACAGTACCGGGCGCGGCAGCCTGCGCGTTCGCGCGCGCTACGACTTCGAGGAAATGGCGCGCGGCGCCTGGCAGCTGGTGTTCAAGGAACTGCCGCCGGGCGTCTCGTCGGCCAAAGTGCTCTCCGAAATCGGCGCGCTGCTCAACCCACAACCCAAACCCGGCAAGAAGGCGATCGAGCAGTCGGCGGCGCAGTTGAAAGCCCTGCTCGGCTCGCAGCTCGAGCGAGCGCGCGACGAGTCGGGCAAGGAAGACGACATCCGCCTGGTTTTCGAGCCGGCCAACTCGCGCCTCGACCGCGACGAATTCGTCGCGCTGCTCCTCGCGCACACCAGCCTCGAGACGACCGCGCCGATCAACCTGGTCGCCGTCGGCATCGACGGCCGGCCGTGCCAGAAGACGCTGGTCGATCTCGTCGGCGAGTGGTGCCAGTTCCGCATCAAGACCGTGCATCGGCGCACCGCGTTCCGCCTCGACAAGGCCAACGACCGCATCCACATCCTCGAAGGCCGGCACATCGTCTTCCTGAACATCGACGAGGTGATCCGCATCATCCGCGAGTCGGACGATCCGAAAGCCGCGCTGATCGAACGTTTCCAGCTTTCCGACCGGCAGGCCGAGGACATCCTCGAAATCCGCCTGCGCCAGCTCGCGCGGCTCGAGGGGATCAAGATCGAGCAGGAGCTCGCCAAGCTGCGCAGCGAACGCGAAGCGCTGGAAAAGCTGCTCGGCAACGACACGCTGCTGCGCCGCAAGGTGATCAGCGAAATCAAGGCCGACGCCGAGAAGCACGGCGACGCGCGGCGAACGATCATCGAGCCGGCGGCGATGGCCTCGCGCTCGGAAGTCGCGGCGGTCACCGACGAGCCGGTCACCCTGATCGTCTCCGAGAAAGGCTGGGCGCGCGTGCGCCAGGGCCACGGCCTCGACCTCTCGGCGGTGACCTTCAAGGACGGCGACCGCGCCGGCAGCGCGCAGGAATGCCGCTCGGTCGACTCGCTGGTGATCATCTCGAGCGAAGGCCGCGCCTTCACCATCCCGGTCGCCGCGCTGCCCGACGGGCGCGGCATGGGCGCGCCGCTCACCTCGTTCGTCGATATGGGCGGCGGCAAGATCGCGCACGTGCTGACCGGCAAGCCCGAGGACGACCTCCTGGTCGCCAAGACCTCGGGCTACGGCTTCGTCTGCACCTACGCCGACCTGCTCTCGCGGCAGAAGGCCGGCAAGGCCTTCCTGACCGTCGAGGACGGCGCGACGATCCTGCCGCCGGCGCGTACCGCCGGCTGCGACCACCTCGCCGCGCTCTCCGAGGACGGCCGCCTGCTCGTCTTCCCGCTCGACCAGATGAAGCGCCTGTCGGGCGGCAAGGGCGTGCAGATCATCGGACTGAAGGACAATGAATCGCTGCGCGCCATTCTGCTCGCGCAGGGACCGCAGGTGACGATCAAGGGCCTCTACCGCGCGAAGATCAAGACGCTGGTCTCGGAAGCGCGGCACGTGAACCAGCGCGCCCGGCGCGGCTCGCCGGCCGGCCAGATCAACGAGATCACGCTGTCGCCCTACCCGGAGAACTGAAATGGTGAAAATGCGCACGATCATTACCGCCGCCCTGCTCGCCGCCTGCGCCGCAGCGCCGGTCGCCGCCGAGACCATCGGCTGCGTCACCACCGCGTGGAAGCTGATCGGCGCCAATCACAAGATCTGCGTCGAGGCTTTCGCCGACCCGAAAGTGCCCGGCGTCACCTGCCACGTCAGCCAGGCGCGCACCGGCGGCGTCAAGGGATCGCTCGGCCTCGCCGAAGACCCGTCGCAGTTTTCCTTGGCCTGCCGGCAGACCGGACCGATCGCGCTGCCCGCCAAGCTGCCGGCCGACGAAACCGTCTTCACGGAAGACACTTCGATCCTGTTCAAGGAAACCCGCATCGTGCGTATGTGGGATGCGGCGCACCAGACGCTCGTCTACCTCGCGATCAGCCGCAAGCTGATCGAAGGCGCACCTGCCAACAGCATCTCGACGGTGCCGGTGATGCCGTGGGGCGGGCGCTGAGCGCGGCCGAAAAACACTGCACCGTCCCTCGCGGACTGCCCGGAGAGGCAATGAATACGCCACTCTCCGAGCATTGTCGAAAATCCTCCGGGAGGACTGAGATGCTCGCTATGCCACAAATCGTGCAAACCGACGAGCAGCTGACCGCCGTCATCCATCTCACCGTTCCCCGCGCCGAAATCGGCCAGGTCATGGGGCCGGCCATCGCCGAAATCATCGCGGCCCTCGCAGCCCAAGGAATCGCGCCAGCCGGACCGTGCTATTCCAGGCACTGGAAGCGACCGACCGATACCTTCGATTTCGAGGTCGGCTTCCCGATCAGCCACCCGATCGCGCCAGCCGGTCGCGTCAAAACGAGCAGGCTACCGGCGGCCAAGGTCGCCCGCACGACGTATCGAGGAAGATACGACGGGCTCGGCGCGGCCTGGGGCGAGTTTTGCGCGTGGGTTGAAAACGAGGGACTCGCTGCGCAGAACGGCCTGTGGGAATCCTATCTGTCAGGCCCCGAGTCCAGCCCGGACCCCGATCAATGGCGCACCGAGCTGAATCGGCCATTAGTTTCGTAAGGGCGCCGCTACGTTTTCATGTGATGGCAAACCGGGGATTCGATGCTCATGATTGCGCATCGAGCTGCAACAGCGCCATCACCTGCGGCTGAACACGCTCAAGCTCGGCGAGCACATCGGGCGGCACGCGGTCGTTATCGACGAACGCCTCGGCGTCCATCGCCGAAGAACGCGGCGAGGCATCCTCAAGGATCAGATCAAATTCCTTGTCCAGACTTGCCGTAAACAGCCAGTCGGTTTTTCCGTCCAGGTTGATGCGGACGACCACGTCCCGATAGTCTTCTGCGTCGTTGGAAACCGTGATCTGTGTTTTCTTGGCCATGCTGGCATCCCTTCGCCTGACGATATGTTTTGAAGCCGCAGTTTACCTGAGCGCACCTGAAACGGGCCTGATCGGGCAGAAATCGGCTAGGTGCAGGCAGTGACCATAGCGTTATAAAGCAGCCGTTCATACCTTATCGTGAATGCTGTTGCGCTATATTCTAGGACGCTGGTTTACGCGTTAATACTCAACCGCAGGTCCGATCAATCAAACGTTAAACATTTCAGGAATCACCATGCCTCTCGAAACCCATCCGCACGCAATCGCCGTCACAATCTTCTTCATCGCACTACTTGCGGTCTTCTATGTAAAGAATCTTCGCGACCCATCGAGTGCCGTAACGCTCATATGCGGCATCTTATTAGTTGGTATAGGCGTCTGGACTTTGAATGGCTTCGATATCATGCGCGACTTTTTCGATGCGCTCCACGACGCGAAAAAGATGGATGGAGAACAGTTCCAACAAGCCAAACACGCCACAAGTCTTTGGGCACTCATGCTTCCAGCTGTTGTGGCCGCGATGGGAGCAAATCTAATAACGTCGTGGGCACTTCTTCGAAAGCAATAGCATAAAGACGACCAACTCACTTTTAAATGAAAAATGGCTAAATCGGCGGTCAACACGGACGCTGCGCGATAAATCCGCGCAGCGCGGCACAGCCGTAACCGATACTCAGCGAACTTTGCGGCGTGGCTTGAGCAGCGGGGCGTGTTCTTCTCCGTCGAGCAGTGCGGCGCGCAGGCGGACAATGGCCTGCGCATGGAGCTGGCTGACGCGGCCTTCGCTGATATCCAGCTCGACGCCGATCTCGCGCATGGTGCGCCCGACTTCGTAATATTCCGCAAGCACGGTCTTTTCGCGCGCCGGCAGGGCCTCGAGCGCCGCCGCCAGCGTGCTTTGAAACGCGGCTCTTTCGAGCACGACGAGCGGGTCCAGATCCTGGCAGACGGGGCAGTTGGAATAATCGTCCGCCGTCCCCTTGCACTCGATGTCTTCAAGGGAAATGAGCGTATAGCCGTGCGCGTCCTGCAGCAGACGCTGATAGTCGGCCAACGGCAGGCCCAGTGCTGCCGCGACCTCCCCTTCGCTGGGCGGCCGGGCCAGTTGGTGGCCGAGTTTGTGGACGGCGATCTCGACCCGGCGCATTTCCCGGCGCACGCGACGGGTTCCCCAGTCGCCGCTGCGCAGTCCGTCGAGCACGGCGCCGCGAATGCGCTGGGCGGCAAAGCTCCGGAACTGCTGCTCGCTCATCTCCACGTTGCAGCGGATGACGGCGTCCATCAGACCAAGCAATCCATCCTGCAGCAGGTCGTCGAGCTGAACGCTGTTCGGCAAGCCTTTGGCCACCCCGTAGGCGATTTTCCGGACCAGCAAGAAATGCGCATCGAACAGGCCATCGCTCGACTGCTCGTACTTGCCGTCCCGTTCGCTCATGGCGAAGCGGCCTACTCGGCCCCGCCGGCCCCGCCGGCGCCGCACAGCGCGCGACGCAAGCGATCGGCGACGGCCTGCCAGGCCGGAGCGGAGGGAATATCCTCGACGACGATCAGTTCGGCCCCCGCCCGATCCAGCTCGCGCAACGCGGCATAAAGGCCGCGCGCATAACCCTCCGGATCGGCAGGCAACATCTGCCAGGCATGCGGCATCGCGGCCTGCGGCAGCTGGCTGTGGCAGAGCACGGCGCAACGCCGGCCGCTGATGAAGTCGAGCAGGCGTTCGGGGGCGACCCGACGCATCGGCGTCGTTGGCGCGTAATGCGCAGCGAGCGAACCGGAAACGCGCGGCGCATCGTTGCCGCCGGTACTGGTCGCCGGCAACTCGGGCAACACGCCGAGAACGGCGGCGATCTGCTCCGGCGTGATGTGGCCGGGGCGCAGCAGGCGCGGCGGGAAAGGTGCGTCGCGCGACAGGTCGATGATCGTCGATTCGATGCCGACCGGGCACGGGCCGCCGTCGAGCACCAGCGCCACCGAGTCGCCGAGTTCCTCATGCACATGCGCTGCCTCGGTCGGACTGATCCGGCCGAAGCGGTTGGCCGAAGGCGCGGCAATGCCGCACCGCCCCCCCACGCCGCCGCCGGCCTGCGCGTAGGCGCGCAGCAGGTCGAGCGCCAGCGGGTGTGCGGGTACGCGCACGCCGACCGTCTCCTGGCCGCCGGTGACGGCATCCGGGACGCCGGGCGCGCGCTTGAGAATCAGGGTCAGCGGGCCGGGCCAGAAAGCCTCGGCGAGCTCCCAGGCGGCCGGCGGGATGTCGCGCGCCCACTGGTCGAGATGGCCGGCGCCGGGCAGATGGACGATCAGCGGGTGATCGGCCGGCCGGCCCTTGGCGGCAAAAATCCTGGCGACCGCCGCCGGATTGGCGGCGTCGGCACCGAGGCCGTAAACCGTCTCGGTCGGAAAAGCGACCAGCTCGCCGGCCTGCAGCAGCCGGACGGCAAGACCGAGATCGGCGCTCATGCGCTCACGGCAGATCGGGCAGCGTCTTGGCGAGCACTTTTTCGCTCTGCCGCGTACGGAATTCCGAAAGTTTCGCCGCCAGCGCCGCATCGTTCAGGGCCAGCATGGCCACGGCGAACAGCGCGGCGTTGGTCGCGCCGGCTTCGCCGACGGCAAAGGTGGCGACCGGAATGCCGCCCGGCATCTGCACCATCGAAAGCAGCGAATCGAGACCGAGCAGGTGCTTGGACGGGATCGGCACGCCGAGCACCGGCAATTCGGTCTTGGCGGCGAGCACGCCGGCCAGATGCGCGGCGCCGCCGGCGGCGCCGATCAGCACCTTGATGCCGCGATCGCTGGCGCCAGCTGCGTAATCGAGCGCCGCATCCGGCGTGCGGTGTGCCGACAGCACGCGCGCTTCGTAGGGAATATCGAAGCTCTTGAGCATGACAGCGGCAGCGCGCATGATCGGCCAGTCGCTGTCCGATCCCATGACGATACCGACCAGGGGCTGTGAGGAGTTGGGCATGGAAAAATCCATCGTAGTTGGGTTGAATATCGTGCTGCGGAGAACTGCCGGCGACGCATCGGAAACGCTACTCCCGACGCCTCACTCTTTATGCTGCGCGGCTCTTTCAGCGGCTTCCAGCGTGTTGCCGAGCAGCATGGTGATGGTCATCGGGCCGACGCCGCCGGGAACCGGGGTAATCGCCGCAGCGACCTGGCTGACCGACGCGAAATCGACGTCGCCGCACAGCTTGCCCGCCTCTGGCCCATCTTGCAGGCGGTTGATGCCGACGTCGATGACCACCGCGCCGGGCTTGACCATTTCAGCGGTAACGAAGCGCGGCCGGCCGATCGCGGCAACCAGCACGTCGGCGCGCTGCGTGTGGAAGAGCAGGTCCTTGGTCTGCGAGTGGCAGACCGTGACGGTCGCGCCGGCATGCAGCAGCAGCATGGCCATCGGCTTGCCGACGATGTTCGAGCGGCCGATGACGACGGCTTCCTTGCCCTTCAGGTCGATTCCGGCGTCCTCGAAGAACTTCATGACGCCGTAGGGCGTGCACGGGATGAAGCGCGGCTGGCCCTGCATCAGGGCGCCGACGTTCTCGGCGTGGAAGCCGTCGACGTCCTTCTCGGGCGCGATCGCTTCGAGCACGGCGTCGCTGTCGAAGTGCTTCGGCAGCGGCAGCTGGACGAGGATGCCGTGGATTTTCGGATCGGCGTTGAGTTCGGCGATCTTGTCGAGCACCACCTGCGGCGCCACATCCGGCGCGTAGACGATCTTTTCGGAATAAAAACTGGCCTTCTCGCAGGCAGCCACCTTGTTGCGCACATAAACCTGCGAGGCGGGGTCCTCCCCTACCAGAATGACCACCAGACCGGGACGCGTGCCTTTTTCGGCAAGCGCTTCGGCGCGGGTTTTGAAGTCGGCGCGCAGCTTTTGGGCCAGCGCGTTACCGTCGAGAATCAGTGCCGTCATGATGAGGAGTCCGTGCGAATTCAAAAGCAAACAAAAGAAAAACGGAAAAGGCGGGGAACACAGCCCCCGCCTTTTCCTTTGTTCGAGAGCGAATTTTACCGCAAATCAGGCGCTTGCAACGGCTGCCGCTTCGCCTGCCACCTCGGCCGCCGCCTGCTGCGCGGCACGCCGGCCGGCGGCAAAGGCCAGGCGGTTCAGTTCGACGAGCGCCGGCTTCTTCGTCGCGAAACGCTTGAGGATGCACTGCTCGAGCACTTCGGCAGAAAACGGCAGGTAGTCGGAAATCGCACCGAGCATGACGGTATTGCCGAGGCGGATGTCGCCCAGTTCCTGCGCGATCACCGACGCATCGAACGAGAAAACGCGTGTCCCCGCCGCGCGCACCTCGGCGACCGGATCTTCCGGATAGTCGTAAAGGCCGAGGTCGACGACCGGCGGCACCAGACGACCGGTATTCATCAAGGCCAGGCCGTCGGGGCGCAGCATGTGCCGCCAGCGCATGCCCTCGGCCGCCTCGAAGCCGAGCAGCAGATGCGCGCTGCCCGGCGTGATCTGTGGCGAGAGGATTTTCTTGCCGAAGCGCAGATGCGACGAAACGACGCCGCCGCGCTGCGCCATACCGGCCACTTCGGTCTTCTTGACGTCGTGGCCGAGCGCGATGGCCGCCTCGGCGAGAATCTCGGTCGCCGTCATGACGCCCTGCCCACCGGTACCGACGACGAGGATATTTGTAATTTCAGACATTTTTTACCCCAAAGCGGCGGTCATTGTTTTTTAACGAAATTGATCACCGACGGAATTGTATCGGCATGCACGATGGCGTCCGGCGCGCAGGGCTGCAGACACAGGCCGCAGCCGGTGCAGGCGGCGCTTTCGATGCGCACGAACGAGAGATCGACCTCGCGCCCGTTGGCCTTGGTCACCTTCTCGCGGCGCGTCACATGGATCGCCGGGCAGCCGACATCGACGCAGTTGCCGCAGCCGGTGCATTTGTCGTCGATCACGGCAAAGGGCTTCAGCGCGTGGTAATCCTTGATCAGCACGCAGGGCTGGTTGGTGATGATCACCGACGGCTCGGGGATCTTCACTTCTTCGCGCAGCGTTTTGAGCAGCGTCGGCAGCTCGTAGGCGTCGACCACATGCACGCGCTCCTCGCGCACGCCGAGCGCCTTGACGAGCCGGGCGAAATCGACGCGCGGCGCTTCGTTGCCGTGGATGTCGCGGCCGTTGCCCGGATTGTCCTGGCCGCCGGTCATCCCGACCGCGCGGTTGTCAAGCAGCAGCACGGTGACATTGCCGCGGTTATAGACCATGTTCAGCAGGCCCTGCATGCCCATGTGCAGGAAGGTCGAGTCGCCGATCACGGCGACGATCCGCTTGTCCTTGTCGGTCTCGCCGCGCCCCTTGTCGAGGCCGAGCGCCATGCCCATCGAGGCGCCCATCGAGATGCAGGCGTCGAGCGCGTTCCACGGGTGGCCGAAGCCGAGCGTGTAGCAGCCGATGTCGCCGGAAATCGTGACGTTGCGCAGCTGCGACAGCGTGTAATAGACGCCGAGGTGCGGGCACGCCACGCACATCGTCGGCGGGCGCGGGAAGACCTGCATCGGCAGCGCCTTGCCCCCTTCCGGCACCGGCTCGCCGAGCAGGCGGGCGATGGCGGGCTTGAGGACGTTCGGCGCGAGCTCGCCGGACTGCGGCAGGATGTCCTTGCCGCTGACGGCAATCCCCTGCGCCTTGAGCTCGGTCTCGATCAGCGGCTCGACCTCTTCGACGACGACCAGCTGGTCGCACTGTGCGGCAAAGGCGCGGATCTTTTCGAAAGGCACCGGGAACGAGAGGCCGAGCTTGAGCACCGGCGCGTCGGGGAAGCTTTCGCGCACGTGCATGTAGGCCGGACCGGAAGTCACGAAGCCGACGCGTTGGTCGCTGCCGGCTTCGACGATATTGAGCGTCGAAATTTCCGATTCGGCGCGCAGCTTGCGCTCGCGCTCGAACATCAGCGGCAGACGGCGCCCGGCAGCGCCCGGCACCATCACCCAGCGCGCCACTTCCTTCTTGAAGCCGGCAGCCTGATGCTCAAGGCGTTCGCCGACGGTCACCAGTCCCTTCACGTGGCAGATGCGCGTCGTCAGGCGCAGGATCACCGGCACCTGGAAGCGCTCGGAGAGCTCGAAGGCGGCGAGCGTGAATTCGTAGGCTTCCTGCGAGTCGGCGGGCTCGAGCACCGGCACGTGCGCAAAGCGCCCCCAGTAGCGCGAATCCTGCTCGTTCTGCGACGACGACAGCCCGACGTCGTCGGCGATCGCGATCACCAGCCCGCCGGCAACGCCGGTCAGCGTCATCGTCATCAGCGCATCGGAAGCGACGTTCATGCCGACATGCTTCATCGCGCAGAAGCTGCGCGAGCCGGCCATCGCCGCACCGAAAGCGACTTCCAGCGAAACTTTCTCGTTGACCGACCACTCCGAGTAGATGTCCGGATAAGTCGAGACGACTTCCAGCATTTCGGTGGCCGGCGTTCCCGGATAGGCCGCGGCAACGCGCACGCCCGCTTCCCAGACCGCCCGCGAGACGGCCTCGTTGCCCGACATCAACATCCGGCTCTGCGCCGGCGCCGGCCGGATGGCCCCGATTCCTGCTGCTCCCATCACGTCTCCCTGGGTCGCCCCAAAATGATTCAAATTGGGGCAACAAGTTAAAGGTTTTGTAACACTTCCTCGTTGACACAGATCAATTCGCCGCGGGCAGAAAGACGGCGAGAAAGCGCCTTGCCCGCTTCGCCTATTGCGCATCGCAAAAAGCCATCCTACAATGCGAAAAACAAATGATGCGCTGCGGTACTGCGCATCCGAACATCGTATTAACCTAGCGCTGCCGCCAGACCGGTGCGCAGCACAAGAATGATCTTCAAAGCGAGGAGACAAACCATGGCAGCACAGTCCGAGAACCCCCAGACGGCCGGCGACGCCGATCCGCAGGAAACCCGCGAATGGCAGGATGCGCTGGACGGCGTGATCGACAAGGAAGGCGCCGAACGCGCGCACTTCCTGATCGAGCGCATGATCGAGCAGGCGCGCGAGGAAGGGATCGACATCCCGTACAGCGCCACCACCGAATACATCAACACGATTCCGGCCGAGCAGCAGCCGAAATACCCGGGTAACCCCGACCTCGAAATCCGCATCCACAACTACATCCGCTGGAACGCGATGGCGATGGTCGTTCGCGCCAACAAGGAGACCAACGTCGGCGGCCACATCGCGTCGTTCGCCTCGGCCGCCGCGCTCTACGACGTCGGCTTCTCGTGGTTCTGGAACGCGCCGTCAGCGGCGCACGGCGGCGACCTGATTTTCTTCCAAGGGCACGCCGTTCCCGGCATCTACGCGCGCGCGCACCTGCTCGGGCGCCTCTCCGACGCGCAGATGGACAACTTCCGCCAGGAAGTCGACGGCCAGGGCATCCCCTCGTACCCGCACCCCTGGCTGATGCCCGACTTCTGGCAGTTCCCGACCGTCTCGATGGGCCTTGGCCCGATCCAGGCGATCTACCAGGCGCGCTTCATGAAGTACATGGACAGCCGCGGCTTCATCGAGGCGAAGAACCGCAAGGTCTGGGCCTTCCTCGGCGACGGCGAGACCGACGAAGTCGAATCGCTCGGCGCGATCGGCATGGCGGCGCGCGAGAAACTCGACAACCTCGTCTTCGTGATCAACTGCAACCTGCAGCGTCTCGACGGCCCGGTGCGCGGCAACGGCAAGATCATCCAGGAACTCGAAGGCGAGTTCCGCGGCGCCGGCTGGAACGTGATCAAGCTGGTCTGGGGAACGCACTGGGATACGCTGCTGCAGCGCGACAAGAGCGGCATCCTGAAGAAACGCATGATGGCCGTGGTCGATGGCGAGTACCAGACCTTCAAGGCCAAGGACGGCGCCTACGTGCGCGAATACTTCTTCAACACGCCGGAACTGAAGGCGCTGGTCGCCGACTGGACCGATGATGAAGTATGGGCCCTGAATCGCGGCGGCCACGACATCTTCAAGATCTTCACCGCCTACAAGGCCGCCGTCGAGCACAAGGGCCAGCCGACGCTGATCCTCGCCAAGACGATCAAGGGCTTCGGCATGGGCAACGCCGGCGAAGGGATGAACATCTCGCACCAGCAGAAGAAGCTCGACCACGAAGCCATCAGACGCTTCCGTGACCGCTTCAACCTGCCGGTGCGCGACGACCAGATCGACGAACTGCCCTACCTCAAGTTCGCCGAAGATTCGCCGGAACTTGCCTACATGCGCGAGCGCCGGATGAACCTCGGCGGCTACCTGCCGCAGCGGCGCAAGACGGCACCCGCACTTGAAATCCCCGCGCTCTCGGCGTTCGACGCGCTGCTCAAGGCCTCCGGCGAAGGCCGCGAAGTATCGACGACGATGTCTATCGTCCGCGTCCTGAACATCCTGTTGAAGGACAAGCAGATCGGCAGGAACATCGTGCCGATCGTCCCCGACGAGTCGCGCACCTTCGGCATGGAAGGCCTGTTCCGCCAGATCGGCATCTGGAACCAGGAAGGCCAGAACTACGTTCCCGAAGACCACGACCAGCTGATGTTCTACAAGGAATCGAAGACCGGCCAGGTGCTGCAGGAAGGGATCAACGAGGCCGGCGCGATGAGCGACTGGATCGCCGCAGCGACCGCCTACTCGACGCACGGCGTGCAGATGATCCCGTTCTACATCTGCTACTCGATGTTCGGCCTGCAGCGCACGATGGACCTCTGCTGGGCGGCGGCCGACCAGCGCTCGCGCGGCTTCCTGATCGGCGGCACCGCCGGTCGCACGACGCTGAACGGAGAAGGCCTGCAGCACGAGGACGGCCACTCGCTGATCCTCTCGGGACTGATCCCGAACTGCATCAGCTACGACCCGACCTTCTCGTTCGAAATCGCCGTCGTCATGCAGGACGGCCTGCGCCGGATGTTCAAGGAGCAGGAAGACGTCTATTACTACATCACGGTGATGAACGAGAACTACGAACATCCCGAGATGCCGAAGGGTGCCGAAGCCGACATCCTCAAGGGCATGTACCTGCTGCGCAAGGGCGCCGAAGCCGGCAAGAAGGCCGCGCCACGCGTGCAGCTGCTCGGTTCGGGCACCATCTTCCGCGAAGTGATCGCCGCCGCGCAATTGCTCAAGGAAGATTGGGGCGTCGACGCCGACCTCTGGGGCTGCCCGAGCTTCAACGAACTGGCGCGCAACGGCAACGACGTGCAGCGCCACAACCTGCTCAACCCGACCGCCAAGGCGCAGCGCTCGCACGTCGAGACCTGCCTGAACGGAACGAGCGGCCCGGTGATCGCGGCGACCGACTACGTCCGCCTGTACGCCGAGCAGATCCGCCCGTTCATCAACTGCCGCTACGTGACGCTCGGCACCGACGGTTTCGGCCGCTCGGATACGCGCGAGAAGCTGCGTCACTTCTTCGAGGTCGATCGCCGCTGGGTCACGCTCGCCGCGCTGAAGGCGCTGGCCGACGAAGGCACGATAGCCCAGAGCAAGGTCGCCGAGGCGATTGCCAAGTACGGCATCGACGTGAACAAACCCAACCCGATGTCGGTTTAAGGGAGTCCATCCATGAGTCAGACAATTGAAGTGAAAGTCCCGGACATCGGCGATTACAGCGATGTGCCGGTGATCGACATCTGCGTCAAGGTCGGCGATACGGTCAAGGTCGACGACGCGCTGCTCACCCTCGAATCCGACAAGGCGACGATGGATGTGCCGTCTTCGGCCGCCGGCGTCGTCAAGGAAATCAAGGTCGCCCTCGGCGACAGGATTTCCGAAGGTGCCATCGTGGTCATCCTCGAAGCGGCAGACGCAGTTGCCGTCGCTCCGGCAGCGCCCGTCGTCGCACCGGCATCGGTCGCCGCAGCCCCTGTGC
>JBAQRB010000085.1:0-8246 GCA_049295655.1 Rhodocyclaceae bacterium
GATTTCGGACGGCGCGCAGAACCAGATGCACGCGATCAATCAGGTGTCCAGTGCCGTGCAGCAAACGGCGGCCGCCGTGACCGAAGTGGCCAAATCGGCCGAATCGGCCAACGCCCGCGCGCAGGGTATGGGCAAGGCGGTCAATGAAGGTATCGCCGACATGAACCGGATGGTCGAGATCGTCCAGTCCATCGCGACCAACGCCGACCGCATCGACAAGATCACCGACGTCATCGAGAAGATCGCCAACAAGACCAATCTGCTGTCGTTGAACGCCGCCATCGAAGCGGCACGCGCCGGCGAGCATGGCAAGGGCTTCGCGGTGGTTGCCGAGGAAGTCGGCAAACTCGCCGCGTCGGCGGCCGAATCGACGCAGGAAATTGCCGCGCTGGTCAAGCAGGCGGTCGAGGATGCCGACCGGGCGACCGGAACGGTGGCGGTGGTCAACAAGGGGATGCAGGAAATCTCGAACGGCGCGCGGCAGACCGAAGCCGAGCTGCAGCGCATTTCGGCGGCGATGGAACAGCAGAACGCCGCGATTACCGAGATCAACGCCAACGTCGGTTCGCTGAACCGCATCGCCTCGGCCAACGCCTCGGCGGCGGAAGAGATTACGTCGACTGTGATCGAGCTTGCGCGGCTGGCCGATGGCACGCGCCGGGAAGTGGAGCGGTTTGGTACGTAAGGGGCTGGATAGCATCGGGCCGCGCCGCGCCATGGCGAACGGCTAGTGCCAGAAGAGTGGCGTAAACATTGACTCTCCGGCGAATCGCTCTGAATCGTGCAGAGCTTTGACTCGGCAACTTGAGGATTGAAGATGAAAAGAAAAGACATTGTTCCGACAGGCATTGAAAAGGTGATGCGGGCTCAGGATTTCATCGTTTCCAAGACCGATCTGAGCGGCCGGATTATTTATGGGAACGAGATTTTCATCGAGTTCTCGGGCTACGACGAGGAGGAGTTACTGGGTAGCCAGCACAACATCGTGCGTCACCCCGATATGCCGCGTGCGGTGTTCAAGCTGCTGTGGGACACGCTGGCCGCCGATCAGGAGATTTTTGCCTTCGTCAAGAATCTGGCCAGGGATGGTTCGTTCTATTGGGTGTTTACCCAGGTGGTGCCGATGTACGACAGGAATCGGCAGAAAACCGGCTATTACTCGGTGCGCCGCAAACCCAATCCGAAAGCCTTGCCGATCGTGGCGGATGTGTATCGCTTGATGCTGGACGAGGAGCGGCGCGCCGGTCCGCGCGATGCCGTGGCGGCATCCGGCAAGTTGCTGGGCGGCATTTTGCAGGACAAGGGTGTTACTTACGAGGAGCTTATCCATGCACTCCAGGCGCTTTGATTGGATCACCGAAAGAGTCGCGCAGGCGGTTGTCGTATGTTTTTGGGCCGCTGCGCTGAGTTATGTGTGGATGAGCGGCAGCGGGCCGGCGATGCTTGCCGTGCTGATGCTGGGCGCGGTTTTGTCGGTGGCCTTGTGGCTGTTTTCCGGTGCCAACGACCGACGCTTGCTGGCCGATCTGTTGCAGGCCAGCAAGGAGTGGGAGCAGGGCAATCTGGGCGTGCGCCTCACGCACATCGGCGGGCGGCAGCGGGCGGTGCAGCAGTTGGCGTGGTCGATGAATAACGTGCTCGACCAGGTGGAGGCCGCGCAGACCGATATGGCATTTACCACGCGCCAGTTGATCGGCGGCGACTTTACCCGCAAGAGCTACCCGGAAGGCTTGCATGGCGGTTTTGCCGTTGCCTTGCAGCAGCTTAATGCGGTGGTTGAACGGATGTCGGTCACGATGACGGCAATTACCGATATTTTACGGGCGATTGGCGCGGGCGATTTTGCACGGCGCGTCGAGGCCAAGGTGGATGGGCAGTTCAAGCTGGCCATCGATGAGGCGATGCTGGCCATGCAGGCGATGCAGGTCATGCTTGGCGATGTCGGGGGCGTGATGGCCAAGGTGTCGACCGGCAACCTGTCGCAGCGGGTTTGCGCCGAGGGGCGCGGCGATCTGGCGCGCCTGAAGGAGAGTGTCAATGCCTCGATCGATGGCTTGTCTTCGGCGCTGAAGGCGATCGGGCAGAACACGCAGCAGGTGGCGGCGGCATCGAACGAGACGTCGAACGCCATCGGCCAGGTTTCGGACGGTGCGCAGAACCAGATGCACGTGATCAAGCAGGTCTCGCTCGCCGTGCAGCAAACGGCGGCTGCCGTGACCGAAGTGGCGAAGTCCGCCGAGTCGGCCAATGCCCGTGCGCAGGGCATGGGAAAAACGGTGAATGAAGGCATCGCCGACATGGCGCGCATGGTCGAGATCGTGCAGGCGATTGCCGACAACGCCGACCGGATCGACAAGATCACCGATGTGATCGAGAAAATCGCCAACAAGACCAGCCTGCTCTCCTTGAATGCAGCGATTGAAGCGGCACGGGCCGGAGAGCACGGCAAGGGCTTTGCGGTGGTGGCCGAGGAGGTTGGCAAGCTGGCGGCTTCGGCGGGCGAGTCGGCGCAGGAAATTGCGGTGCTGGTGAAGCAGGCGGTCGAGGATGCCGGCCGCGCCACCGGTGCGGTGGCGGTGGTCAACAAGGGAATGCAGGAAATTTCCAACGGGGCACGGCAGACCGAAGCCGAGCTGCAGCGCATTTCGGCTGCGATGGAGCAGCAGCGTGCGGCGATTGGCGGCATCAACAGCAACGTCGGCTCGCTGAATCGGATCGCTTCGGACAATGCGGCCGCATCGGAAGAAATCACCTCGACGGTGATCGAGTTGGCGCGCCTGGCTGATGGCACACGCAGGGAAGTTGAGCGCTTTGGCGCCTGATCGAGTTTTGGTGAAGAGTCTTGGTGAATATTGGCAGCTAACGAAGGGATGACTCGGTGATTAGTAAATTCGGACTATTTGACAATCTGTCGATTCGTAACAAGCTGCGTTTTGTTCTGTATGCGTTGATTGGCACGCTGCTTTTTCATGTGCTTTGGGTTGTGAATCAGAACTACACGACCTGGCAAGCCATGTCGGCGACGGTGAGCCGGATGGATGCGGCGATCGGCTTGGGCGACGTGGTGCACCAGTTGCAAATCGAGCGGGGTCGGACGGCGATTTTTGTGCAATCCGGCGGCAATGCTTTCAAAAGCGAGCTTCAGGCCGCGCGCGCCGAAGCCGATGAAAAAATAGCCTTGCTGAGCAAAATCGGCGCTCAGGAGGCCGGGTTGCAAGACATCGTTTCCTTGCTCGGTGCACGTTCGGAGCACCGCGAGCGGACATCCCGGCTCGAGTTGCCCGTTGGCGAGGCAACGGGTTGGTACACCGCGAGTATCGCGGCATTGCTGAAAAGCGTGGCGTCGATGAGCAACGGCGCCGGCGACGCCTCGATCATGCGCAAGGCTGCGACGTATGCGATGTTCATGGAGGGCAAGGAGCGCGCGGGCCAGGAAAGAGCGCTGTTGTCCGCTGTTTTCACGGCGGGGTCTTTCGACCCGGCGCGTTATGCCAAATGGCGCGAGTTGCTTTCGGCGGAGCGCACTTTCATGTCGATGTTCGCCACCTACGAGGATGAAGCCGGCCGGGCCAGGCTGAAAACGGCGATGGCGGGCGAGGCTTTTGCCGCCGTCGATCAGCTTCGCGGCGAGGCCGAGGCGCGTCTGAACGAGAAAAGTCTTGGCATCGCGGCGGACGACTGGTTCAAGAAGGCGACGGCGCGGATCGACAGCCTGCATGCCATGGAAAAAGAGATTGCCGGTGATATAAAAAACATCGCTGTTTCACGTACGGCTTATGTGAAAAAAATCCTGTTTGCGACGATTGTCATTGGTTTTTTTGTTGCGTTGATTCTGGCCTGGACATCGAACCGGGTCGCCAATGGCGTGACCAAAATGGTCGGCGGGCTGACCGGAACGATTCAGGAGGTGGCGCGTACCGGCGATCTATCGAAACGGGTTTCGATTACCACCAACGATGAAGCCGGGCAGGCCGGAGTCGCGTTCAACACGATGCTGGAGGAGTTCCAGGTGCTGTTCGCGGAAGCGACCGAGGTGATGCGTGCGACTTCCAACGGGCAGTTCCGGCCAATGGTTGCGGAAGCACGGGGCAGCTTCAATGATTTGAAGGATGGCGTTAATTCGGCGGTCGGCAAGTTGCAGCAGACGATGAATGCGCTGCACGAGGTGATGAGTGCCCTGGCGGCGGGGGATTTTTCGAAGCGCATGGATAGCGCGACCGAGGGGGAAATCCGGCTGGCGGTGGACCGGGCGATGCAGGCCGTGCAAACGATGCTCGGCGATGTCGGCGAGGTGATGTCCGGCGTCGCGCAAGGCGATCTGACCCGGCGCGTAACGGCGCATGGCGAGGGCGGGCTGGCCCGTTTGAAGGGCGATGTGAATAGCGCCATCGATCAGCTTGGCCGGACCTTGCAGGCGGTGAGTCAGAACACCCAGCAGGTGGCGTCCGCGTCGAACGAGACTTCGAATGCCATCGGCCAGATTTCGGACGGTGCGCAGAACCAGATGCATGCGATCGATCGACTGTCGTCGGCCGTGCAACAGACGGCCGCTGCCGTGACCGAAGTGGCGAAGTCCGCCGAGTCGGCCAATGCGCGTGCACAGGAGATGGGCAAAACAGTCAATGAAGGCATCGCCGACATGGCGCGCATGGTCGAGATCGTTCAGTCGATTGCCAATAACGCCGAGCGCATCGACAAGATCACCGATGTGATCGAGAAGATCGCCAACAAGACGAATTTGTTGTCGCTCAACGCCGCCATCGAAGCGGCGCGGGCCGGCGAGCACGGCAAGGGGTTTGCGGTGGTCGCCGAGGAGGTCGGTAAGCTGGCCGCTTCGGCCGGCGAATCGACGCAGGAGATCGCCGCGCTGGTGAAACAGGCGGTCGACGATGCAGAGCGCGCGACCGGTACGGTGACGGTGGTCAACAAGGGGATGCAGGAAATTTCGAACGGCGCGCGACAGACTGAAGCGGAATTGCAGCGTATTTCTTCGGCGATGGAGCAGCAAAACACGGCGATCGGCGAAATCAACACCAACGTCGGTTCGCTGAACCGCATCGCTTCGGCCAATGCCACGGCGGCCGATGAGATCACCTCGACGGTGATCGAACTGGCGCGGCTGGCCGACGGCACGCGCCGGGAAGTAGAGCGCTTCAGTACCTGAGCTAGCGGGTTGTTCGATCCGGTTTGATTAATCGAGAAGCGTCCAATGACGGACGCAGGAGAGGTTTCATGCATCAGGCAATGCTGTGGGAAGGCGAGCGTATCGCGGGAGCGCTGGTTTCGGCGACGGCACGGGCGATCTATGCCGGCAGCGAAAATTGTTCCGAGGCGGGGCAGCGCATCGGGCGGCGGGTGCGGATTCTGGTCGTGGACGATCTGCAGGTGCATCGGCAGATCATTTCGACGATGCTGACCAACAATCACGATTACGCCGATATCGTGACGGCGAGCGGCGGGCAGGAGGCGTGCGATCTGCTGGCGGACGATCCGGGTGGTTTCGACGCGGTGCTTTGCGACTGGGTGATGCCGGAGGTCGATGGCCTGGCGGTTCTGCAATGGATGCGCGCTCACCCGCCTTCGGCGGACTTGCCTTTTGTGATGGTCTCGGGCTGCGACGATGAGACGGAAATTCTGGGTATTCTCGGACAGGGCGTACAAGGCTTCCTGACCAAGCCGGTGAACAAGCAGGTGCTTTGCCGGATGGTGATGGCGGTGTTGCTGGACCGCGCCGGGGAGGCCGGATGAATCGCTCATTTTCCGATGCAGGAACGACGGAGCTCTGGGTGCGCCGTCTGATGGAGGGGGTCGGCGAGCGCTTCGGCATTCAGCCGACGCCATCGACCGAGCGCAAGCTGCGCGATATTCTGGCGGCGATTCCCGCAGCCGAGTTGTGCGGCTGGGTGACCGACCTCGGGCGGCAGGGGGCCGAGCATCCGGACTGGCGGGCGCTGGTGGAAAGCCTGACGGTGCATGAAACGTATTTTTATCGCGACAAGCCGCTGTTGTGGATGATCGCCGGGGATATCCTGCCGTCGATCATCGAGGAGAAAAGGCAGCGCGGCGATCGGCGCTTGCGTATCTGGTCGGCGGCTTGCTCGACCGGAGAGGAGGCGTACAACCTCGTGATGCTGGCTTTCCAGGTGTTGACGGCGATGGGCGAGGCGATGGAGCGCGCCGATGGCGTGGTGACGCTGGGGGCTGGGTGGAGCATCGACGTGCTCGGTACCGATCTGTCGAGCCAGGTGATCCGTCAGGCGCAGTCGGCGCTGTACTGCGATTTCGGTTTGGGCCCGTTTCGCGACATGCCGCCGGACAAACGTCATTTCTTCGAGCGCGAGACGGTCGATGACCCGGATATCCCGGGGGCGCATTACTGGCGGGTGAGGGACTTCGTGCGCAAGCATGTGCGTTTCCGGCGCTACAACCTGCTGGGGCCGGTGCCGCCGGAAACTGACTTCGATCTGGTGCTGTGCCGCAACGTGATGATCTATTTCACCGACGAGGGAAAACGGGTTTGCCAGACCATGCTGCACAGCGCTCTGCGGCGCGATGGCGCCCTGGTGATGGGTGGCACCGATACGCAATTGTTCCCCGAGCGCTACGATCGCCGCTATAGCGACGGCGGTGCGTGGTATGTGAAGCATTGAGCGTGGGCCACGGGCGTCTTTGGGTTTGAATGTGATTTGAACCTGAGAAAAGCAGTTAACCACAACGAACACAACGAACACAACGAAAAAACAATAGGTTGCGTATTTTTTGAACCCAATGGGTGAGCAAGGAAAAATCTCAAAACTGAGGCTCTTCGTTGTGTTCGTCGTGCTCGTTGTGGTGTGAACTGAGGTTTTTAGATTGAATAAGGATGAGTGCGATGGAAATGTTGTTGCTGGAACATGCGGGACGCCGCTACGCCGTGAACGCGGCGTGGGTGTCGGAGATTGTCGAGGCGGCGCCGGTGACGCCGCTGCCTTTTGCCCCGGCGTGGGTCGAGGGCCTGGCGGGCTTGTCGGGGCAGGTGCTGGTGCAGATCGATTTCGGTCAGCGCTTGTCGTTGCCGACGGTGGTCGGAGATGGCACGGTTCTGGTCCTGAATGTGGCCGGCGAGCGTCTGGCGGCGCGCGTCGATCGGGTGCTTTCGAAAATCGACGTTTTGCCGGAAGCATTGACGCCGCGTCATACGGATGTCGAGGCGGGGGAGGCTGCCTTTATCAGTGGCGAGTTTGCCTGGGAAGGGCAGTTGGTGCTGTGCGTCAGCGAAATGGCTTTTTCGCTCGATGCGTTGCTGGCCGTCGGCGAGCCGGAGGGTAACGGCGGCTTGTTGGGTACCGTGCCGGTCGGCGATCAACGGGCAGAGGCGCAGATGGCCGGTGAGGTGACTTGCCTGTTTTTCCGTTGTGCGGGAGAGGTCTACGGCTTGCGCCTGTCGGATGTCGCCGAGGTGCTGATGGGCGAAGCGCTGACGCCCGTACCGCAAACGCCGGCCGAGGTGGCGGGCATGTTGCTGTTGCGCGGTTCGCCCTTGCTGGTGCTGTCGCTCGGTGCGCTGCTCGGACGTGCCGACGACGGCGAGCTGACATCGCTGGCGGTGGTCGAGATCGAGGGCGTTCGTCTGGCGCTGGGGGTCGGCATGGTGCTGGGTATCGAGCGTTTCCCGGTCGATAGCGTTCAGGCTTTGCCGCAATCTGAAGCGGGGCTGGAGGGCTTTGTGGTGTCGCAGCGGCAGGGGATGGCGGGGCTGATTGCGCTGTCGACCTTGCTTGACCCCGAGCGCATGGCGATTTATGGCAAATTCATGGCAAGAAGGGCGCAAGAAATGATGAACAAGGAAGGGGCTTCCGATACGAGTACCACCGGCGATGCGGTGACGCGCCTGCTGACTTTCCGGGCGGGCGGCGAGCGTTGTGCGCTGCCGCTCGACTGGGTGCAACGCGTCGCCGAGGTTGCCGAGGAAGCGGCCGTGCCGGGCAGCGACGGCGATCTGGCCGGCGTGGTGCAGATTCATGGCGAGGTGGTGCCGGTGATCGATCTTTGCCAGGCGCTGGGGGCTGCCGACAGCACGCTCGTTTCGGGCGACGGGGCTTATCTGGTGGTCGCTGTCGAAGGCGGGGTCTGGGCGCTCAAGGTCGATAAGGTCGAGCGCGTGGTCAGCTTGCGCGAGCGCGACATGGAGCCGGTGCGTGCCGATGCGGGCGAATGGATCGGTTCCGTCGGCAAGCTCGATGGACAGTTGCTCTCCATCATTCGCC
>JBAQRB010000086.1:0-17831 GCA_049295655.1 Rhodocyclaceae bacterium
GCTGGTGCTGCTGACCAACACGCCGGGCGTGCTGGACCAGTCCGGCAGCCTGATCACCGGCATCACGCCGAAGCAGATCGACGACATGGTCGACGACGGCACGCTGTCCGGCGGCATGCTGCCGAAGATCGGCTCGGCACTCGACGCGGCGCGCAACGGCGTGAAAAGCGTGCACATCATCGACGGTCGCGTCGAACACGCGCTGCTGCTCGAGATCCTGACCGACCACGGCGTCGGCACGATGATCAAGAGCCACTAAGCAGTGAAGAGTCAGGAGTCGAGAGAGAGGAGTAATAGCACGCCACGCGACCGCTCCTCACTCCTCACTCATCACGCCTCTCCGTGCGCGCCGCGCACCTGGCTGTTCGACCTCGACAACACGCTGCACGACGCCAGCCCACACATCTTCCCGCACATCAACCGGGCGATGATGGCCTACATCGTCGAGCACCTGCAGGTCGACGAGGCCGAGGCGACGCGTCTCCGGCAGGACTACTGGCAGCGCTACGGCGCGACGCTGCTCGGCCTGATGCGCCACCACGGCACCGACCCCGATCACTTCCTCTGGCACACGCACCAGTTTCCCGAACTCCAGCCGATGCTCGTCTTCGAGCGCGGCGTGAAAGCCATGCTGCGCCGCCTGCCCGGGCGCAAGATCGTCTTTTCCAACGCGCCGCGCCACTATGCCGAAGCCGTCCTCGCGCTGACCGGCATCGCCGGCTGCTTCGACGCGGTGTACGCCGTCGAGCGCCTGCGCTTCCAGCCCAAACCCCTGGCCGCGGGCTTTCGCCACCTGCTGCGCGCCGAGCGCCTGAACCCGAAACGCTGCATCATGGTCGAGGACAGCCTGCCCAACCTCGAGACGGCCAAGCGCCTGGGAATGAAAACGGTGTGGGTCAGCAACAGCACGCGCCAGCCGCCCTGCGTCGACGTGCGCCTGGCCTCGGTGCTCGACCTGCCGCAGCGCCTCGGCCGGCTGTAATCCCGGAAGGCCGCACGGCACGTGCGCGACCGTGCAACGGGCCGGCAAAGGTACAGATTAGCGCGCTTCGCTCATTGCCCGGAGAAGCGCGTAAACATTGCCTCGCAGGCCAATGCCTTGTGCGGTTCGGCAAGCCTTGGCGGGCAAGGAAGCGGACGCGGTCGAGACGGCGGCAAGGAAATTCCGGGGCTATTGAGCGGCGCCCACTTTTTGCCGCAATCGCGCGAGGAATTCGAGGTCTGCCGGCGAGAGATGCCAGCCCTTCTTCTCGATACCGCTGAGCACGGCTAAGATTTGTTTCCAGTGCGCCAACGCCTCGTCCGGCTGCTTCCGCCGCTCGGCCAGAGCGGCCAGTTTTACATGAGAAACCCACAGGTCGCGCTGCCACTCGCTGTTCGCCACGTCGCTCGCCGCCAGTTGCTGGGCAATCTTTAAATCCTCGCCGTAGCACCGCGCCGCTTCGCCCAGATCGCCTTGCGCTACCGCGACCTCGCCCAACTTGTTATGCGACACCGACAGGTCGCGCTGCCATTCCGTATTGCGTGGATCGGACGCCACCAGCTTCTTGGCAATAATCAAGCTCTCGCCGTAGGCCCGAGCGGCATCGGGCAGCCGGTCTTGCGCTATCGCCGCCATATCGCCAACCTGCTGGTAGGAAACCAGCAGGCTTCGCTGCCACGCCATATTGACGGGTTCGACCACAGCCAGTTTTTTAGCAATCACCAAGCTCTCGCCGTAGAACCGTTCAGCGTCGAGTAGCTGACCTCGCGCCACGGCTACACTGCCAAGCCGCTCAAAAGAAACGGAGAGATCGTTCTGCCACTGTAGGTTGTCTGGATCAACCGCCGTCAGTGTCTTGGCAATTGCCAGCCCCTCGCCGTAAGCCAGAGCGGCCTCCGGCAATTGACCTTGCGCAAACGCCACGTCACCGAGCCGGTTATGGGATTGCGACAGATTGTGTTGCAACTTGTTGTTGCCGGGATTAGCCGCAGCCAGCTTCCTGTCGACAGACAAACCCTCGCCATAGGAATGCGCGGCATCGGTCAGTTGCCCTTGCGCTGCCGCCACATCGCCGCACTTGTCATGGCATACGGACAACCACCACTGCCATAAAGGGTTATTTGGATCGACACCGATCAGGCGTAACACTAGGTGGTGTGCCTCTTGATAGTTACGTAGTGCATCAGCCAGCGTCGTGCGCAGGCGCGCAGCATCGCCCTGATTGACGAGAAAACGAATGAATTCATGTAGCGCCGTTGGCCAGTCGGGTTCGACGCTCAGCACGTCGGCGTAGAGCGCACGCGCCTCGGCGGTCTGGCCTTTACTCTCGTACAGAGCGGCGGCTTGCAGCAGGGGTTGCAGCTCGCTGCGGTTGCGCTGCTGCATAGCGCTGGCGCGGGCGCGAACGGTCTGCAGAATGGCGCTGCGCTGGCTGGCGATGTAGGCGATGGCGTGATCGACGCCTTGCTCGGCCAGGATGCGGCTCATCTCGTGAAACACGCTGCTCGCGGTTCCCTTCCCTTCGATCTCGGCAATCGCGCTGGCCAGCTCGTCGATTCTGGCCAGCCGACCGGCATGCGCGGCTTCGGCGGCTTCGCGCAGGCGCTGGCGCTGGCGCTGCTGCCAGTCGCTGACATTGTCGGCCTCGGCGAGTTCACGGTTGTGGGTTTGTTCGACGGTTTCGAGCAGGTGGGCGCGGATTTTTGCAGCGGTCAGCTTTGTCGCCTCTGCAATCTCAGCAAGCTGGGCGCTCGTCTGGCTTTTGTGCGCAGCATCCTGCTTCAGCCACGCCTTCCCCTCGGCGTGCAAAATCGCCAAGTCGTCGCGCAGATTAAGGACGACATTATCCAGTTCCAGATTGCTATGTGCGCTGTGGCGCAGGTGATTGTCAGCGGTCAACCGGGCCACATAGCCCCGCTGCAACTGGCGCCGCTCCTGTTGGTAAGCCACCGGGGCGGGATGCGCCGCATCGGGCAAATCCAGCAGTACAGGCTGCGCATCACGTGGCAGAGTCGCCCCGGCCATGATCACCCAAGTTTTCTTTTCCATTTTCCGCGCATAGCGAAACTCGAACTGCGTGTACGAAACGCGTCCCCATGCGGCGTCCACGTCCGGCGGTTCGGCGCCGTAAGCGTCGCCGACGATCTGCAGCAGCCCGTCGCAGCGGTCGATCTGCGTGCGCAGCCATTGGCGCAGCTCGCCGTCGCCGGTGGCGAAACTGTCCTGCGAAACCACGTCAAAGCCGCGCGCAGACAGGGTCTCGGCGACCCGCTGGCGAGCCGATTTCAACTCGCCGCTGACCGCCGACAGAAAGAGGCACGGGCGGTTCATATTTTCTCCATTTCGTTTGTCAGCAGCAGCGCCACGGCGCAACCTTGAGTTCGCCTTCATCCGACAGATCAGTCATTGCAGCTGCTTCTGCACTGAATCGCGCTCGCGTGCGGTGCGCAGCAGCAATCGCCTGTAGCACCTTTTTGTCATCATCCCGCCTCCAGACGTGAGCGATGGTCATGGCAGCTCGCGTTCAGCGCTGACGGTGGAAAATCCATCGTCATCCGGTCGAGTATGGCTGAGGCGTACGATACCGGTCAATTTCTTCGCGCTGCGTGGAAATCGCAGATGTTCGAGGGTCTGATCGAATTCATTGAAATGAGCCTGTTCAGCGTCATCAACCAGATCGCCGCCGAGGAAACGCAAGGCATGCGCCAGGTCGAGCACATCGTCGTGCTGCTCGGCGAAGCGCTGATCAGTGAAAACAAGCGCCTGCAGGCGCGCATCAACCAGCTGCTCGACCGCCTCGAAGCGGTATTGAAGCAGACGGCATAAGCGAACAGGCGCCGATTTCGAGCGACGACTGCGCCGCCACGCCGGACAACCCCGCAGCCAGCCTAGCCTCCGGTTTTAAAAACGCGTAAAATCCGCAACTTAGCGCATACCGTCGGCGTTCCCCAGAGTCTGCCGGTATTCACCCCTCGATGCCAGCCAACGACCGCCCTTGCCGCGATCAGCGGCCACCGGACCGCCCCGCATGCGCACCACCGCACCCCGCCTGGCCTTGATCGACGCACTGAAGGCCTTCGCCTCGCAGCTGATCGTCCTGCACCACATCGCCTTTTACGGGCCGATGTCGGACGTCGCGCGCGATCTGGCGCCGGCGCTCATTTCGTGGCTCAGCCAGGATGCGCGCATTGCCGTGCAGGTCTTCCTGGTGATCGGCGGCTTCCTCGCCGCGCGCACCCTGGCTCCCGAGGGAAGGCTGCTCACCGGCAACCCGCTGCTCACCCTGTACCAGCGTTACTTCAAACTGGTTTTCCCGTACCTCGCCGCGCTGCTGCTGGCCATCGCCTGCGCTTCCTTCGCCGACCGGCTGATGGACCACGATTCGATCCCCGGCGCGCCGCACGGCCTGCAGCTCATCGCGCACGCGCTGCTGCTGCAAAACCTGCTTGGCGTTGACGCGCTCTCGGCGGGCGTCTGGTACGTGGCGATCGACTTCCAGCTCTTCGCCCTGCTGCTCGGCACGCTCTGGCTGGCGCGCCGGCTGGGCACCCGCAGCAACGGCACGCGCGCCCTCGGCGTTCTGTTCGTGGCGCTGCTCGCCGGCGCCTCGCTGTTTTTCTTCAACCGGGATTCGTCCTGGGACGACTGGGCGCTCTATTTCTTCGGATCGTACGCCCTCGGCGCGCTCACCTACTGGGCCTCGACGCGCCCGCACGCGATCGGCTGGCTGGGCAGCATCGCGGCCGTGGTCATGCTCGCGCTGCTGATCGATTTCCGCTCGCGCATTGCCGTTGCGCTGCTTGTCGCCATCGCGCTGGGGATCGCCCGGCGCATGAACTGCCTGGAAAGCTGGCCGCAAAGCCGTGCGCTGGCCTACCTCGGGCAGATTTCCTACTCGGTGTTTCTGGTCAATTTCCCGGTCGCACTGGCCGTCAATGCGATCTTCGCGTATTTCGCGCCGGACAACGTGCTGGTCAACGGCCTCGGCGTGCTGATCGCTTGGCTGGCCTGCGTGCTGGCGGGGGCCGCTTTCCACCGCTACGTCGAATGCCGCTCGCGGCAAGCGCAGCAATGGGCTGCGGCAATCGGCGCCTTCCTGCTGCGCCCGCTGCTACGTTTCCACCCATTGCAGCGCCTGCTCGAGCGGCTGGCGCTGCTGCTGCGCGTCCGGTCTTAAGCCTAAGTCTTAAGCCTTGATCCAGGCCGCTGCGTCCAGCGCGAAATAAGTCAGGACGCCGTCGGCGCCGGCGCGCTTGAAGGCGAGCAGGCTTTCGAGAACGACCGCCTCCTCGTTCAGCCAGCCGTTCTGCGCGGCCGCCTTGAGCATCGCGTACTCGCCGCTGACCTGGTAGGCGTAGGTCGGCACCTTGAACTCTTCCTTGACGCGCCGAACGATGTCGAGATAGGGCATTCCCGGCTTGACCATCACCATGTCGGCACCTTCGGCCAGGTCGAGCGCGACTTCGCGCAAGGCCTCGTCGGTGTTCGCCGGGTCCATCTGGTAGGTCGATTTGTTGCCCTTGCCGAGGTTGCCGGCCGAGCCGACCGCATCGCGGAACGGGCCGTAAAACGCCGACGCGTACTTCGCCGAGTAGGCCAGAATGCGCGTGTAGATCTGATTGGCGCCGTCGAGTTCGGCACGAATGCGCGCGACGCGGCCATCCATCATGTCGGACGGCGCGACCACGTCGGCGCCGGCCTGCGCATGCGTGAGCGCCTGCTTGGCCAACGCCTCCAGCGTCTCGTCGTTGAGCACATAGCCGCGCGGATCGTCGGCGGCAATCAGGCCGTCCTGCCCGTGGCTGGTATAGGGATCGAGCGCAACGTCGGTAATCACGCCAAGCTCGGGGAACTCGCGCTTCAACGCGGCAACGACGCGCGGCACGAGGCCGTCCGGGTTCCACGCCTCTTCGGCGCCCGGGCTCTTGAACGCCGCATCGATCACCGGAAAGAGCGCGAGCGCCGGAACACCGAGCCGCATCGCCCGTTCGGCGGTGCGCAGCAGATGGTCGAGGCTCTGCCGTTCGACGCCGGGCATCGACGCCACCGGCTCGACCCGGTTGGCGCCCTCGAGAACGAATACCGGGTAGATCAGATCATTGGCAGTGAGTACCGACTCGCGCATCAGACGGCGCGAAAAGTCGTCCCGGCGCATGCGACGCATGCGGGTCCCGGGAAAAGAGGCGGTGAAGTCCATAATTTTTCCTGCAGAGGAGTAGTAAAAAAACTGGTAACCACGGCGGGCACGGCGGCCACGGCGAAAACCTTTGTTTCAGGGATGAAAGTTTTTTCGCCGTGCCCGCCGTGTTCGCCGTGGTTAAAACAGAGACTCACAGAATCGATCTGTCGAAAATAAATCGGTGAAATGTGAAAAAACCGGGAAGAAAACGGGAACTTCAGTCCAAAGACCGACTCCTAGTTAGCAGATGGCTCACGCCGTCTCCCGCTTCACCTCCCTGAGCGGGTGCCTCGACCACGTCGAGGCATTTTGCCCCCGGCTACCCCTTGGTCGGGGGCTTTTTATTTGTGGTGCCCTGCCCGCTGCGCGCGCTCCAGCCGATTGCGCTGCGATTTTTCGGCCGCGCCACCTTCTCGGTGCGCAAGCCGGCGGGCGGCGCCGACTCTTCCTTGACTTCCATCCCCATCCAGCCGCCGAGAATTCTTTCCGCCTCGGCAACGCCGGTTTTCTTCAGGCTTGAAAAAAGCTGCAGCGTGCAGTTGTCGCTGATCTTCGCCAGGGCAGCCTGCACTTCGCGCAGTGCCAGCGCCTGTTCCTGGCGGGTCAGCTTGTCGGCTTTCGAGAGCAGGATGTGGATCGGCTTGCCGGTCTGGGCGAACCAGTCGAGCATCTGCAGGTCGAGTTCAGTCAAGGGATGGCGGCTGTCCATGATCAGCACGAGGCCGACCAGCGGCTCGCGGTAACGCAGGTAGGGAGCGAGCAGCCCCTCCCACTGCGAGCGGATCTCTTCCGGCGCCTTGGCAAAACCGTAGCCCGGCAGATCGACGAGATACTTGTCGTCCTCCAGCAGGAAATAGTTCAGATGTTGCGTGCGACCCGGCGTTTTCGAAACGAAAGCCAGGCGCGTGTGATTGGCCAGCGTATTGATCGCCGACGATTTTCCGGCGTTCGAGCGGCCGGCAAAGGCGACCTCGCTTCGGGAATCGGGGGGCAAATCACGCAGGTGGGCGACGGTCGTATGAAAAACCGCCTTCTGAAAGAGGGGCATGGGCAAACCGAGAGGATGGGCGGTGCGCGCGCTGGAGCACCAAAGTGTTATAGAATATCAGGTTTGTTGATTCGTTTCTCTGGCCTCAGATTTGCACATAGGAGTTTGGACATGATTCGTACCACGGCACTTGCGGTTCTCCTGGCGGCAAGTATTACAGCCTTCGCTTCGGAAGAGGCGAAAGCAAAAGTCGACCTGGCAAAAGCCAAGACCACCGCAGAAAGCGTTTGCGTTGCGTGCCACGGCGCCGACGGCAACAGCCCGGCAGCGACCAACCCCAACCTCGCTGGCCAGATTCCGGAATATCTGCACAAGCAGCTGAGCAACTTCAAGGCGGTCGGCGACAAACCCGCCCTGCGCAACAGCCCGATCATGGCGGGCATGGCGGCCATGCTCGAGGATGAGGACATGAAGGCGATCGCCCTCTACTTCAGCCAGCAGAAGCTGAAGCCGGCCGCAGCGACGACGACCGACGAGAAGCTGATCGCCGAAGGGCAGAAAATCTGGCGCATGGGCGACTTCAGCAAGGGCGTTCCGGCCTGCGCAGGCTGCCATGGCGCAGCCGGCGCCGGGCTGCCAGCCCAGTACCCGAGCCTCGCCGGCCAGTACGCCGAGTACACTGAGACGCAATTGAAGAGCTTCCGCCTTGACGAGCGCGGCAACGATCCGGAAAAAGTCATGCGCATCATTGCCGCCAAGCTTTCCGATCGCCAGATCAAGGCTGTTTCCGAATACGCCGCCGGCCTGCGCTAAGACGCTGGCAAGCGGTTGCAAAAGAAGGGTGGCTCGATGCCACCCTTTTTATTTGCCCCTTGGCAAGGAAGATCGCTCGTTCTAGTATGAGAGCCGCTTACCGACAACCAAGGGATACTCCATGAAAACGCTCAGGCAACTCCTCGCCGGCAAGCGCCAGCCGCTTGCCGCAGTTTCCCCCAAAGACACCGTTTTCCACGCGCTGAACGTCATGGCTGACAATGATGTCGGTGCCTTGCTGGTTCTTGACGGCGAACGGCTGGTCGGCATCTTTTCCGAACGCGACTACGCACGCAAGATCATCCTGCACGGCAAGGCCTCGAAAGACACGCCGGTCAGCGAGATCATGAGCGACAAGGTGCTCTACGTGACGCTCGAGCGAACGATCGACGAATGCATGGCGATCATGTCGGAAAAACACTTCCGCCACCTGCCGGTACTCGACGACGAGCAACAGGTGGTGGGCATCGTTTCGATCGGCGATCTGGTCAAGGAAACGATCTGCGAGCAGGAATTCATCATCCGCCAGCTCGAGCACTACATCGCCAGCTGACCCCCGGCTTTCATCCCCTGCCCATCGCCTGCCGCGCGTTTTCCGCCCGCAGGCGATGGCATTCTGCCGGACAGATCCCTCTT
Organism: Rhodocyclaceae bacterium; assembly: GCA_049295655.1. GTDB lineage: Bacteria > Pseudomonadota > Gammaproteobacteria > Burkholderiales > Rhodocyclaceae > CAJBIL01. Next base: position 8,599 of record JBAQRB010000086.1, read on the forward strand.
TGCATGGAATGAATCCTCTCTGCCGCTGTCTACTGGGTTCGCTACAGCACTCAAGAGACCGATCATGCTGATTCGCCGCCCGCCCGACATTCCCCCGTCCGAGATTACCGAACCGTCGTTGTACGCACAGCGCCGCGAGTTCATCAAGGCGGCCGGCCTTGGCGCAATCGCCGGCGCATTGGGCATTGGCGGTGCGCCGGCGCTGGCCGGGCAGGCGCGCGGGGCAAAACTCGAAGGGATCGGCAAAAGCGCTTTCTCGACCGTCGAGAAACCGACCTCGTACGAGAACATCACCAGCTACGGTAATTTTTACGAATTCGGCCCGGACAAGGACAGCCCGGCGAAGAACGCGCATCGCCTGCGCACGCAGCCGTGGAGCGTGCGCATCGAGGGCGAGGTCAGACGGCCGCAGACCTTCTCGATCGACGACATCCTGAAATGGACCGCGCTCGAGGAGCGCATCTACCGCATGCGCTGCGTCGAAGGCTGGAGCATGGTGATTCCCTGGGTCGGCCTGCCGCTCGGCGAGTTGATCAAGCGGGCTGAAATCACCGGCAACGCGAAATACGTCGAATTCTGGTCGCTCGCCGACCCCGAGCAGATGCCTTATGTCCGCACACCGGCGCTCGACTGGCCTTACCGCGAAGCGCTGCGCCTCGACGAGGCGATGCATCCACTCACCATCCTCGCGGTCGGCCTCTACGGCGAGGTGCTGCCCAAGCAGAACGGCGCGCCGCTGCGCCTCGTCGTGCCATGGAAATACGGCTTCAAGAGCGCCAAGTCGATTGTCAAGATCCGCTTTGTCAGCGAAGCACCGCAGACGACGTGGATGCGCGCCGGTCCGAAGGAATACGGCTTCTATTCGAACGTCAACCCGGACGTCGAGCACCCGCGCTGGAGCCAGGCGCAGGAGCGCCGGATCAGCGAATTCCTCAAGCGCAAGACGCTGCCGTTCAATGGCTACGCCGAACAGGTGGCGCAGCTCTATAGCGGCATGGATCTGCGAAAGAATTTCTGATGGGCAACACCTTCAACCCAACGGCAGGCCAGCTCACGGCAATCAAGTCGGCGCTCTTTCTCGGCTCGCTGCTGCCGCTCGCCCGGCTGGCCGACGGCGCCTTCAACGACACCCTCGGCGCCAACCCGATCGAATTCATCACGCACCAGACCGGCACGTGGACCTTCAATTTCCTGCTCATCACGCTGTGCGTCACGCCGCTGCGCACGCTGACCGGACTGCACTGGCTGCAGCGCCTGCGCCGCATGCTCGGGCTGTTCGTCTTCTTCTACGCGGTACTGCATTTCACGACCTACCTGTGGCTCGACCAGTTCTTCGACCTGTCGGCAATCGGCCGCGACATCGTCAAGCGGCCGTTCATCACTGTCGGCTTTGCCGCCTTTGTCCTGCTCATCCCGCTCGCCGCCACCTCGAGCAACCGGATCATCCGCCTGCTCGGCGGCAAGCGCTGGCAGGCGCTGCATCGCAGCGTCTACCTGATCGGCATCCTGGCGACAATCCATTACTTCTGGCTGGTCAAGGCGACGGCGCTGGTCTATCCGCTGATTTATGGCTCGCTGCTCACGCTGCTGCTCGCCTGGCGGCTGAAACGACTGATCGTGAAGCTGACGCCGCCAAAGCCGGCCGCAGCGCCCTCGATCCAGCCTCTCCGCTTCTTCCGCAGCCGCCCGTAGGCGCTGCGTTCAGCGCATCCGTTTCGGCTCGAAGCGGATGATCGCCCGCCCGTCGTCGGTCTTCTTCGGCTGGCTCGGCTGGCTTTTCCAGGCATGCCCGTAGATCACTTCGAAGGTCGCCGGCAGGCGGCCGTCCTGCGCCAGCTGCTCGTAAGCCATCCGCATTTCCTGCCACGCCGTGCGCCCCGTCAGACCGCGCCGGCGCGCCTGCATCGCACACGCCGCACCGCTCTGGCGCAGATCGCGGAAGAGATCGTCGAGATTGTTGTAGGTCAGGGTCAAGACCTCCATGTCCATCACCGGATCGGCGAAGCCGCACTCGATCAGCATGTCGCCGAAATCGTGCATGTCGCCGAAACGCTGGGTATGAACGTGGCCGTCGGCAAAGCTCCCGCGCAGTTCGCGCAGGGTATCCGGGCCGAAGGTCGAGAACATCAGCAGGCCGCCGACCTCGAGCACGCGATGCATCTCGCGGAACGCCGGCAGCGGATCGTCGAGCCAGTGCAGCATCAGGTTCGACCAGAGCAGTCCGGTCGACGCCGACTTGAAAGGCAAGGCCGCCGCATCGGCGGCGACCAGCGGCGTGCGGTCGGCGCGCAGGAAGGGGAGCATCCAGCGCAGCCGCGAGCGCTGGCCGCGGCCGGCGCGCAGCATGGCGGCGCTGAGGTCGGCGCCGATCAAGCGGGCCTTCGGGTAGCGTTCGTGCAGCGCGGTGAGGCTGGCGCCGGTGCCGCAGCCGAGGTCCAGCACGTGCTGCGGCTCGATGCGCACATAGTCGAGCCGCTCGAGCATGCGGCTGCCGACTTCGCGCTGCAGCACGGCGGCATTGTCGTAGGTCGCGGCAGCGCGCGCGAAGTTACGCTTAACCTGCTTGCGATCGACAAACTGCGGGGGGAGATTCATTTGAGGTTGTTTAAACTGAATTAACCACAACGGGCACGACGGGCACAACGAAAAAACACAACAAGGTGGTCAGATACATTTTTCTGCAGTTTCTGCTTTTCGTTGTGTCCGTTGTGCCCGTTGTGGTGAATAAATTCAAATCGGACGCAGGCCGAGCTTTTCGAAGAGCGCTTCGTCGCGATCGGCTTCCGGATTGCCGGTGGTCAGCAGGCGGTCGCCGTAGAAAATCGAGTTGGCGCCGGCCAGGAAACAGAGCGCCTGGACTTCTTCGGGCATCGCCTCGCGACCGGCCGACAGACGGACAAAACTCTGCGGCATGGTGATGCGCGCCGCGGCGATCGTGCGAACGAATTCGAAGTTGTCGATCGGCGCCACGTCAGCCATCGGCGTACCCGGGATCGGCACCAGATTGTTGATCGGCACCGACTCGGGCGGCGGCGTCAGGTTGGCCAGCTGAACGACCAGCGCAGCGCGGTTGCGGCGCGATTCGCCCATGCCGATGATGCCGCCCGAACAGACCTTGATCCCGGCCTCGCGCACTTGGCCAAGCGTGTCGATGCGATCGGAATGCTTGTGGGTGGTGATCACCTGCCCGTAGAACTCGGCGTCGGTATCGAGGTTGTGGTTGTAGTAATCGAGGCCGGCTTCCTTGAGTTCGTTCGCCTGACCGTCCTTCAGCATGCCGAGCGTAACGCAGGTCTGCAGGCCGAGCGCCTTGACCTCGCGGATCATCTCGGTCACCTTCTCCAGATCCTTGTCCTTCGGGCCGCGCCACGCGGCGCCCATGCAGAAGCGCGAAGCGCCCTTGTCCTTGGCGGCCTGCGCCGCCGCCAGCACCTCGGCGATCGGCATCAGCGACTCGGCCTCGGTTGCCGTCTTGTAGCGTTTCGACTGCGAACAGTAGCCGCAGTCCTCCGAACAACCGCCGGTCTTGACGGAGAGCAGCGTTGAGCGTTGAATCTCGTTGGCATCGAAATTCTCGCGATGCACCTGCTGCGCCCGGTAGATCAGATCCATCAGCGGCAACTGGTAAAGCGCCTCGACTTCGGCGACGGTCCATTTCGCCGTGCGTGCGGCGGAATCGCTGGCGGCGGCAGCTACAGGAGAAGCGGCTTGGAGGATTGCGTTCATTGAATAAACCTACTGTAACGTATTGTCCGTAATTATGAATTATTAACGAACGGTACCGGGATGTCAATTTTAACCCAAAGCGCAGAAACGATCGGCCGGGTCTGCAGTGCCTTGCTGGAACAGGACTGCCTGCTGTGCGGCGCGGCCAGCGGCAAAACCCTGCTCTGCAAGGCCTGCAGCGCCGACCTGCCCCTCTTGCCGGCGCAGCACTGCCCGCAATGCGCGCTGCCCACCCCGCACGGCGAGCGCTGCGGGCGCTGCCTGAGCAAAACTCCTTATTTCGATGCGACCATCGCAAGCTTCGTCTATGACTTCCCGGTGAACAAACTCGTTCAATCGTTCAAGTACGCGCACCGTCTGGCGCTCGGCAACTGGTTCGCCACACAGCTCGCCGCTCGCGCCGGCGACTGCGCCGCCGACCTGATCATTCCCCTGCCGCTGCACCCGCAGCGCCTGCGCGAACGGGGCTTCAACCAGGCGCTCGAACTGGCCCGCCCGATCAGCGCCGCCTGCGGCTGGCCGATCGATTACCGCAGCTGCTCGCGCACCCGGCACACCCCGGCGCAGGCCGAATTGCCCTGGCGCGAGCGGGTCAGGAACATCCGTGGCGCCTTCCACTGCAGCACCGACCTGAGCGGCAAAAGAATCGCACTGGTCGACGACGTGATGACCACCGGCGCGTCGCTCAACGAATGCGCGCGCACGCTCAAACTGCACGGCGCCACGCAGGTGACGCTGCTGGTCGTTGCGCGGGCCCTGCCGAAGTCGGGATAGTTTTTGGAAAAGGCTGTTAACCACGGCGACACGGCGAGCACAGCGAAAACAAAACTTGCGTCAAAGGGATGATTACCCACCGGGTGAGCCACAAAAATCTTGAAGGAAGGTTTTTCGCCGTGTTCGCCGTGTCGCCGTGGTTAATCGCTTTTCCAAAGAAACGAGAGCGCCCGCCGGGCTAGCGCAACTTCTGCTCGACGTAGGCTTGCAGTTCGGTGCTCAGGCTGCCGCTGGCTTTGGCATTGGCAAACGCCTCGCGCGCCGGCGTTCCGCGACCGTCCGCCTCCAGCGCCAGACCGAGACCGAGCCACCAGCGCCCCTCGGTCGGGGCAAGACGGGTCGCCAGCTGATAGCAATCGATAGCTTCCCGGATGCGCCCCTGGCGCTGCAGCAAATGCCCGGCAAAACCCTGATAATCCGCATTGGCACCGGCGGTCGGCAGCGAATGCTCCAGTGTTTTCCAGGCGCTGGCGAGGTCGCCGCGATCGAGTTGAAGCCGCGCCAGACTCATCGCCCAGGCCAGCTGTCCGGGATGCAGCGCAAGCCCCGCGTGCAACACCCCATCCGCCTCATCCAGCTGCTTGTTTTCGATGAGCAGCTTGAGCAACAATTGGCGCGCCGCAAGATGCGCGGCATTGAGCTTGAGCGCCAGGCGCAGGGAATCGAGCGACTCGGCGCTGCGGCCCTGATTGATCGTGACGAGCGCGCGCCGATACTCAAGCTCCGCCGCTTCGCCAACGTTTCCCGAGGGCGACGATTTCTCGATCGAAACAGCGCCGGTCGGGCGTTGAGGACGCGCAGCAGGTGCCTGCGCTGCCGCCGTCGGCACCGTATCAGCAGTAGCTGGCGGAATCCGCAGCGGAACGGCCGTGGGCTTTGATTCGGACTTCGACTCCAGCTTCAAAGCCATCTTCAAATCCGGCCGGGGCGCCGGCTTGGCCACTGGAGCCGCTACCGTGCGCGGTGCCGGAGCCGTCGTATCATCCGGGTTTTTCGCAGCCTCCGGCGCCGCCACCGGTTCCGGCGCGGCTACGGGAGAAGGCGGCGCAGCGGGCTGGGCGGGCGCCTCGGGTAGCACCGGCAGCTTGTCGGGAGCCACCTGAGCGATCGGCTGTGGCCGCAAGAAAACAGGCGGAGGCGGCGGTGTCAGATAGGTATCTGTGTACCAAAAAGCCCCACCCGCCCCCAACACCAACAGCGCAGCCCCCGCAACCAGCAACGTTTTGCGCGAATCGCGCCGGAGGTGAAATGGCCGAACAACATTCGGCAAGCCCGAACCAGCAGCATCGCCCGCCCGGCGCTTGTCGAGGTCCTGCAACATCTGGTTGATCAAACTCATGATTACCGGCCGGTTACCACAGCCAACCAGGGCGACGTGCGCCTTCGGTATCCTTGGCTGCGAGTTGCACATGCGTGCGTTGAACAATCTGCCGGCCTTCGCCGAAGACGACGAGCAAAGCCTTGTGCGCGAGAATATTCACCAGGCGCGGCGTCCCCTTGCTGGCGTAATGCAGCGCGCGCAACGCGGATTGGGAGAACAGCGATTCGCCGCGAAACCCCGCCACGCGCAGCCGGTGGGCAAGGTAGTTTTCAAGCTCGCTCTTCTCGAGGCCCTCAAGTCGGTAATGAAAGGCGATCCGCTGCTGCAACTGGCGCAACTCCGGCTGGCGCAGTTTTTCATCGAGCTCGGGCTGCCCGAAGAGAACGATGCGCAGCAGCTTGCGCTTTTCGGTCTCCAGATTCGAGAGCAGGCGCAAGGCCTCGAGCGTCTCGACCGGCATCGCCTGCGCTTCGTCGATACAGACCAGAACGAATTTCTTGTCGCGGGCAAAATCGAGCAGCGCGAGATTGAGTTTGCGCAACAACTGGTACTGGTCGAGATCGGCCATGTCCTTGATGCGCAACTCTTCGGCCAGCGCACGCAGGAGGGTATCGGCCGCCAGGCTGGGGTTCGGCAGATAGGCGGTGACCCAGTCGTCACCGAGAGTCTGCAGCAGGTGGCGGCAGAGCAAGGTCTTGCCGGTTCCCGGCTCACCGCTGACCTTGACGAAGCCTTCGCCGCTGTTGAGCGCCAGCAACAGGGTATTGAGCGCTTCCTGATGGCACTGCAGCGAATAAATGAAGCTGGTATCCGGCGTGATCCCGAACGGTCGCTCAGTAAGCCCGAAGTGTTTCAGGTACATGGGAATTGCCGCTTACTGCGCTTTGCCACTGAATTGCCGTGGATCGAGACCGCGCAAACGCTCATTGGTCTGCTCAATGTCATTCACCCAGGACTGATCGTCACGAATGATCGTCGGCTTCAATAAAATGACCATTTCACGCTTGTTCAAGCCATTGGAACGCTGACCGAACAATGAGGCAATCGGCGTATTGCCGGTACCGGGCAACTGCTCGCGAGTTGTGATTTGATCCTGCGTCATCAGGCCGCCAATCGCGACGATGTTGCCGTCAAGAACCCGTACGATACTGTCCGTTTCCTTGACTTGGTTCTTCGCCATATCGAATGTCTGCCCATTGAATACTTTTGTGTCATTAGATACGCCACTGACCAAGGTATGCACATGAAGAACGACTTTATCGTCGCCGTCTATCTGTGGTGTGACATCGAGTGAAATCCCGTTAAAAAATGCCGAGAAGGTCGGTGTCACAGAGACTGAAGTGCTGGTCCCAACAGTAATAGGCGTTGCAACGACGTTTGAAACAAAAAAGGAATCGTCTCCAACTTTGATGATGGCCTTCTGGTTATTCAATGTGGCAATGCGGGGACTGGAGAGCACGGATACCGTGCCCTGGGTCTCCAGAAAACTCAACAACGCAGCGAAGTTGGTAGTCTGTAAAGCCAGTCCGAGGAAACTCTTTCCAAGCGAAGATGCAACAAGTGAACCGAATTTTCCGGCGGTTACTGTTGCAGCACTCGTGCTCTGGTTTTGTTGGCTAGTCGAAAAACCAAGGCTATCAGCAGCCGCAGCAGTTGTTGTGTATCCGGCAGGTATCTCCAAATAGGATACTTTTCCATCGAAATCAACAACGCGCTCATATTTCGAATTGACACTCAGAGCACCAGGATTGTATGCCTTCACACCAGTATTCGGCCCGATACTCCCGATCGCGCTTTGGCTATTTGCACCGCTTTTGAACGCCCCCCAATTGACACCCGCCTGAAAGCCCTCACTTAACTGTACGTCAATGACCTTGGCTTCAATCATTACCTGACGCTCAATCACCACCTGCGCCGCCTTCAGGTAAGACTCCACTGCACGAAGTTCGCCCGGTGATGCCTTTACGACGATCACACCGGCCTGTGAGTTGATAACGACATGACGCCCATCTCCCTCGCCAACCAATACAGCTAGAGTTTTCTGCAAATTTCCCCAGAAATCGCTATTGGTCTGCGTAGACACCCGACTGGCAATATTACTTACGGCACCACTCGTCGGTGTTCCCGTACTGGATGGAGTTACTCCGGGCACAGCCGATTGCGGCTGGACTTGAAGTGAAGAACTACCTGTTTGTGACTGGGGGGAGGCGGCGCCACTCGACGAAACCCGCATCTCGCTGGACCCCTGCCGCGTCGAAGCCAGATAGTTGATCTGGAACATCCGCGTCTGAATCGCATTCGACTGGATATGGATACGCGTCCCCTGGAACTTGAACTCGTAGCCGTACATATCGCGGATGGTTTCGAGCGCTTCGCGCACGGTGACGTTCTTCAGATTGACCGTCAGGCTGCCACTGACCTCGGGCGACACCAGCATGCTGTAGCGCGTGCCGGAAACCAGCGCGATGAAGACCTGGCTGGCCGGCGCATTGCTCACGGCCAGATCGAAACGCGGCTCGACGCTCTGTGCCGATGCCGGCAATTCCAGCTGGAGGGGAGGCAGCATGGCCTGATTGAGCAGATCGTCGGTATTTTTGGTGCGAACGGCAGTCGCTGCGGTCATTTCCTGACCGATGCGGTCGAAGGTTGCACCGGAGTTTTCCATTTTCGACGCACAACTGGACAGCGCGACCGCCATCCCTGTCACCAGCAACCCCGCCCAAAATCCCATGCCTAACCTTTGCTTTGCGCGCTTCTCATCGCGGTTGTTTTAAGCAAAATACCTGTTTTTTCAATCCCCGGCGTCAGCGACAAGCGCTCGATTCCGCCCGGCCCCTCAAGTATGGCACCTTTTTCGCTCAAAGAGATCAACCGTCGCTCGCCAATATTCCCGCCCAGCATGACCAGTTGCCCGCTGATCAGCGCTCGTGGCTTGCCTTTTCGCGGAACGATGACGGTCTGCAACACCGGTCCGGCAGGTTCGGCAGCCTCACCGGAAGCCGGCTCGGTGCTAGCGCTAGGACCCGGCCGCCGAGTCGGATCGGGTAGGGACGATGCCTCGGCCATGACGGAGGCCGCCGCGCAGCACAGCAGCAGGGCGAAGCCAGCGCGCATCATACGGTCAGCCATGTGCGATCCAGACTCAAGGTGAAGACCGTCAGCTTCAGCAGCAGCTTCGGGTACTGCTCGCTCGACATCGAAACATCGCTCCAGAGAAGCTTCACTTCGGCTTTTTCAAGACGCGCAAGATAAGCCGCCAGATCGGCATAGGAGCCTTCGAGCTGGATCTCGATGCCGTGCTTGAAGAGGCCTACCGACGCATCGGGCACAACGGGCTGCAGCTTATTAGCCGCAGCGGCACCTGCCGGCGCACTGACTGCCGGTTTTTCAAGAACCGGCCTGACCGGCAAGG
>JBAQRB010000087.1:0-2421 GCA_049295655.1 Rhodocyclaceae bacterium
TACGGGGTCAGGCTGTGAACAAGGGAACTCCAGTATTGGCTCATCGTCGGTTCATTGCTGGCTCGGAAGCCCAAAATGGTATCATGCGCGCTCGTCGGTTGAGTCAGCGCGGCAGGCAGGAAAGCCGATGTTCAATCGACAAACAACCTTTTATGCCACTTTGCGACGGTGTCTCCATGCGGCAAGCCGAAATTTCCAGAAATACCCTTGAAACCCAGATCACGGTTCGTCTGAACCTTGACGGCAGCGGGCAGGGCAAATTTGCCACCGGTGTCCCCTTTCTCGATCACATGCTCGACCAGATTGCCCGGCATGGATTGATCGATCTGGAAGTGGAGGCCAAGGGGGATCTGCATATCGACGCGCACCATACGGTCGAGGATATCGGTATCGCCATCGGGCAGGCGCTGGCCAAGGCCTTCGGCGACAAGAAGGGGCTGCGCCGCTACGGCCACGCCTACGTGCCGCTCGACGAAGCCCTGTCGCGCGTCGTGGTCGATCTTTCCGGACGCCCGGGACTCGAGTTCTTCGTCGATTTCAAGCGCGCGATGATCGGCGCCTTCGACGTCGATCTGACGCACGAATTCTTCCAGGGGCTGACCAATCACGCCCTGATCACGCTGCATATCGACAACCTGCGCGGCGAGAACGCCCACCATCAGGCCGAGACTGTGTTCAAGGCCTTTGGCCGCGCCTTGCGCATGGCCGCCGAAGCCGATCCGCGCGCCGCCGGCAGCATCCCGTCGACCAAGGGAATGCTCTGATGGCCGCCGCATCGGGAACGATTGTCGTCGTCGATTACGGCATGGGCAATCTGCGCTCGGTCTGGCAGGCGCTCGTTCATGTCGCCGACGGGCGGGAAGTCGTCGTCACCGCCGACCCGGCGCTGGTCGCCGGCGCCGAGCGCGTGGTTTTTCCGGGGCAGGGCGCGATGCCCGATTGCATGGCGGAACTCGAGGCGCGCGGTTTGCGCGCGGCCGTGCTGGCGGCGGCGCAGGACAAGCCTTTTCTCGGGATCTGCATCGGGCAGCAAATGCTCTTCGAGCACAGCGAAGAGGGCGATGTCGCTGGGCTGGGCGTTTTCGCCGGCCATGTCCGCCGCTTTCCGGCCGGCCAGATGGTCGATGCGCAGGGCGGCAAGCTGAAAGTGCCGCACATGGGCTGGAACGAGGTTCGCCAGGCGCAGTCGCATCACTTGTGGAACGGCATTGACGACGACGCGCGTTTCTACTTCGTGCATAGCTATTATGTCGATCCCGTGGATCGCGCGTGTATCGCCGGGACGACCGCTTACGGTATCCCCTTTACCAGCGCGGTGGCGCGGGATAATATCTTCGCCATTCAATGCCACCCGGAAAAAAGCGCGCAGGCCGGGCTTGCCTTGTTGAGCAATTTCATTCGCTGGAAGCCCTGACCGGGCAACCCTTTTTCTATTTTCTCTTCCTCTCCGCCCTAAAAAATGCTGATCATTCCCGCGATTGACCTGAAGGACGGCCAGTGCGTCCGTCTCAAGCAAGGCCTGATGGACGAAGCGACGGTTTTTTCCAATTCGCCCGGCGAGCAGGCTCGCCACTGGCTGGCGCAGGGCGCGCGTCGCCTGCACGTGGTCGATCTGAACGGCGCCTTTGCCGGCAAGCCGAAGAACGAGAGTGCGATCAAGGAAATCGTCGACGCGGTGGGCAGCGACATCCCCGTCCAGCTCGGCGGCGGCATCCGCGACCTCGACACCATCGAGCGCTGTCTCGACGACGGCGTCAGCTACGTCATCATCGGCACGGCCGCCGTCAAGAACCCGGGTTTCCTGCACGACGCCTGCGGCGCTTTCCCGGGGCACATCATCGTCGGCCTCGACGCCAAGGACGGCAAGGTGGCCGTCGATGGCTGGTCGAAGCTGACCGGTCACGACGTGATCGATCTTGCGAAGAAATACGAGGATTACGGTGTCGAAGGCATCATCTATACCGACATCGGACGCGACGGCATGCTTTCGGGAATCAACATCGAGGCCACGGTCAAGCTCGCGCAGGCCCTGCGCATTCCGGTGATTGCCAGCGGCGGCCTGTCGAACATCGACGACATCCGGAATCTCTGCGCAGTCGAGTTCGAAGGCATTGGCGCGACGATCGCCGGGCGCGCCATCTACGACGGCTCGCTCGACTTCGCGACGGCGCAGGCGGAAGCCGACCGTGCAACGCAACGCTAATCGCGCACAGAAAGAACGGTAACTCGCCTTGGGCCTAGCCAAACGCATCATCCCCTGTCTCGACGTGACCGCCGGTCGCGTCGTCAAGGGAACCAATTTTGTCGATCTGCGCGACGCCGGCGATCCGGTCGAGATCGCCCGCCGCTATGACGCGCAGGGCGCCGACGAGGTGACCTTCCTCGACATCACGGCGTCCTCGGATCAGCGCGACATCATCC
>JBAQRB010000088.1:0-3545 GCA_049295655.1 Rhodocyclaceae bacterium
GCTGGTGCACGGCTGGGGCGGGCGCGGCTCGCAGTTGTGGGCGTTCGTTCAGCCACTGCTCGATGCCGGCTACGCGGTGGTGACTTTCGATGCGCCGGCGCACGGCTTTTCCGGCAGCCGCTACGCGTCGCTGCTGCACTTCGCGCGTGCCATCCAGGCGGTGGTCGATTGCGTCGGCGGCGTGCATGGCGTGATCGCCCATTCGTTGGGCGGTGCGGCGAGCAACCTCGCGCTGGCGCGCGGCTGGATCAGCCTGCAGCGCATCGTGACGATTGCCGCGCCGACCGATTTCGACAGTTATTCCCGCCAGTTCGCGCGCCAGATGAACGTCAGCGACGCCGTGCGCGACGCCATGCAGAAGCATCTCGAACATCGTCTCGGCTTCACCTGGCAGGAGCTCGAAGGCGGCCTGCTCGCGGCGCGCAACACCATACCGGCCCTGGTCATCCATGACCGCAACGACAAGGAAGTGCCGTTCTCGTCTGGCCAGCGGATCGCCGCGCAGTGGCCGGGCGCCTTGCTGCTGCCGACCGAACAGCTCGGCCACCGGCGCATCCTGCGCGATGCCGGCGTGGTCGCCCGTTCGGTCGAATTCATCGGCACGCACCGGCGGGCCAGCGACCATCCGCCGCTAGGCGAAAGCCAATGACCGCCTTCCGTTTGCCTCGGGTGCGCTGAAATGGCCGAGAACTGTCTTTCCTGCGGCGCCTGCTGCGCGGCGTTTCGCGTCGACTTCCACTGTGCCGATCTCGCGTCGTCGCCGGGCGGCGGCGTTCCCGTCGCGCTGACCGTGCCGCTGACCGCCACGCTGGTCCGCATGCGCGGCACCGACGAAGCCTCGCCGCGCTGCATCGCGCTCGTCGGCGAGGTCGGCGGGCAGGTCCAGTGCACGATTTATGCGACCCGTCCCGGCCCGTGCCGCGATTTCGCGCCGTATGCGCCGCTCGGCATCGGCGACGACGCCTGCGACCGGGCGCGGCGGCGCCACGGCCTGCCGCCTCTCTCCCTGGGCTGATTCGTCCCGACCGGATTGTTCGCCGCCCGAATCTGCGACAATCGCACTTCGCCCGTTGCGGCGCGCTCAATCCCTGTCGGAAAAATCAAAATGACCATCTCCTTCCCGGTCCGCGGCGACCATATCCAGCTCGATCAACTGCTCAAGGCGACCGGCCTGTGCTCGTCGGGCGGCTGGGCGCACGCCGAAATCGAGGCCGGCAACGTCCTCGTCGATGACTGCGTCGAAACCCGCAAGCGCGCCAAGCTGCGCCCCGGACAGCGCGTCGCCTACGCCGGCGAGATCGTTGAACTGCACGTCGAACTGCTCGCCGACCCGGCGCCGCCCGTCGCCTGAACGCCTCCCGTCATGGGCTGTCTGATCCCGCAAGCCGCTTCGAGTCCGAATCGGGTGCGCGTTGGCGGCCTCGCTTCACAGAATTGTGTATATCTTATAAAATATATAAGACTTGTCCGGGAGCGCCGGTTTTAGCAGTAAATCGCCGGCCCGGCCGGGCAGTTGCTTATCCGTTTCGTGTCACCGTTTACGAGTTTTTTTCGCCTTTGTGCAACCTTTGAGAAAGGACGTCGCCGTGCTGGAATCCTATCGTGCCCACGTCGCCGAGCGCGCTGCGCTTGGCATCCCGCCCCTCCCGCTGACTGCCAAGCAGACCGAAGAACTGATCGGCCTCTTGAAAAACCCGCCGCAGGGCGAAGAGCAGAATCTGGTCGAGCTGATCACCCACCGCGTTCCCGCCGGTGTGGATGACGCCGCCAAGGTCAAGGCCGAGTTCCTCGCCAAGGTCGCCCAGGGTAGCGAATCCTGCGCGCTGATCTCGAAGACCAAGGCCACCGAACTGCTCGGCACCATGCTCGGCGGTTACAACGTCAAGCCGCTGATCGATGTGCTGGGCGACGCCGAAGTCGGCGCTGTGGCTGCCGAAGCGCTGAAAAAGACGCTGCTCGTTTTCGACTTCTTCCACGACGTGAAAGAACTCGCCGACCAAGGAGGTGAGGTAGCTGCGGCCAACGCCAAGTCCGTCATGCAGAGCTGGGCCGACGGCGAGTGGTTCACCTCGCGTCCGGAAGTGCTCGCATCGCAGAAGCTGACCGTCTTCAAGGTCACCGGCGAAACCAACACCGACGACCTGTCGCCGGCACCGGACGCCTGGTCGCGTCCCGACATCCCGCTGCACGCGCTGGCCATGCTCAAGAACGCCCGTCCTGGCATCGAAGCCGACGAACCCGGCAACCGTGGCCCGGTCAAGCAGCTCGAAGCACTGGCCAAGAAGGGCAACCTGATCGCCTACGTCGGCGACGTGGTCGGTACCGGTTCCTCGCGCAAGTCCGCGACCAACTCGGTGCTGTGGTTCACCGGCGAAGACATCCCGTTCGTCCCGAACAAGCGTTTCGGCGGCTTCTGCCTCGGCTCCAAGATCGCTCCGATTTTCTTCAACACGATGGAAGATGCCGGCGCACTGCCGATCGAGATCGACGTCGAGCAGATGAACATGGGCGACGAGATCGAACTGCGCGTCGACCAGGCGACCGCCAAGGTCACCGCGCTGAAGAACGGCGCCGTGATCGCCGAATCGCAACTCAAAACCCCGGTGATCCTCGACGAAGTGCGCGCCGGTGGCCGCATCCCGCTGATCATCGGCCGTGGCCTGACGACCAAGGCGCGTGAAGCGCTCGGCCTGCCCGCATCGACCCTGTTCCGTCTGCCGCAGAATCCGGCCGACAGCGGCAAGGCCTACTCGCTGGCGCAGAAGATGGTTGGCAAGGCTTGCGGCGTGGCCGGCATCCTGCCGAACACCTACTGCGAACCGAAGATGACCACCGTCGGCAGCCAGGACACCACCGGCCCGATGACGCGCGACGAACTGAAGGATCTGGCCTGCCTCGGCTTCTCGGCCGACATGGTGATGCAGTCCTTCTGCCACACCGCAGCGTATCCGAAGCTCGTCGATGTGAAGATGCACCGCGAACTGCCGTCGTTCATCAGCACCCGTGGCGGCGTTGCGCTGCGTCCGGGCGATGGCGTCATCCACTCGTGGCTCAACCGTCTGCTGCTGCCCGACACCGTCGGCACCGGCGGCGACTCGCACACGCGTTTCCCGATCGGCATCTCGTTCCCGGCCGGCTCCGGCCTCGTCGCTTTTGCCGCCGCCACCGGCGTCATGCCGCTCGACATGCCCGAATCCGTGCTCGTGCGCTTCAAGGGCAAGCTGCAGGACGGCATGACCCTGCGTGACCTGGTCAACGCGATTCCCTACTACGCGATCAAGCAGGGCCTGCTGACTGTCGCCAAGCAGGGCAAGAAGAACATCTTCTCCGGCCGCATTCTCGAAATCGAAGGCCTGCCGGATCTGAAGGTCGAGCAAGCCTTCGAACTGTCCGACGCCGCCGCCGAGCGTTCCGCCGCCGCCTGTGCCGTGCAGCTCGACAAGGCACCGATCATCGAGTACATGACGTCGAACATCACGCTGATGAAGTGGATGATCGCCAACGGCTACTCCGATGCACGCACCCTCGGCCGCCGCATCAAGGCC
>JBAQRB010000089.1:0-1748 GCA_049295655.1 Rhodocyclaceae bacterium
GGCTGGCGATCTGGGCGCGCAGCTCGTGCCGCGACATCGAGTACTTGTCGCTCTCCGGCAGGAACATGGTCACGCCCAGCGCACGGCCGCGCGGGATGATCGTGACCTTGTAGATCGGATCGTGATCCGGCACGTGAGAGCCGACGATGGTGTGCCCGGCTTCGTGATACGCGGTCAGGCGCTTTTCCTTCTCGGACATGACCATGGAGCGGCGCTCGGCGCCCATCATGATCTTGTCCTTGGCCTTCTCGAAGTCGAGATGGTCCACCAGGCGCTTGTTGCCGCGCGCCGCGAACAGCGCCGCCTCGTTGACCAGGTTGGCGAGATCGGCGCCGGAAAAACCGGGCGTGCCGCGCGCGATAATGTTGGCATCGACGTCGTCGGCCAGCGGCACCTTGCGCATGTGTACCTTGAGAATCTGCTCGCGGCCGCGGATATCCGGCAGCGGCACGTATACCTGGCGGTCGAAACGGCCCGGGCGCAGCAGCGCCGGATCGAGCACGTCGGGTCGGTTGGTGGCGGCGATGACGATGACACCCGAGGTGCCCTCGAAGCCGTCCATCTCGACAAGCAACTGGTTCAGCGTCTGCTCGCGCTCGTCGTTGCCGCCGCCCAGACCGGCGCCGCGATGGCGGCCGACCGCGTCGATCTCGTCGATGAAGATGATGCACGGAGCGTTCTTCTTGCCCTGCTCGAACATGTCGCGCACGCGCGACGCGCCGACACCGACGAACATCTCGACGAAGTCCGAGCCCGAGATGGTGAAGAACGGCACGTTGGCCTCGCCGGCGATGGCGCGGGCCAACAGGGTCTTACCCGTACCGGGCGGGCCGACCAGCAGGCAGCCCTTGGGAATCTTGCCGCCCAGACGCTGGAACTTCTGCGGGTCCTTGAGGAACTCGACGATTTCCTCGAGCTCCTGCTTGGCCTCGTCGATGCCCGCCACGTCCTCGAAGGTGACGCGGCCGGTCTTTTCGGTCAGCAGGCGGGCGCGGGACTTGCCAAAGCCCATGGCCTTGCCGCCGCCGCCCTGCATCTGGCGCATGAAGAACACCCAGACGCCGATCAGCAGCAGCATGGGGAACCACGACACCAGCACGCTCCACAGGGTGGGGGCGTCGTCCGACGGCGGCACCGCCGTGATGCGCACATTGTGGTTGCGCAGCTTGTCGACGACGTTGACGTCCTGCGGCATGTAGGTGGTGAAGGGCCGTCCGTCGGTGAAGTGGCCGTTGACCACGCTGCCCTGGATGGTCACGTCGGCGATGGCGCCGCGATCCACGTCGGACAGGAATTCGGAATAGGAAGTCTGGCCCGGACCGCGCGGCGGCGAGGACGCCTGGAACAGATTGAAGAGCATCACCAGCAGCACGGCGATGATGACCCACAACGCCAGGTTCTTGCTGAAATTCAAGGTCGCGTCCTTCCCGTCTAGTGCTCTGCCGGTACGTGTCGTCTACAGATAATGCCGATTCCCGCCGGCACAAGCGGAAACGGTCAGAACGTGGGTCGGCGCGGCACGCAGACCAATCAGCACCCGAGCGGCACCATCCCGGTTATAGCCGAGGTGCGGCGCTGCGAGAATACCCCGCTCATCGTAAAGGCCGGGTAAAGTAGGAATGACGCAGGCGGGAACCGGCTCGGGCCGCGTCCGCCCCATGAAAGCCGCCACCTTGCGCCGTCCCTCTGGCCCCAAAGCCCCCAGACGCAGCCCCGGCGGCGCATCCGGCGCCACCACCGCCTCGAAG
>JBAQRB010000090.1:0-4963 GCA_049295655.1 Rhodocyclaceae bacterium
GTGCACAACGTGGCCCACCAGTACGGCACGACCGCAACCTTCATGCCGAAGCCGATCGTTGGCGACAACGGTTCGGGTATGCACGTTCACCAGTCGATCTGGAAAGACGGCAAGAACATGTTCGCCGGCAACGGCTACGCCGGCCTGTCCGAAACTGCGCTCTACTACATCGGCGGTATCATCAAGCACGCCAAGTCGCTGAACGCGATTACCAACCCCGGCACCAACTCGTACAAGCGCCTGGTGCCGCACTACGAGGCACCGGTCAAGATGGCCTACTCGGCGAAGAACCGTTCCGCTTCGATCCGCGTGCCGCACGTCGCTTCCGACAAGGCCCGTCGTATCGAAACCCGCTTCCCGGATCCGATCGCCAACCCGTACCTGTGCTTCGCCGCGCTGCTGATGGCCGGCCTCGACGGCATCCAGAACAAGGTTCACCCGGGCGATCCGGCCGACAAGAACCTCTACGACCTGCCGCCGGAAGAAGATGCGAAGATCCCGACCGTCTGTGCATCGCTTGACGAAGCCCTCGAAGCGCTGAACAAGGACCGCGAGTTCCTGACCCGCGGCGGCGTCTTCTCGAACGACTGGATCGATGCCTATATCGATCTGAAGATGGAAGAAGTGAACAAGGTTCGCATGACGACCCACCCGGTCGAATTCGAGCTGTACTACAGCTGCTGATCGGGCTGCAGGCGAGAAGGGACGGGCTTGCCCGTCCTTTTTTCGTTTACCGGCAGAAAGTCGCTCCAGCTTGTAATAAACTGAACGCGATCAACGGATAGGACGATGATGAAACTGCGCATTTTGCCCTGCTCGATTCCCTCGCTGCTGCTGGCGATCTTTGCGTCTTCCGCACGGGCCGACATCTACAAATGCACCGACGCCGAAGGTCATGTGACCTATTCGAACGTGGCGACCGCCAAGTGCAAGAAACTCAACCTCGACCCGGTCAATACCGCGCCGCCGCCCAGGGAAACAGCCAGAGACGCGGTCAAGTCGCCGACGCCGGCAACTTTCCCCAAGGTCGATGACAGCACGCAGAAGGCGCGCGACACCGACCGGCGGCGCATCCTCGAAAGCGAACTGACGACCGAGCAGAAGAATCTCGAGCAGGCGAAAAAGGAGCTTGCCGAGCAGGAAGCGGTGCGCGGCGGCGACGAGAAAAACTATCAGCGCGTGCTCGATCGCCTGCAGCCATTCAAGGACCGGGTCGCGCTGCACGAGCGCAACCTCGAGGCCATCCGCAAGGAGATCGCCAATCTCCGCTGATTGGCGATCTTCTCACGCGACGACCATGCCAAAAACGGCCCTCCATCCCTTTACCGGGCTCGATTACCTGTCCACGTCGGTGCTGCTGCTCGACGAGCAGCAGGCGATCCGGCACATGAATCCGGCGGCGGAGAATCTCCTGGCGACCAGCATTCGCGTGCTGGCCGGCCGGCCGCTGTCCGCCGTGGTGGTTTACCCGCATATCCTGCAGACGGCGCTCGATAATGCGCTGGGCCACAACTGGAGCTATACCGGGCAGAACATCGAACTGCGGCGCGACGACGGCGAGATCCTGCACGTCAATTGCACGGTCAGTCCGAGCGAAGCCCCGGGCGCCCGCCTGCTGCTCGAACTGTGGCCGATCGACCAGCAGTTGAAGGCGACGCGCGAAGAGCGGTTGATCGAACAGCAGCAGGCGAACCGGGAGCTGATCCGCAACCTGGCGCACGAAATCAAGAACCCGCTGGGCGGGATTCGCGGCGCAGCGCAACTGCTTGAGCACGAACTGAACAACCCCGGCCTGCGCGAATACACGCAGGTCATCATCAACGAAGCCGACCGCCTGCAGGATCTGATGCAGCGCCTGCTGTCGCCGCACCGGTTGATGCAGCCGGCGCCGGTCAATATCCACGAAATCCTCGAACGCGTGCGCAGCCTGCTGACCGCCGAATTCCCGCAGACGCTGAAGGTGCTGCGCGATTACGACACCAGCCTGCCCGATCTGGTCGGCGACCGCGAACAGCTGATCCAGGCCATTCTCAATATCGCGCGCAATGCGGCGCAGGCGATCATCGACCAGCCCGGGCGCGCGGCCGACAAGCCGGGCGAACTGACCCTGCGCACGCGCGCCGCCCGGCAGGTGACGTTGGTCAAGCGGCGTTACCGTCTGGCACTCGAGCTGCAGGTCATCGACAACGGTCCGGGAATCCCCGACGACATCCGCGAGCGGATGTTCTACCCGCTGGTGTCGGGGCGCGAAGGCGGCAGCGGTCTGGGCCTGACGCTGGCGCAAAGCTTCGTGCAGCAGCATCAGGGAACGATCGAGTGCGAAAGCCGGCCCGGTTACACCTGTTTCACGATCCGCATGCCGCTCGGCAAGGCCTGATGGCAGGCTATTTGCTAGTCTGGATGCCATCCCATTCAAGAAGCATGGAAAACCAATGAAACCGGTCTGGATCGTCGATGACGATAGGTCAATCCGCTGGGTGCTTGAAAAAACCCTGTCGCGCGAGCAAATCCCTTTCAAGAGTTTTGCCTCGGCCAGCGAGGCGCTCTCGCAGCTCGATGCCGGTGCCGAAGCACCGCAGGTCCTGATCTCCGATATCCGTATGCCCGGCCCGTCGGGGCTGGATCTGCTGCAGGAAATCAAGGTTCGTGTCCCGGCGCTGCCGGTGATCATCATGACCGCCTATTCCGATCTGGAAAGCGCCGTGGCCGCGTTTCAGGGCGGCGCCTTCGAATACCTGCCGAAGCCTTTCGACGTCGATCAGGCGCTCGAACTGATCCGCCGGGCGATCGATCAGAGCACGCACCAGAAAGGTGCGGCTGAGGCGGTCGGCCTGACCCCGGAAATTCTCGGTCAGGCGCCGGCGATGCAGGAAGTCTTTCGCGCCATCGGCCGGCTCAGCCAGTCGCACGCCACCGTGATGATCACCGGCGAGTCGGGTTCCGGCAAGGAACTCGTCGCGCACGCCGTGCATCGGCACAGCCCGCGTGCCGACAAGCCCTTCATCGCGATCAACACGGCGGCGATTCCGAAGGACCTGCTCGAATCCGAACTGTTCGGCCACGAGCGCGGAGCGTTTACCGGCGCCGCCGCGCAACGCCGCGGTCGCTTCGAGCAGGCCGAGGGCGGCACGCTTTTCCTCGACGAGATCGGCGACATGCCGGCCGAGTTGCAGACGCGCCTGCTGCGCGTCCTGTCGGACGGCAACTACTACCGCGTCGGCGGCCACGCGCCGCTCAAGGCCAACGTGCGGATCATCGCCGCGACGCACCAGAATCTCGAAACGCGGGTCAGGGAAGGGCTTTTCCGCGAGGACCTGTTCCATCGCCTCAACGTGATCCGCGTGCGCCTGCCCAGCCTGCGCGAGCGGCGCGAAGACATTCCGATCCTGGCGCGGCATTTCCTGCAGAAAAGCGCGCAGGGCCTGGGTGTCGAAGCCAAGCGGTTTTCCGATACGGCGCTCAGATACCTGAGCACGCTCGATTTTCCGGGCAACGTCCGGCAGCTTGAAAACCTCTGCCATTGGCTGACGGTGATGGCGCCCGGACAGTTTGTCGATATCGTCGACCTGCCGCCCGAATTGCGCGAGGCGATGCCGCAGACGCCGGCCGAGGACTGGGAAGGCGCGCTGGCGATCGAGGTCGACCGCATGCTGATGTGCGGCATCGGCCAGGTGCACGAAAAGCTCAACAATGCCTTCGAGCGCGTGCTGATCAACCGTGCGCTGGCGCATACCGGCGGTCGGCGGATCGAGGCCGCGCTGGCGCTGGGCATCGGCCGCAATACGATCACGCGCAAGATTCAGGAGCTCAACCTCAATGCGCCGCGGCCCGAGGCGGCGGAAAATCCGGCGGATCATCGTCCGGCCTGATCGGTGATAATGGCGGCGTTGATTCTTGCCCAGACCTTGCGATGCCGCCTTCCTTGCCCGCTTCCTTACCTCCTCCCCTGATCGACCCCTGTCGTCTGCAAGCGCTGCTTGGCGCCGCCAGCGGCCGTTTTGACGTCGATGCGCTGGCCGAATGCGAATCGACCAGCAGCGTGCTGCTCGAACGCGCCGCTCATGGCGCGCCGGCCGGCAGCGTGATCGTCGCCGACCGGCAAAGCGCCGGGCGTGGCCGGCGCGGGCGCAACTGGCTGTCGTCGCCCGAATCGAGCCTGACCTTCTCGCTGCTCTGGCGTTTCGACGGCGGCGTCGAGCGCCTGGCCGGGCTGTCGCTGGCCGTCGGCGTGGCGGTCGCGCGGGCGCTCGACGCCTGCGGCGCCGAAGGCATCGCGCTCAAATGGCCGAACGACATCCTGTTTTCCGCGACCGGGACCGATGCCAAGCTGGGCGGCATTCTCGTCGAGCTACAAATGGAGCGGCAAATGGAGCGGCAGGCCAACCGGCGCAGCATGCTGGCGGTGATCGGGATCGGGCTCAATCTTCAGCTGCCCGCTGCCAGTGCCGGGCACGAGGCCTTCGTCTATCCGGTCGCAGCGCTGGCCCAGGCGCTGCCGCAGCTGCCCGATCGGCACGATCTGCTGGCCCAGTTGCTGATCGAGCTGGCGGCCGTCCTCGACGTTTTTTCCCATGCCGGCTTTGCTGCCCTGCGCGACGATTGGCAGGTGGTCCACGCGTGGCAGGACCGGTCGGTTCGCCTGCTGCGCGACGGCGCGGTCGAGAAGGAGGGCGTCTGTCGCGGTGCGGATGCCGACGGCGCGCTGCTGATCGAGACCGCGAGCGGGGTCGAGCGCTGCCTTTCCGGCGATCTTTCGCTGCGCGCCCGATGACGGCGCCGCTGATCGCCATCGACGCCGGCAACACGCGCATCAAGTGGGGGCTGCACGACGGCCTGCGCTGGGCCGACAAGGGCGTTCTGGCCACCGCCGACGCGGCCAGCCTGGGCGCGGCCGCTGCGCTCTGGCCGGCCGGGGCGCGCATCGTGATCTGCAACGTTGCCGGCGCGGCGGTCGGCGAAACCC
>JBAQRB010000091.1:0-27769 GCA_049295655.1 Rhodocyclaceae bacterium
GACCCTGGGTTTTCTGGTGCACGAAGTGGATCGCATCATCCGGGTCGAGTGGGAAAAGGTCAAAGCACCGGAAACCGTTCTGGCAGCCAATCAGGGGCTGATTACCGCTGTGATCGAACTGGATAGCGGGCATCTTGTCTCGATTCTTGATGTCGAGCAGATACTGGCGAATGCCTTTGGCGAGGCGATGGTCGTAGATATCCCGCCGGCCAGAGTCACCGAGGAAGTCGCGGTATTTTTTGCCGACGACTCGGTTGTCGCGCGCCGCAAAATTGTCGAGGTGCTCGATAAGCTGGGTGTCAAGCACAAGCACGCAACTAATGGTGTCGAAGCCTGGACCCGCCTGCAGGCAATCGCTGCGCATTGTCAGCAAACGGGCGGTGCCGTACGCAATGAAATTCGCCTCATTCTGGTCGATGCGGAAATGCCGGAAATGGATGGCTACGTACTGACAAAGAACATCAAGAGCGATGTCCGTTTCGAGGGTATCCCCGTGATCATGCACTCATCTCTCTCGTCCGAGGCTAACCGGGCGATGGGTAAGGCGGTAGGGGTCGACGGCTATGTGGCGAAATTTGATGCTGAAATGCTCGCGGACACGCTGCGTCCGTTGCTTGAGCGATAAGAGATAGAAGAAAGCGGGAGTAGAGAATGGCAGATCCGAAGATGAGGATTCTGGTGGTCGACGATTTTTCGACGATGCGCCGGATCGTTCGCAACCTTCTCAAAGAGTTGGGCTATACCAACGTCGACGAGGCCGAGGATGGTGCAATTGCCCTGCAGAAACTCCAGGCTGGTGGGTTTGAGTTTGTCGTGACCGACTGGAATATGCCGAATATGGATGGTCTTCAGCTTCTGCAGGCGATTCGCTCGACACCAAACCTGAAGCATTTGCCGGTAATGATGATTACGGCCGAAGCAAAAAAGGAAAATATCATTGCTGCAGCCCAGGCCGGTGCCAGCGGCTACATCGTGAAGCCATTTACGGCCGCGACGCTGGCTGAGAAGCTTCAGAAAGTATTCGACAGGATGGGGGGCTGAGATGGGCGACGCCAACATGTCGGGTGACTCCTCAGATCTCGAAGCCCTTTTTGACAGCATTGCGGCGGGAAGTGATAGACCTGATCCCGCCCCGGTCGCACCCGCCAAACCGTCGTTGATGCAGCAGGCCCGAGAAAGTGGTGGTGTGACTGACGATTCCGACGAGTTGCAGGCCTTGTTTGATACCGTGGCCGGTCAGCCCCCAACTGCTGATGCTGCTCCGAATGGCGATGATTGGCAGGGGCAGGTCAAGGTATTTCAGCGTGTTGGTGTGATGGCGAGGCAGTTGCATGACACGCTCAGCGATCTTGGCTATGACAAATTGGTTGAGAAAACAGTTAGCGCGCTTCCTGATGCAAAGGATCGCCTTGCATATATTGCCAATCTGACCGAGCAGGCTGCTTGTCGCGTACTTAATGCCACCGATATTGCAAACCCGATTCAGGATCAGCTGGAGAGCGACGCGATTGCGCTTGGTGCCAAGTGGGATGCCCTGTTTGCCAACCAGATGCCGGTTGCCGATTTCAAGAAGCTTGCCGAGGAAACCCGTGCATTCCTGAAGCAAGGGCTGCCGGAAAAGACGGGTGCCACCAAGGGGCAACTGCTTGAAATCATGATGGCGCAGGATTTTCAGGACTTGACCGGTCAGGTCATCAAGAAAGTGATTGCCGTTGCTCAGGAGCTGGAAGCGCAACTGATGGGCGTGCTCATTGAAACCATGCCGGGCGAAAAGCGCACCGAGTCAGTAAATAGTCTGCTCAACGGGCCGGTGATTAACGCTGAGGGGCGTACCGATGTCGTCGCAAGTCAGCAGCAGGTCGATGACCTGCTTGACACCCTAGGCTTCTAGGAGATTCAGTATGAGCGATTTTAGCGGGATGGAAGATCTTCTACAGGATTTCCTGCAGGAAGCCAGTGACCTTCTCTCGGACGTTGACAACAAGCTGGTTGATTTGGAAAAGTCGCCGGACGACACTCGCCTTCTGAATGACATTTTTCGTGGTTTTCACACGATCAAGGGCGGTGCCGGGTTCCTGAATGCCAGTGAGCTGGTGACACTTTGTCATTTGACCGAGAATCTGTTTGATAAACTCCGTAACGGTGAGATGACGCTGACCCCGGAGTTGATGGATACCATCATGGCTGCGACCAAGGGTGTTCGCGACATGTTCAACGAGCTTGCGCAGGCCATGCAACCGCGTCCGTCTCCACCCGAAGTGCTCGCGGCTCTACGCGCGGCTCTCGAGGGTGATTTGCATGCAACCCCAGAATCCGTGGCAAAAGCGGTTCCTGCTGCCGCCGCCCCTGCCTCGGCAACTCCTGCGGTGGAATTGTTTACTTCGTCTGCGCCCGAGCTTTTTGTTGCGGCCGATAACGAGTCCGGTCCGGACTGGCAAGCGTTGCATGGTGCTGTGACTGGTCAGCAACCGGCTGCCGTCGCAGCGCCGACGGGGCCGGTTGAGGTGATTACTGCGGCAGAAGTTGCGCAGCAGGAACCTCATTTCGCGCCAGAAGGCCGTCGTGTGGTTGATCAACCGGCTGCGGCTGCATCTGCGGCCGGCGGTGGGCGACGCGTCGAGGAACGCGCCACCGCGCGTGAGAGCACGATCCGTGTCGATACGTCCCGTCTGGACCAGGTGCTCAACCTGTCCGGCGAAATCGGCTTGACCAAGAACCGGCTGACCAGTTTGCGTGCTGACATTCTTTCGGGGAAAAACGATACCGAAACCTTGCATGCTCTTGATCAGGCGGTCAGTCAACTTGATCTGCTGGTCTCTGATCTGCAGAATTCCGTGATGAAAACGCGGATGCAGCCGATCGGTCGCCTGTTTCAGAAATATCCGCGTATCGCGCGTGACCTCGCGCGTCAGCTCGGCAAGGATGTCGAGTTGACGCTGGTTGGTGAAGAAACCGAAGTCGACAAGACCATGATCGAGGATCTGGCCGATCCCTTGATCCACTTGATCCGCAATGCGGTTGATCACGGCGTCGAATTGCCGCTTGAACGGCAGGCTGCCGGAAAACCGGCAAAAAGTGTCGTCCGTCTGGAGGCGCGCCAGGAGGGTGATCACATCGTTTTGATCATCGCCGACGATGGGCGTGGCATGAGCGCCGAGCGAATCCGTGCCAAAGCGATCGAAAAGAAAATCATCAGCGAGGAGGAGGCCAACACGCTCGACGACCGCCAGAGCCTCAACCTGATTTTCCTGCCGGGTTTTTCAACGATGGCCCAAGCCTCGGCGGTGTCGGGGCGCGGCGTCGGCATGGATGTGGTGAAGACCAACATCCAGAAGCTCAACGGCTCGGTGGAAATCCGCTCGGAGCCGGGCAAGGGTTCCGTTTTCATCATTTCACTGCCGCTGACCCTGGCAATTTTGCCTGTGCTGCTCGTCTTGCTTGGCGACCAGCCATTTGCCTTGCCGTTGTCGATGGTGCGAGAAATTCTGCCAATCGAGAAGGAGAAGATGCGCGAGGTTGGCGGTAAGGAGACCTTGGTCGTCCGCGGTGAGATTCTGCCGGTGATCGCCCTCTCACGCCTGCTTGGCTGGCCGCAGTTGCAGCACCCGGAATATGGTGTGCTGATGCAGACTGCCGAACGGAGCTTTATTCTGTCGGTGGATAGTTTTGCGGGACGTGACGATGCCGTGATCAAGTCGCTTGCCGACTTCCGCCCGCGCGGTGTAGCCGGAGTCACCACGCTTTCCAACGGCCAGATCGTCCTGATTCTCGACATGAAGGAGTTGCTCTCCGACCTCAGTTCGCTGATCGACGCCGATTCCCGTGGTGGTCGCAGTCGCGCGCTGGAGTTCTCAGCGTAAATGCACCAGTAATCCGCTGCTTAAACAGGGGGCTTTTGCCCCCTGTTTTTTTTCGGGCATACGAAGCATCTGTTGCGTCTTCGCTACTATTCGAGAATCAGTCTAAAAAAGATCTCATACCCCTTTATTTTTTATAGTTTTTTCCTATAATGGGCGGAAATCTACTGAAAGCCGATAATGGCCGAAGACAGCGACGTCGAGAAAACAGAACCAGCGTCAGGCAGGCGCCTGGAGAAGGCGCGCGCGGAAGGTCAGGTGCCACGTTCACGTGAGCTTGGCGCATTTCTGGTTTTGTTGAGCGCTGTGGGTACCTTCTGGATTGCAGGTCCGTGGCTGATGCAGCGCATGGCTGCGCTTCTCCGTCGTGGCTTGACGCTTGATCTTCCACTGTCGCAAGAGCCGCAGTTGATGCTGGTCCGCTTTGCTGATCTTTCGTTTGATGCGGTCCTTGGCTTCCTGCCATTGCTGGTCGCGCTGGTTGTGGCGGCGGTGCTTGGCCCGCTTCTGCTCGGGTCCTGGAACTTTGCTCCGGCTACCTTGCTGCCCGATCTGACGCGCCTCGATCCGATCAAGGGCTTGGCCAAGCTGATTTCGATGTCCGGACTGGCCGAAATGTTCAAGGCAATCGCCAAGGCGGTTGTCCTCGGAGGTGTTGCGGCCTGGGTGATCTGGAGTGAGCGTGGTGATCTGCTGTCGATTTTCGCGCAGCCAATCGAGGTGGGGTTGGCGATGGCAGGGAGTCTGGTTAACTACAGCTTTGCTGCCTGTGTTGCCGCCATGGTTCTGATTGTTGCCGTCGATGTTCCTTTTCAGCTCTGGCAATACCACGACAAGCTCAAGATGTCGCGCGAAGACTTGAAGCAGGAGTCCAAGGAGAGCGAAGGCGACCCACAAGTCAAGGGCCGAATCCGTGCCTTGCAACGCGAAGCCGCACGCAGGCGGATGATGGGTGCAGTGCCTACGGCCGACGTTATTGTCACGAACCCGACACACTTTGCCGTCGCTCTGGCTTACAAGAGCGGGATGGGGGCGCCGAAAGTCGTTGCCAAGGGGCGGGGCGAGCTTGCGCTGAAAATACGCGAACTCGGTGCCGAGCATGGCGTGCCCATGCTCGAAGCGCCCCCTCTGGCGCGAGCACTCTACCGCCATACCGATCTTGACCAGGAGGTTCCTGCCGCACTTTATGCAGCAGTCGCCGAGGTGCTGGCCTATGTTTATCAGTTAAGCAACTGGCGCCAGGTGGGCGGTAGCTATCCGATGCCGCCACGTGAAATTTCCGTGCCGGCGGAACTCGTTCCGGAGCCTATGAATGGCTAGTGCAACGATGACACTGCAAACCCTGCTTGGCCGCTTCAATGTCCGCCAACTGGTCGGTCCGCTGCTCATCCTGATGATTCTGGCAATGATGGTGCTGCCGCTGCCGCCGTTTGCCCTGGACGTACTCTTCACATTCAACATCGCGATCTCGGTCGTGGTGATGCTGGTCGCCATGAACGTCATGCGGCCGCTTGAGTTTTCGATATTCCCCACCGTGCTGCTTGTGACAACCTTGCTGCGCCTCTCGCTCAACGTTGCTTCGACGCGGGTTGTCCTGCTGCAAGGGCATACCGGACCCGATGCCGCCGGCAAGGTGGTCGAGGCCTTCGGTCATTTCCTCGTTGGCGGTAACTACGCGGTCGGTATCGTTGTGTTCATGATTCTGGTGATCATCAATTTTGTTGTGATCACCAAGGGCGCTGGCCGGGTGGCCGAAGTGGGTGCGCGCTTTACGCTTGATGCGATGCCAGGCAAGCAGATGGCGATCGACGCTGACTTGAACGCTGGTTTGATCGGCGAGGACGAGGCGCGCCGTCGCCGCAAGGAAGTCTCGCAGGAGGCCGACTTTTTCGGTTCGATGGACGGTGCGTCGAAATTCGTTCGCGGTGACGCCGTCGCGGGCATCATGATCATGTTGATAAACGTGGTTGGTGGGTTGATTGTGGGTGTGCTTCAGCACAATCTCGACATCGCCACTGCGGCAAAGGTGTATACGCTGCTGACCATTGGCGACGGATTAGTCGCCCAGATTCCGGCGCTGATCATATCGATCGCCGCGGGTATGGTCGTTACCCGGGTCGGCGATGATCAGGATATTTCGGCGCAATTTACTGCCCAGCTGTTCAGCAATCCACGCGTCATTGGACTGACTGCTGCGATCGTCGGCTTTCTCGGCTTGATTCCGGGAATGCCGAATTTTGTCTTCATCACCCTTGCTTCCGCGCTTGGCGTGCTGGCTTGGAAACTCGACCAGCGCAAGCATGATGTCGCGCCCTTGCCGGTTAGCGTGGCCCCAGTTCCTGCCCCCGAAACGCAGGAAGCCAGCTGGGCGGACGTGGTGCCCCTGGATGTGCTCGGTCTCGAGGTCGGCTATCGCCTGATTCCTCTGGTCGACAAGGCGCAGGATGGCGAGTTGTTGCGCCGGATCCGCGGGATTCGCAAGAAGTTTGCGCAAGAGGTTGGCTTCCTTGTTTCCCCGGTACATATCCGCGACAACCTTGAGCTGAAGCCCAACGCCTACCGGATTTTGCTGAAGGGGGTAGAAATCGGGCAGGGAGAAGCGTTCCCCGGTAATTTGCTGGCGATCAACCCGGGACGTGTCGCCGGAACCTTGCACGGCGTGGCGACAGTTGATCCCGCCTTCGGCCTTCCGGCGATCTGGATCGAGCCAGCCCTGCGTGATCAGGCTCAGGCTTTCGGTTACACCGTGGTCGATCCCAGTACGGTGACAGCGACCCACCTCAACCACCTCATTTTGTCGAATGCGGCCCAGTTGCTGGGGCGGCAGGAGACGCAAGCGCTGCTCGATCATCTGGCCAAGGAAATGCCGAAGCTGGTCGAGGACCTCGTTCCGAAGGTGTTGCCGCTCGGCGTTCTGCAAAAGGTCTTGCAGAACCTTCTCGAAGAGGGCGTGCCCATCCGCGACATGCGCACCATCATCGAAACCCTGGCAGAGAGCGCAACGCGCACGCAGGACCCCGAAGCGCTGACCGCTCAGGTGAGAGTTGCGCTGGGACGCTCCATCGTCCAGCAGCTTTACCCGAGCGGGACTGAAATTCAGGTCATGTCGCTTGATCCGCAACTCGAACGTGTTCTGCTGCAGGCCGTGGCCGGTAGCGGCGAGAGCGCCGGCATCGAGCCAGGCCTCGCCGATACGCTGGTGCGTGAATCGGTTGCCGCAGCCCAGCGCCAAGAGGAACTCGGTTTGCCGGCCGTGCTGCTGGTGCCCGGAAATATTCGTACTCTGCTATCCCGTTTCTTGCGGCGTGGCATTTCTCAACTCAAGGTCCTCGCTCACAACGAAGTGCCTGAAGGCAAAACCATCAAGGTCACCTCGATCATCGGAGGTAGGGCATGAACGTCAGAAAATTCATCGCGGCAACAGCGCGGGATGCGTTACGCAAGGTCAAGGAAACGCTCGGGCCAGACGCGATCATTCTGTCCAATCGAGCCATTCCCGGCGGCGTCGAGATCATGGCCGTCGCCGCGCAAGACATGGCGATGATTGTGCCGACACCGGTCCGCGATACTTCGTCCGTCGGTGAAGATTACACCGTCAAATTGTCCGCACCGGCTCAGCAGGCTGCTGCCGCCAGGCCCGTAACTCCTTCGGCGCCGTCCCGGCCAACAGCTCCAGCCACTCGGCCATTGGTACAGCCAGTACAGCCAGTACAGCCGGCACAGCGCCCAGCGCCGCAGGCCGATGTCGAGCGCTTGGCTCGGAACAGCGCTGTCAAAACCGAGGCCGAAGTCGTTCCTGCCGCAGTGATGGACGAAATCCGTTCGCTACGCAAGATTGTTGAGCAGCACATGGCTGGCTATGCCTGGGGTGAGTCGGCGCGTTCGGAGCCGGTCAAGACGGAGGTCCTGCGCCAGATGCTTGATGCCGGATTTTCCCCGCAGTTTGCCCGCGAATTGCTTCAGGAATTGCCGCGCGATCTGGACATCGTCGAGGCGGTGGCCTGGGCGAAGGGGGGGGCTGATCGCTCGCTCCTGACGATTGGTGCCGAGCACGACATCGTTGATCGGGGTGGAATCTACGCGCTGGTCGGCCCCACCGGGGTTGGCAAGACAACGACGACGGCGAAGCTGGCGGCCCGCTGCGTGCTGCGCCATGGCGCGAGCAAGGTGGCGCTGGTGACCACCGACGGCTACCGGATTGGTGCTCACGAACAATTGCGAATTTATGGACGTATTCTTGGCGTCTCGGTGCATGTGGTAAAGGATGCCGCAGAATTGCAGCAGACACTGCAGGATTTGCAGCACAAGCACATGGTTCTGGTCGATACGATGGGAATGAGCCAGCGTGACCGACTGGTCGGCGAGCAGGTGGCCATGTTCGGTGCCAGCAATGTAAAACGCCTGTTGTTACTCTCGGCGACAGGTCGCGGCGATACGCTCGACGATGTGGTGCATGCCTATAACGGACCGGATCTTGCCGGCTGCATTCTCAGCAAGGTTGATGAGGCCGCCAGTCTTGCCACGTCGCTGGATGTGATCATGCGGCACGGACTGCGCCTGCATTACGTCTCCAACGGCCAGCGGGTTCCGGAGGATCTGCATCTGCCAAACCGAGGCTATCTGCTGCATCGCGCTTTCAAGGATGTCCCCGAAAGCTCGCCACACCGTCTTGACGGTGTCGAGCCTGGTCTGATAATGGCCAATTCGAGTTCGAGCATGCACGCCATCGGTGGCCGTCGTGGCTGACCTGCGCGGTGATCAAGCGGCGGGGTTGCGTCGTCTGTTTGGTCGAGAGCAATCACGCATTGTTACCTTTGCGGCAGGAAGTGCTGGCGTCGGAAAAAGCATATCGGTTGCCAATCTCGCCGCGGCACTGGCGCGGCAAGGTAAGGAAGTGCTGGTTCTTGACGAAAATACGGAAGCTAATGTCGCATCGCTTTATGGTGCGGAGGTTCGTTACGATCTGCATCATGTGATCAATCGCGAGAAGTCCCTCGCCGAGGTCTTGCTGATGGTCGCTCCCGGCGTACGGATCCTGCCTGCGGCGCGTGCGGTGAAAAAGCTTGGCAAGCTGAATGCCGCGCAGCAGGAAACGCTGCTCGAGAGTCTCGGTGAGATGGAGCGGCCGGCAGATGTGATTCTCGTCGACACCTCGCTCGATCATCCACTCGGCTTTTCGCCGCTAGGCCTGGCTGCGCACGATGCCGTGGTCGTGATTTCGGCGACCGGTGCATCGATTACCGAAGCCTATGCCCTGATCAAAAAGGTAAGCCTCGGCTATTCACGCAAGAATTTCCGCATTCTGGTCAACCGGGTGCGGGGGGGCGACGAGGCCGAGGCGATTCATGGCAACATCGCCCAAGTGACCCGCAGCCGCGGCCTGGCCTGCCTCGATTATGCCGGATATGTTCCCCTCGACGAGCATCTGCGCCAGGCAGCACGCCTTTGTCAGCCTGTTGTCGGTTTGTTTCCCGATGCCCCTGCGGCAAAAGCCTTTCGCACTTTGGCGACAGACCTGTTGAACTGGCCGTCACCAGATAATGAAAGCGGCGGTCTCGAGCAGTTTGTGCAACAATTGCTTCACTTGAGCCGACACACCGATCCCATTGCCATCCGCGCCTGACTGCCCCCTCTCTAATGTATAACGCTGCGGGTCAGCTTCACAAAAATCAGCAGGTCGAGCGTTTTGCTCCGCTGGTAAAGCGTATCGCCTATCATCTGATGGCGCGTTTGCCGGCGAGCGTCCACGTCGATGACTTGGTGCAGAACGGCATGATCGGCCTGCTCGACGCCATCAACCGCTTTGAAGCGGGGCTCGGTGCCCAGTTTGAAACTTACGCGGCGCAGCGCGTACGCGGTGCGATGCTTGACGGTTTGCGTGAAAATGACTGGTTACCACGCAGCCTACGCCGCGATTTTCGACGCATCGAAGCGGCAATTTCACAGCTGGAGCAGGAGAATGGCCGCCCGCCGAGCGAGCAGGAGCTTGCTGATGCGCTCGGCATGGTGCTTGCGGACTACCAGAAGATGTTGCAGGATGCTCGCGGGCATCAGCTGATCTATTTTGAAGACATGGTCGAAGATGGCGGGGATGCTTTTCTTGAGCACCACCTGACCGATGATGCCAATGACCCATCGAACCTGCTTGAAGAAGAATCTTTGAAGCAGGCGCTGGTGCAGGGGATTGACGTGCTGCCGGAGCGCGAGAAGCTGATGATGGCGCTCTATTATGAGCAGGATCTCAACTTGCGCGAGATTGGGGAGGTGATGGGGGTGAGCGAATCGCGCGTTTGCCAGTTGCACAGCCAAGCCGTCCTACGCTTGCGTGCTCGCCTGTTCGGCGAGGCTGCGCCAGCTTCCACCAAGAAAAAAGCCAAACACAATGGATAAAATCAGTGTTCTTGGTTTGCTGATTGGCATGGTGGCAATTGTCGGTGGCCAGGTTCTCGAAGGTGGGCACATCGGATCGCTGTCGCAGCCAACCGCATTGCTGATTGTTGCCGGTGGAACGCTGGGTGCGGTGATGCTGCAAAGCCCCTACGCCACGTTCGCGCGCGGGGTACGCATGGTCAAGTGGGTCTGGTTCCCGCCGGTGGTCGATCATGCGCATCTGATCAAGCAGGTCGGGAACTGGAGTCAGGTGTCACGCCGTGAGGGGCTGCTTGCTCTGGAAGGCTTGATCGACCAGATGAAGGACCCGTTTGCGAGAAAGGGCTTGCAACTCCTCGTTGATGGCGCTGAGCCCGATCGTCTGCGTGAAGTGCTGGAAGTGGATATCAATACTTTTGAAGATGCGATGAAATCCTCGGCCAAGGTATGGGAATCAGCTGGTGGCTATTCGCCGACGATCGGCATTCTCGGGGCGGTCATGGGACTGATTCACGTCATGGAGAATCTCTCCGATCCATCCAAGCTTGGTGCGGGCATTGCGGTCGCTTTCGTGGCGACGATCTATGGTGTCGGGCTTGCCAATCTGGTTTTTTTGCCGATTGCCAACAAGCTCAAGGCCCATATCGGGCGACTCGTGGTGCAGCGCGAGATGATTGTCGATGGACTGGTGGGTATCGCCAACGGCGACAATCCGCGCATCATTGAAATCCGCCTCAAGGGCTATAGTCTCTAAAGCCATGGCGCGTCGAAAGCGTGAGGAAGAGCACGAAAATCACGAGCGCTGGCTGGTTTCCTACGCTGACTTCATTACCCTGCTTTTCGCTTTTTTTGTTGTCATGTATGCGCTATCGACCATCAATGAAGGGAAATACCGGATATTGAGCGATTCAATGGTCAATGCATTTCGTAACTCACCGGCTAGTACCTCCGGGCCGGTTCCGATGGTCGTCGCGACCTCGCCAGCAGTCCGGAAATCGACGACAGCCGAAAAACCCCCGGATCCGCTAAAGCTGAAGCAGCGCGACAAGATGCGTAATGTCGCCAAAAGTATTCTGGAAGTATTGGCGCCGCTGATCGCACAGGGCAAGGTGCGGGTCCTCGAAACAAGCCGTGGCGTGACGATCGAAATCAACGACAGCATCCTGTTTTCGCCAGGGCAGGCGCTTCTCCATCCTCAGCTGGTCGTTGCCATGCGCGGCATTGCCGATGTGCTGGTGGCTTCCGATTTTCCGATCACCATCGAAGGTCATACCGATAACCTGCCGATCAACACGCTGCAATTTCCCTCAAACTGGGAACTTTCGGCGGTGCGTGCAACGACCGTATTGCGTTTGTTTGCGGACGCCGGCGTGGCGCCTGAGCGGCTGACGGCGATCGGCTATGCAGACACCCGTCCGGTAGAGCCCAACCTGCTGGCCGATGGCAGGGCGCGCAATCGTCGGGTGTCAATCCTGATTGACTCGGCTATTCCTGAAAAAGGTACCGAGGTGAATTTCGAGCAAGCCGCTGAAACACGCGTCGAAGCCTCCGTTCCCGAGCAGCCGGTGCGTTGAGGCACCCTGCCTGGATTCGTTACGCTGCGTCGTTGATGCGCCGGCTGAGTAGCGGCGCGGTCTGGCCATCGGGGCCGTACAGATGCAATGTCCGTGATGCTCCCTGCATTGCGGCGAGCAGTTGGGCATTGCTTTGCATCCGGATCCGGATCAGTTCGCCATTGACGCGGTTTAGTTCGCTGGCCTCGCTGGCCAGCGCCAGCACGCGTGACCAGACGCTACGTGCGCCCCGATCCGCCGGTTCGCGTTCGAGCCAGGTTTCGATTCCGGAACGATCCGCTTTCATTCCCGCGGCAGCGAGCACAAGATTGCGTTGCTTTGCCAGTGTGGCAAGCTCCGCAGCGACGTCGCTTTTGCGCTCTGAAAAAGTGATCAGATCATCAATCTGGCCTTCCTCGAGTGCAAGTTGCTCATCCTTGAGCAACTCGACAAAGCGCTGTACCGATTCGGCTTCGGCCTCGAGGGTGCGCAACAAATCGACCATCTTGAATGTTCTTGTCGAACGAAACTAGGCGCGCCGCCCGGAATTGACCAGCTCGCGTGCCGACGATATCAGTCGGTCCGCGATCGCGCCGGTGTTGATCTGAAATTTTCCGTCGGCAATCGCCTGCTTGATTTGCGCGACGCGTGCCGCATCAAACGACGGCGCTTCTTCCGAAGATTGCAGGCGGGCTGAAAGCCCACTCAGGCGGACATTGCTGTCAACACCCGAGCTTGCGCTGGCGGCTGCTTTTTCCGAGGAGCGCGCACGCGTTTCGCTAACGGCCTGGCTTGGAACGGAACTGATTGAATTATCGATTTTCATGGTGAAACCCCTAAGGTTCTTCTACGCAATCGAGCTAACGGTCGAAAGTAAATAAACTTTAGCACTATTTGTGCCAGAGCGGCATCGTTGGTCAATAAGACACTTCGACCATTCCACCTGAACGAGCGATTCCGCTGAGTGTTTGCCCAGACCCCGTTCGCACCTGAACAACCTGTCCGTCTACCGCATTATTGAGCGCCTTGCCTTCGCTGCTCACGCTGAAGCCCGATCCCTTCGAGACTAGCCTGATGCTCTGGCCTTGCTGGACGGCCCACGGCGCGATCAGCTGGTCATTGCGCAGCGGTTGTCCCGCAGAAACCCCGTTCTTCACGGTTTTTCCGATGGCCTGTGTCGGGTCGGTGAGGATGCTTGCCGGCAGCGAACTCAGATCGCCGTTACGGGTGACGATATCGCCTGCTGTGACCAGTTGGCCGGCCGTCATCGGGCGTGTTGAAACGAGGTAGTTGCCGGTCACGCTGACCTGGACGGGAACGTAGATAGTCCAGGTCGATGGGCCAAGGCAGCGCACGCCAACCGTGGCTTTCCCCCACAGGCGGCTGCCGCCCGGCAGGAAAGGCTCAAAAGCACTGCAGGGGGTCAGTTGGGTGCGGGGATCGAGTTGCCCGATGTGGTAGCTCACTTTGCCAGGCAGTCCCTGCGTCTGTGCGCGCAGGTAATGATCCAGCGTGTCCGCCAGAGCGTTCTGTGCTTGCGACAGCGAGCTGCCGGTCAGCAGGAACAGAAGCAGCACCAGCGGCATCAGAAATTTGGAACGGCAGTGTGAAGTACTCATCCTGCCATTCTGCCTGATCCTTGGCCGATAGCGAAATGGATTGCCGAAGCCTTTTTTGGCGGCCTGTCGGCAATTTTTGCCGACAGGCCGGCAGCAATTCGCCGGCACGTGCCAGTCTCCGCCGCAACTTTCATTGCCAATAGCAACAATTGAAAGTGGCATGAGTATTGCGTTGATTGTCGGCGTCAGACTATCAAACCGGAGCCAACGTGGTCAGCAAACTCGATAACGCACTTTTCTTCCAGCAGCAGGCGCTGAGTCTGCGCGCCAATCGGCAGGAAGTGCTGGCAGCGAATATCGCCAATGCGGATACGCCGAATTACAAGGCGCGTGATTTCGATTTTTCGGTAGCGCTGAAGGATGCGGTTGCCGGGCGCAGCTCCGGCAACCTGCCGCTGGCCAATACGGCGGCACAGCATCTGCAGGGGGGCATCAACAGCGGACCGGCCCGCATGATGTATCGCAAGGAGCAGCAGTCGAGCGTCGATGGCAATACGGTTGAGATGGACGTCGAACGAGCCCAGTTTTCCGAGAACGCGCTGCGCTATGAGGCCAGCGTTACGTTTATCTCGCACGAGATCAAGTTGCTGATGTCGGCGACACAGGCTTAAGGATTACGGTCATGAGCGTCTTCAGCGTCTTTCACATCGCGGGCAGCGCCCTTACTGCGCAGTCGATGCGTCTCAACGCCGTCGCCAGCAACCTGGCCAACGCCGACAGCGCGGTCGGTGCCGATGGCAAGCCCTATCGCGCCAAACAGGTCGTCTTCGAGGCGACACCGGTGCAGGGCGATGCGGCGCAGGGCGTGCGTGTCCAGCAGGTCGTCGAGGATGCCAGTCCGGCACGCATGGTTTATGACCCGCGCCATCCGGCGGCTGACGAGAAGGGCTACGTCGCGATGCCCAACGTCAGCGTGGTCGATGAGATGGTCAACATGATTTCGGCTTCGCGTTCGTATCAGACGAATGCAGAAGTGATGAATACCGCCAAGCAGCTGCTGTTGAAAACGCTGACGCTTGGTCAGTAACAAGCCGTTTTAGGGGGAATGAAATGAGCACAGTCGCCGCGACCAACCAGAACACCGCCGCCAGCACCTTCGCTGCAATCAATGCGGCCAATACCGGCAAGACGACCAGCACGACAGAAACAGCCGAAGCGGCGAGCCAGAATCGATTCCTGACCCTGCTGGTGACGCAGTTGAAGAATCAGGACCCGCTCAACCCGATGGACAATGCGCAGGTGACGACCCAGCTGGCGCAGATCAACACGGTCAGCGGCATCGAAAAGCTGAACACGACCATGGGGCAGATGCTCGATGTCTACAACAGCGGCCAGGCGATGCAGGCGGCCGGACTGATCGGCAAAAGCGTCATGGTACCGGGGGGGGCGATTGCCCTGCAGAGTGGCCAGGCCTTGGGCGGCGCATCGCTCTCGGCAGCGGCCGATCGGGTCAGCATCGATATTCTCGATGCCACAGGCAAGGTCGTGCAGACCGAGGAGCTGGGGCCGAAAGCCGCGGGAAATTTCGGTTTCGTGTGGGATGGCAAGACTTCCGCCAAGACGGCTGCAGCGGACGGCAACTACACTTTCAAGGTAACGGCAACACAAGGTGGCGCCAGCATCGCGGCGACCGCACTGCAACTGGGCACGGTTTCTGCTGTGACCCGAACAGCGGGCGGTTTTCAGCTCGACCTGGGCAGTCTCGGCACCGTCGATTTCAAGAACGTGCAAGAAATACTCTAAACGCAGGGGACAAAAATGGCTTTCCAACAAGGACTCAGCGGACTCGGCGCATCGGCGAAGCAGCTCGATGTGATCAGCAACAACGTCGCCAACGCCACGACGGTCGGCTTCAAGTCGGGGCAGACGCATTTTGCCGACGTCTTCGCCGCCTCGCTGAATGGGGCCGGTGCGTCGCAGATCGGTGTCGGCGTATCGGTCGCCGCAATCGCACAGCAGTTCACGCAAGGCAATATTTCGACGACCAATAACCCGCTCGATATCGGCATCAACGGTGGCGGTTTCTTCCGCATGGAGAACAGCAGTGGCTCGTTTTCCTATACTCGCAGCGGACAGTTCCACCTCGACAAGGAGGGTTACGTGGTCAATGACCAAACGGCGAAGCTGACCGGTTATCCGGTCGATGCGGTGACCGGCGTTGTCATCCCTTCGGCGCCGGGGCCGATCAAGTTGAGCGCCGACGATATCAAGCCGATCGCGACCGGTGCCGGCACCGGGTCGCTTCAGGGGGTGCAGGCAAAAGTGAACCTTGATTCCCGGCTGGCGGCAACTACCTGGGTGACCGACCCGAATCCGGGCATTGTGGCTCCCGAGACGACCGGAGCCTGGTCGCCGAACGTCGGCACCTACAACTTTTCGACGCCGGGATCCGTTTATGACACGCTTGGCAATCCGCACAATCTGGTCCTCTATTATTCAAAGACGGCGAATACCGGTGAGTGGGAAGTGCATGCCAACGTCGATGGAACCAGCGATGCCAACGTGACGCTGACCCCCGCCGTGCCATTGCTGCAGTTCAATAAATGGGGTGTTCTCGACCCCAACGTTGTCGATAACGGGAAAATCAATGTCAGCATCAACCTGGACCAGGTGATGACCGATCTTGGCAAGCCGAATAATGCCGTGGCACCGCTTGCTTTTGATCTCGACATGGCGGGCAGTTCGCAATACGGAGAAGCATCGGCAAACAACGGTTTTAACCAGGATGGCTCGGCCGCGGGCCACTTGACCGGAATGAGCGTTGCCGCCGACGGTATCGTCAAAGGCAATTACAGCAACGGTCAGTCGCTCAGTCTCGCTCAGGTGGTGCTGGCGAATTTCGCCAATCCGAACGGGCTGCTCTCGCTCGGCAACAACCAGTGGCAGGATACGGCGACCTCCGGCCCGGAACTGGTCGGTGCGCCAAATTCCGGTCGGCTCGGTGTGCTGCAGTCGGCCTCCGTTGAAGAATCGAACGTCGATCTGACCGCCGAGCTGGTCGCCATGATCACCGCGCAACGCAGCTATCAGGCCAACGCCCAGTCGATCAAGACGCAGGACCAGATCATGCAGACACTGGTTAACCTGCGTTAAACCCTGACCTGAACAGGAAACCGGAGCCGGGACACCATGGATCGCCTGATCTACACCGCAATGACGGGGGCGAAGCACGCCTTCCTGCAGCAGGCTGGCGTTGCGAACAACCTCGCCAACGCGTCGACCACCGGTTATCGTTCCATGGAGCACAAGTTCCGGGCCGTACCGATCCAGGGCGAGGGGGCGCCGACCCGTGCTTTCGTCGTCGATGCGTCGGTCGCCAATGCCTTCGAGCAAGGGCCGATGATGGCTACCGGCCGGCAACTCGACGTGGCCGTCAAGGGGGCGGGCTGGATCGCCGTGCAGACTGCCGATGGCAGTGAAGCCTATACCCGCGCCGGCAACCTGCAAACCAACGCCAACGGCCAGTTGCAGACGGCAGGGGGGTTGAACGTGCAGGGCGATGGCGGTCCGCTCGCGATCCCGCCCGATAACAGCGTTTCGATTGCGCCGGATGGCACGATTTCAGTTATCCCCTTGTTCGGTACGCCGAACAACGTCAACGTTGTCGGGCGGATCAAGCTCGTCAATCCGCCCGAGGATCAGCTGGTACGTGGTGGCGACGGACTGTTCCGCCTGCAGAGCGGCCAGCCGGCGGCAGCCGACGAGACGGTACGGCTGGCGACCCAGACGCTCGAGGGCAGCAACGTCAACCCGGTGGATGCGATGGTCAATATGATCAGCCTCGCCCGCCAGTTCGAAATGCAGATCAAGATGCTGACCACGGCCGATACGAACGCCAGCAAGGCCAGCCAGATTCTTTCGATGAATTGACATAGAAAAAGCAGTTAACCACAACGAGCAGCGCGCAGCCTCCCTGAAGAGGGACGGCGAACACAACGGAAAAACAAAGGCTTATAGATATGCAAAACCAAGGCTCTTCGTTGTGCCCGTTGTGTCGTTGTGGTCTGAACTAACGCTTTTAGGATTAACCACAGGACTGACCCAGAATGATCCGCTCCCTTTCGATTGCACGTACCGGTCTCGACGCCCAGCAGACGCAGATGGACGTGATCGCCAACAACCTGGCCAACGTCAGTACCAACGGCTTCAAGCGCGCACGCGGCGTCTTCGAGGATCTGCTTTACCAGACCATCCGCCAACCCGGCGCCCAGTCCTCGCAATCGACACAAATTCCTTCCGGGCTACAGCTCGGTACCGGTGTGCGCCCCGTGTCTACGGCGCGTATCCATACGCAGGGTGCGGTGCAGCAGACGGGGAACGATCTCGATATGGCCATTGACGGGGCCGGTTTCTTTCAGGTCTTGCTGCCGGACGGGACCACTGCCTATACGCGTGACGGCTCATTCCAGAAGGACAACCAGGGGCAGATGGTGACCTCCAACGGTTATCCGGTGCAGCCGAGCATCACCATTCCGAGCAACGCCCTGAGCGTGACGGTCGGCAAGGACGGGACCGTCTCGGTGACCCAGCCGGGGTCGTCGGCAACCGTACAGGTCGGCACCATGCAGGTCGCCACGTTTATCAACGTCGGCGGTTTGCAGAGCATGGGCGAGAACCTCTATCTGGAAACGGCATCAAGCGGTGCGCCAACGCCGAGTACGCCAGGGCTGAATGGCGCCGGTTCGCTCAACCAGCGTTATGTCGAGACTTCCAACGTGAACGTTGCCGAGGAACTGGTGACGATGATCCAGACCCAGCGCGCTTACGAACTCAATTCCAAGGTTGTCTCGACGTCCGACCAGATGCTGGCCAAGCTGTCGCAGATGTAAAGGAGCGATCATGAAAAACAGGCTATTCCTCATTCTCGCCGCGCTGTCCACCGTCGCGTGCAATACCGTTCCGCCGACCAACGTGCATCAGCCGATGACGGCCCGGCCGGCGCCGCGCATGGACAATATCGTTGCCACCGGCAGTATCTTCCAGTCGGGCGCGGCGCGTCCGCTGTTCGAGGATCGGCGCGCGCGCTACGTCGGCGATACGATGACGATCACCATTGCCGAAGCCAATACGGCGTCGACCAAATCGAACACCAGCGTCGCCAAGAGCAGCAGCATCAGCGCGACGGTTCCGACGATAATCGGCCTGCCCGGCAAGGGCCTGCAGGGTACGGAGCTGGCGGCCCGCACGGAAAACAACATGTCGGGCAAGGGCGAGTCGGCTGCCAACAACGTGTTTACCAGTACGATCACGGTGACCGTGGTCGAGGTGTTGCCGAATGGCAATCTGCTGGTTTCGGGAGAGAAGCAGGTATCGATCGGCTTTGGCACGGAATACATCCGCCTGTCGGGGATCGTCAATCCGATCTTCATCACCTCGGCCAATTCCATCGCTTCGTCGCAGGTCGCGGATGCGCGTATCGAATACAAGGAAAGCGGTGCGATCAGCGAAGCGCAGGTCATGGGATGGCTGGCACGATTCTTCCTTAGCGTTCTGCCATTCTGAGAAAAACTGGGTAGGTGGCATCGTGGCGAAGCAAACCGGCAAACTTCTGCGTTCCCTGGCAATTATTGCCTGTGCCCTCTTGCCGCTGGTCAGCACGCCGGCGCAGGCGGACCGGATCAAGGATCTGGCTTCCGTGCAGGGGATTCGCAACAACCAGCTGATCGGTTACGGACTGATCGTCGGTCTGGACGGTACCGGCGACCAGACGACGCAGACGCCATTTACCACGCAAAGCATCATCAACATGCTGGCGCAGCTCGGCACCACGCTGCCCACCACGCAGTCCCTGCAGCTGAAGAACGTCGCCGCCGTGATGGTGACGGCCAGTCTGCCGCCGTTCGCCCGTTCGGGGCAGCAGATTGACGTCACGGTATCGTCGATGGGCAATGCCAAAAGTCTGCGCGGCGGAACGCTGCTGATGACGCCGCTCAAAGGTGCCGACAGCCAGGTCTATGCGATGGCCCAGGGCAATGTCCTGGTCGCCGGGGCGGGGGCTTCGGCGGCGGGCAGCAAGGTGACGGTCAATCATCTGCTGGCCGGGCGCATCGCAGGCGGGGCGACGGTCGAGCGGGAAGTGCCGACGCCGCTCGGGCAGGGCGCATTCATCCACTACGAAATGAGCAACGCCGATTTCGGCACGACGCAGCGCGTCGTCGAGGTCATCAACCGTGAAATGGGGCCGGGAACGGCGCAGGCGGTCGATGGGCGGCAGATCCGGGTGCGCGCGCCAGAAGACGCGAATAGCCGGGTGGCCTTCATGGGCCGCATCGAGAATCTTGAAGTGCGCCCGATGCAGACGATGGCCAAGGTGATCGTCAATCCGCGTACCGGATCGGTGATCATGAACCAGACGGTGACGATCGATGCCTGTGCCGTCGCACACGGCAATCTTTCGGTCGTGATCAAGAACGAGGAGCAGGTCAGCCAACCGAATGCGCTGGCCGGCGGTCAGACAGCGACGGCGAATCAGGCGGATATCCAGATCAAGCAGGAAGGCTCTGCGCTGATGCACGTCAAGGCTAGCGTCAGCCTGTCCGACGTGGTCAAGGCGCTCAACGCCCTCGGTGCCAATCCGCAGGACCTGCTGGCCATTTTGCAGGCGATGAAGGCGGCGGGTGCGTTGCGCGCCGATCTGGAAGTGATTTGAGCAAATGCTTTAACATGCTTGGCACGTAAGTTGCGTCTGTTCGGTCATGAAAGCCGACGATCTCAACCCACAACGCTTCGTTCTCGACCTGAAGTCAGCCGGCGACGTTCGCGCCAAGCTCAAGCAGGACCCCAAGGCAGGGCTGCATCAGGCCGCGCAGCAGTTCGAAGGCATGCTGCTGCAGATGATGCTCAAGAGCATGCGCGATGCGACACCGCAGGATGGCGTGCTCGATAGCGATCAGAGCCGCTTCTATACCTCGATCATGGATCAGCAGTTGGCGCAGAACCTCTCGTCGCAGGGCAAGATGGGTTTTGCCAAGCTGATCGAGCAGCAACTCGGTCGCAATCTGGGTGCCGGCACGCCGGTCGACCCGGAGGCTTCGCTCGAGATGCTGCAGCAGTCGCTGCTGGCGCGTCAGGCGGCAAGTTCTGCCGGTTCGACAGCGACAACCGGTGCGCAGCGTATCCGTAGCGCACCCGTCGAAATTGCACCCAATGTCTCGCCCAATGCGCCGCCATCGTCGCCCGCTGCCTCGGGCAGTCGCGATTTCGTCAATCGCATCTGGCCGCACGCGGCCGAAGCCGGCAGCGCCACGGGCATCCCCCCGCACTTCCTGGTCGCCCATGCCGCGCTCGAAAGCGGGTGGGGCAAGAGCGAAATCCGGACGGCCGACGGCGCGCCCAGCTACAACCTGTTCGGCGTCAAGGCCGGTCGCAACTGGCAGGGCGCGTCGGCCGACGTGCAGACCACCGAATATGTGAATGGCGTGGCGCAGTCGTCGGTGGAGAAGTTCCGGGTTTATGGCTCCTACGCCGAATCCTTCCGCGATTACGCCAATCTGTTGCGCGGTAACGCCCGCTTTTCCGGCGTGCTCGGTCAACAGGATGGCACGCAGTTTGCTCGTTCATTGCAACAGTCGGGTTACGCCACCGATCCCCTGTACGCCGACAAGCTCGGTCGCATCATCAACGGAACGACCCTGCGTCAGGCGATGGTTGGCTAGCCGCTCAGCCTAAACCATTGGGTGGATTTGCCGTTACCGGCAGAGAAGGAGAATTAGCGCCATGAGTACAGGATTGATCAGTATCGGCGTCAGTGGCATGCAGGCTGCACAAATGGGCCTATTGACGGCCGAGCATAACGTGACCAACGCCAGTACGCCGGGCTATAACCGGCAGCGCACGGTACAGGCAACGAACATCCCGGTGCTGACTGGCGCGGGGTTTGTCGGTCAGGGCGCCCATGTGACGACGGTCGAGCGCATGTACAGCAGTGTCTTGAGTACGCAGGTCGTGCGCAGCCAGACGACGGTCAGTGAACTCGACAGCTTTTATTCGCAGATCAAGCAGATCGACAACATGCTGGCCGATACCAATTCCGGCGTTTCGCCGGCATTGCAGGATTTCTTCAAGGGGGTGCAGCAGGTCGCCAGCGATCCCGCTTCCTTGCCGGCCCGGCAGGCGATGGTTTCCTCGGCGCAGGCGCTGGCATCGAGATTCAATGCGATCGATAGCCGGATTTCCGAGATGTACGAGGGGGTCAATAGCCAGATCGTCAGTTCCGTCAGCGCGATCAATTCCTACTCGCAGCAGATTGCCAACCTGAACGAGCGCATCGTCGTTGCCGAATCTTCGATCGGGCAACCGGCCAACGATCTTCTCGATCAGCGCGAACAACTGGTGAGCGAACTCAACAAGCTGGTCGGCGTAAAAACGTTCAGGCAGAACGATGGTAACTACACTGTTTACATGGGAACCGGCCAGCAACTGGTGGTCGGCACGGTGGTGACGACCGTTGCGGCGCTCGCTTCGGCTGCTGATCCGTCGCGCATGGTGATCGGCCTGGAAAGCGCTGGCGCCACGCAGGAGCTCCCGGAGTCGCTGATCAGCGGCGGCAGCCTGAACGGTCTGCTTCGTTTCCGGAGCGAAACGCTCGACAAGACGAGCAACCAGCTTGGCCGGGTCGCGCAGTCGCTGGCGCAGACGTTCAATGCGCAGCATGCGCTGGGGCAGGACCGGCAGGGCAACATCGCGGGATCGGCCAATTTTCAGGCAGACTTCTTTGTGGTCAATCCAGCGACGCCGAAAGTGATCGGAAATTCGACCAATAGCGCGGTCGCTACGCTGAGCGCGGCGTTTGATGCTGTAGGCATCAACGGAACGAACTTTTCCAGCAAGGTAACGGCCAGCGACTATCGTGTTGAAATTATCGGCGGCCAATATACCTTGACGCGGTTGTCCGACAACAAGGTTTGGCCAAACGCAACGGATCCGACCGCTTTGGTTCCCGGTGCGGCGTTTTCTCCGGAGACGAATGGCGTCGCATCCGAAGGAATCAATATAACGATCGGGGCCGGGGGGATGACTCCGGGGGACTCGTTTCTTATCCAGCCGACCCGGGAAATCTCTCGCAATCTCTCGGTCAATGCGGCCATCGCCGGAGACCCGAACCTGCTTGCCGCGGCGGCACCGGTTCTGGCGCAGATCGGTCCGACCAATAGCGGCAAGGCGACGGTTACACCGGGAGTGGTTAGCCCAGGCTATAGCACGGCAGGCTTGCCGGTGGTCTTTACCTACGACGGTGT
Source organism: Rhodocyclaceae bacterium (assembly GCA_049295655.1). Lineage (GTDB taxonomy): Bacteria > Pseudomonadota > Gammaproteobacteria > Burkholderiales > Rhodocyclaceae > CAJBIL01. Next base: position 22,635 of record JBAQRB010000091.1, read on the forward strand.
AAATATCAACGGCTCGGATGGAAGCTCGGTCGTTTATGGCTCGGGAAATACGATTTCCTCCAGCGGAATGAGTTTTAGCATCAGCGGCGTTCCTGTCGCCGGTGACACGTTTACCTTGTCCACCAATACGGCCGGTGTTGCCGACAGCAGGAATGCCGTTCTGCTCGGCAAGCTGCAGACACAAAATACGGTGTCCGGTGGAACGGCGAGCTACCAGGCTTCGTACGCCCAGATGGTCAGCGATGTCGGCAACAAGACACGCGAAATTCAGGTGACCCAGAGTGCGCAGCAGTCGCTCCTCGAGCAGGCGACGGCGGCGCGCGAGGGCTTGTCGGGCGTCAATCTCGACGAAGAGGCGGCGAATATCCTGCGCTACCAGCAAGCGTATGCGGCTTCAGCAAAAATCCTCGAAATCGGCTCCAAGCTGTTCGATACCCTGCTCGCCCTGAGATAAAGGAATATTGTCATGCGCGTCAGCTCAAGCCAGATATTCGATGTCGGCACCATCGGCGTACAGCGGAATCAATCCGCCTTGTTAAGCACGCAAAGCCATCTTTCGACGGGTAAGCGGGTCAATACGCCCGAGGACGATCCTGTCGCTGCGGCTCAGGCTCTGGTGGTGACGCAAGCCAACGAGGTGAATAATCGACGGATCGAGAACCAGGGGGCTGCCGGAGATAACCTGAAACTGCTAGATACGAAGCTCTCCGATGTGACCGAGAACATGCAGATGATTCTTGAGGAAACCGTTCGTGCGGGTAACACGGGGACGCTCAGTGATTCCGATCGCAAGGCGATCGCTACCGATATGCGCCAACGGCTTGCCCAGCTTCTGGCAACCGCCAATAGTCAGGATGGTGCCGGTCAGTATCTATTTGCCGGCTTCAAAACCAATGTGCAGCCGTTCTCCTCCGTCAATGACCCCGTGGATTCAAACGCACCTGCAACCCTGATTCCGCCGCAAAACTTTGCAAACGCCTACGTTACCTATAACGGGGATCAAGGGCAGCGCACCTTGCAGGTTGATGCGGCACGCATCATGCCGACCAGTGAGAACGGCAGTGACGTTTTCATGCGAATCAGTAATAAAAATGGGGCTCTGACCGGTGGCAGTGTTTTTGATACGATCAAGAATATGATCGATACCCTGGAAAAACCAATTGGCTTGAACGCGACATTCCAGGCTGACTACAGCACCGGGCTAGCTGATATGCAGGCTTTTCTTGACAACACGCTGCGAATTCAGGCGTCCGTTGGTTCGCGCCTCGCCGAACTCGATTCCCTGAGCGCCTCGGCGGACGGATTGACTGCCCAGTATCAGGAGACTTTATCGAGCTTGCAGGATCTGGATTACGCGAGTGCCATCTCGACGCTGTCGAAGCAGCAAATGCAGCTCCAGGCGGCGCAGCAGTCCTTCGTGAAAATCAGCAGCCTTAATCTGTTCAGCTATCTCTAGCGGAGCGGCCCCTTTAATCCTCCTGGTTATCGAAGCATGCGAAAAATTCTGATCTTGCTTGTCGGGCTTGCGGCTGCGGGCTGCGGCGTCATTCCCGTTGTCGAAGGGCCGACTGGCGGGGCTTTCGTCGGCCCGCTCATTCCGGACGGCACGGTGCAGGTCACGCCAACGAAAGCCTATTCGTTCGAAGCGCTGGGTGAGATTGCTCTTGCTGTCGATCTGATTTTTATCGTCTATGATCCACTGGCGCCCAATTGGAGCATCAAGGAAACAGTGATCAATGACGAAACCTATCACCTGGCGCTGGAGGCCAAGAGTTTTCGTACGGGTGGCGATGGCGAGTCGATGATGATCCTTAAACGGCGCGCCTTGAAACTGCAGCGAGAAAAAGGATTTTCCAGCTATCGTATCCTCGACTATTCGGAAGGCATCGCGTCGAGTACGCCATTTACCCACCGTTTTTCCGAAGGCACCATCCAGTTGGTGCGTGCCGAGACCGTGCCCGGGAGACCTTGAGGCGAGCACTGACTTAAAGGCCGCCGGCCGGGACAAAATAACCCAGCATCGATTGCAATCCGTACTCGAACAGGTGCTGTAGTGGTGTGGCAAGGTACGACAGACCGACGGCGAGCAGTCCGAACCCCATCGTCAGGGAGATGCCGAAACCAACCGCAAACAGGTTGATTTGGGGGGCCGCGCGGCTGAGAACGCCCATCGCGATGTTGGTAATCAGCAGCGCGACGATGATCGGTAGCGACAGTAGCAGCCCGGAAGAGAAGACGACGATCCCGAAGTTTGCCAGATTCAACCATGTGCCGCGGCCAAGCGCTGTTGCCGACACTGGGATCGCAGTGAAACTGTGCGTCAAGGTTGCGATGATCATCAGGTGCCCGTCGATTGACAGGAACAGCAGGAGGGCCAGCAGGCCGATGATTTCGGAAATGACCGCTGTTTGCGCTGAATTCGCGGGGTCGTAGAAAGTTGCAAAGCCCAAGCCCATTTGCATGCTGATCAGGTTGCCGGCCATGTCGATGGCGCTGAAAATAAGGCGCATGACGAAGCCCATCGAAAATCCGATAAGTATTTGCTGGGCGAGAATCCACAGGCCGATGCCGGAGGCCGGCTCAACGTCGGGCATCTTTGGCAGAGCGGGGGTGATCGCTAGCGCGATGGATAAGCCAAGGAGGAGGCGTGCGCGCACCGACAGGGCGGTGTTTCCGAACGGCGGGGCAATCACCAGCAGTGCGAGGATGCGTGCCAGAGGGAAAAAGTAGGCGACGATCCAGGCGTTGATTTCAGCAGAGGTGAGGCTGATCATGGCGTTCAGCCGACGATCTGCGGAATGCTTTCAAACAGCCGGCGGATGTAATCAACCATGACTTGAAGCATCCACGGCCCGCTGACAATCAGCGTGATGAACATTACGACGAGCTTCGGGATGAATGACAGTGTTGCTTCGTTGATCTGCGTGGCTGCCTGAAACACGCTGATGATCAGGCCCGTCGCGAGACCCGCCAGCAGGAGGGGGCCGGAAACCAGCAGGGTGATTTCCATGGCTTGGCGACCGATATCCATGACAACTTCGGGCGTCATGTTCCGAAGCTTTGCACGAGCGAGCCGAGCAGCAAATGCCAGCCGTCAACGAGAACAAAGAGCATGAGTTTGAAAGGGAGTGCCACCATTACTGGCGACATCATCATCATACCCATCGACATCAGTACGCTGGCGACCACCATGTCGATGACCAGAAAGGGAATGTAGATGACAAAACCGATCTGGAAGGCGGTTTTCAGTTCGCTGGCAACAAAGGCTGGAATCAGCACCCGCATCGGGATGTCGTCCGGAGACTCGAGTTTTTTTACGCCGGCCAGTCGCGCAAACAGGCCGATGTCTGATTCTCGTGTCTGCTTGAGCATAAATTTGCGTAGGGGGGTCGCCCCACGCTGGATGGCTTGTTCAAAAGTAATGCGGTTTTCCGAAAGCGGTTGGTAAGCATCGACATAAATTTTGTCGAGGACCGGGGACATGATGAAAAAAGTCAGAAATAACGCCAGCCCAACCAGCACTTGATTCGGAGGTGATCCTTGGGTACCGATCGCCTGCCGGAGAAGAGAGAGAACGATGATGATTCGGGTGAAACTGGTCATCATCAGGAGTGCGGCAGGAAGGAAGGAGAGCGCTGTTAGTGTGAGCAGCGTTTGGACCGATAAGGTATAGGTCTGGCTTCCTCCCGGGCCGGGTGTGCTGGTTAATGCTGGCATGCCACTTGCTTGTGCCCATGCTGCAAGGGGTAGTAGCATCAGTGCCGCACAAAGCCACCCTTTGGTACTAGCTGGCTTCATTTTTGCGCTCGACCATTTGTTTTAGCCATTGCCCGAAAGGTTTTTCATCAACGGAAGGGGGAAGGGGGGCACCTTTTTGCATCGTATGCAAGGTCCGCATCTGGCCGGCACCGATGCCCACGATAAGCCAAGTATCGCTGATTTCGATTAAGACGATGCGTTCCCGATTGCTGATTATCAGTCCGCCAACGACCCGCAAAAGCCCTGAGCGGCCGAGATTGTGGGCCGGGTTGAATTTTTTCAGCAGATAGGCTGCAAGAAAAAGCAGTCCCAGAATAAGCAACAAACCGAGGCCTGTCTGTAGCATTGCACTGGCTGAAATGCCTGGAGTGTCGGGGGTTTCGGCAGTGGCCTGAGTCGTGAGCAGTGCCAATATGGGGAGGGCGGTGTAGCTGCAATGCTTAAGAAGATCGCGGGGGAGGTGCACGTTATCTGTCCATGAGGCGATGCGGGGTTTTGTCTTGGATGACGAGTGGTGCGCATCTTTTTGTCATGATGCGAGTCGTGTTGGTAATGGTGGGTGGTAGGACGGATTATATCAATTGCGTCGGTATTTTTCGGCTTGACGGAATCTTCCGTGGAGGTAATTGTTTTCAATAAACTTGAAAAATAGCCTTAAGTCTCGAGAAGGTCGGTCGATAAGCGTGATAGAGAGTATTTTTTTGTGCATAATTTGTGCGCAGCTGTTGTAAGTGTACGCAGCTAATCGTTATTCGTTGGCAACATTACTATCCCAAGGGGATTGATCATGGCTTCATTTTTTACCGGCTTGTCGACGACGAATGTTCGGCTGATATCTACTACGAATATCGCGTCTTTAACAACAGCGGACTATGCCGGGATCACGACGGATCAGGTTGCAGCTCTTACTACTGCACAGATACAAGCGCTTGAAACACGTGATTTAGTAGTATTGACTTCGGCGCATATTCAGGGCCTGACCACCGACCAGATCGTCGCCCTCTCCACCAGCCAGGTCGGCGCACTGACCACGGCGCAGATCGCGCAGGGTCTGACCACCAGTCAGGTGGCCGCCCTCGAGGTCGCCGACTTCGCCGCGCTGAAGACCAACCAGATCGCCGCACTGACGACGACGCAAGTCGCGCAGGGCCTGACCACCGACCAGGTCGTCGCACTGACGACGGCGCAGGTCGCCGGTCTGAGCACGGCGCAGATCGCGCAAGGCCTGACCACCGACCAGGTGGCCGCCCTTGAAACGCGGGATCTTGCCGCGTTCAAGACGAACCAGGTCGCCGCCCTGACGACGAGCCAGATCGCCCAGGGCCTGACGACGAGCCAGGTCGCCGGTCTGACCAGTGCCGGGATCGCCGCGCTGA
>JBAQRB010000092.1:0-9196 GCA_049295655.1 Rhodocyclaceae bacterium
CGCCTTGCATCCATCCCGAATACGCAGCAACGTATGTTCAAGTAATTTATTAGCGAGCCCTTAGTGGAGGTTCGGGTCGACCTCGGTCAGGCCGTGGCGGATGGCGTACTTGGTCAATTCGGCGACGCCGTGCAGGTCGAGTTTGCGCATGATGTTGCGCCGATGAACTTCTACCGTGCTCGTCGCAATGTGCAGGTGGGCGCCGATTTCCGACGAGGTCAGGCCTTCCGCGAGCAATTTCAGGACTTCCTTCTCACGACGCCCGAGCCGATCGCCGTTGGCGGCCTCGAAGGTTTTCGTGCCGCGTACGCCATCGACAATGATCTGCGATACGTCGGGGCAAAGATAGCTCCGGCCGGCGAAGACCGAACGGATGCCGCGCAGAAGTTCCTCGCTGCCTGCCGATTTGACGATGTAGCCGCTCGCCCCGGCAGCCAGCATCTGCAGGACGATACGCCGGTCGAAGAAGGTCGACAGCGCCAGTATTCGGATCCCCGGGCTCATCGCCTTCAGCGCCAGCGTGGTCTGGATGCCGCCCATGTCGGGCATGCCGATATCCATGATGACCACGTCAGGCCGTATCTCCTTGATCGATTTCAGCGCTTCCGACCCGTTGTTGGCTTCGCCGACGACGCTGATGTCGCCGTCGCGTTCCAGAACATTCTTCAGTGCATCGCGCAGTATCTTGTGATCGTCGACCAGCATTGCCCGAATGTTCATTTCGCCCCCTGAATTGTTTGCGCCGGATGCGGCGACGGGAAGTACTGTCAGCGCAGCCCTGGAGGCGTTTTACGCCGTCTTGCCCGGTGAGTATCGGTCAGGGCGGCGACTTGCCCCTGCATCCGGCGTCGGCGCCGGCGTAGTCCGAATGGATCGATCCGCTGGAACCCGGCGGAGGAATTGCTGCCCCCTTCAGAATCCGGGGGCCGCAGCCGTAAAGGAGTTGTGGAACATCCTTGTCGGTCAACCGTTGCAATCACGGAGGTCACCATGTCAATGCAGATACCGGCCAACAGCCCGGTCCAGCCAGCCGAGGCGAGCAGCGCGAAAGCGAGCAAAGCGGACGAGGTGAGAAATCCTCGGGTCGCCGCGCGCGCCGAACTCAATGCGTCGATCGTCCAGTCGTCGATCGATGTCTCGATCGGTTCGAAAAACGAACCGCTGGCGCTGCTCCTGAAATCGGCGATCAATGGCATCAACGACTTGCTGAAGCCGGAGTTCGGCGAAAACGCCATCCAGAACGCCGTCGGTCAGGACAATACGCCGGAGGGCACGGCGGGCCGCATCGTCTCGCTGTCGACCGGTTTTTTCGAGGCCTTCAAGGCGAACCATGCCGGCGAGGACGAAGCCGAGGTACTGAAGAATTTCATGACGACGATCCGCGGCGGCTTCGAGCAGGGCTTCAAGGAAGCCAGCGACATCCTGAAAGGCATGAATGTGCTGAACGGTGACATCGCCGGCAATATCGACAAGACTTACGCGCTGGTGCAAAAAGGCTTTGCCGATTTCGAAGCGGCGTTTGCCAGCGGCAAGTCGGCGCCTTCGGAGGCTCCGGAGACTTCCGAGAACAAGATCGTCTGAGGCAGGGGCTGTGATTGAGTTCGTGAAGTGCGGTAAGTTGACGGTTCCGGAACACTGATCGCCCGCCACTTCAAGGACCATGAACATGCAACTCAAGGATGCCGACCTGCTGAAAAACCGTGCCTTCATCGACGGTGCGTGGATCAATGCCGACGACGGCGCCACCCATGCGGTGGTCAACCCGTCGACCGGCGTGGAAATCGCCCGCGTCCCCGATCTCGGGGCGCTGGAGACCGGGCGGGCGATTGCCGCTGCCGCAGCGGCGCTGCCCGCATGGCGCGCAAAAACCGCCAGCGAACGCGCCGTTCTGCTGCGCCGCTGGCACGGCCTGATTCTGGCCAACCAGGACGACCTCGCGCTGCTGATGACGCTCGAGCAGGGCAAGCCGCTGGCCGAGGCGCGCGGCGAGGTGGCCTACGGTGCGTCATTCATCGAGTGGTTTGCCGAGGAGGGAAAGCGTGTCTACGGCGAGGTGATCCCGTCGCCATCGGCCGACAAGCGCCTCGTGGTGATCAAACAGCCGGTGGGCGTCAGCGCGGCGATCACGCCGTGGAATTTCCCGATCGCCATGATCACCCGCAAGGTCGCGCCGGCGCTGGCGGCCGGCTGCACCTCGGTGGTCAAGCCGGCCGAGGCGACGCCGCTGTCGGCGCTGGCGCTGGCCGAACTGGCGAGCCGTGCCGGGATTCCGGCCGGCGTGCTGAACATCGTCACCACCGCCCGGCCGGCTGTCGTCGGCGAGGTGCTGACCGGCAGCCCGCTGGTCAGGAAACTATCGTTCACCGGTTCGACCGCGGTCGGCCAGCGCCTGATGGCCCAGTGCGCCGGCACGCTCAAGCGCCTGTCGCTGGAGCTGGGCGGCAACGCCCCGTTCATCGTTTTCGACGACGCCGATCTCGACGCCGCGGTGCGCGGCGCATTGGCTTCCAAGTACCGCAACGCCGGGCAGACTTGCGTCTGCGCCAACCGCCTGTTGATCCAGGACGGTGTTTATGAGGCCTTCAGCGCGAAGCTGGTAGAAGCCGTGGCGGCGCTGCAGGTCGATGACGGCCTTGCCGCCGGCGCGCAGATCGGCCCGCTGATCAACGAGGCGGCCGTACGCAAGGTCGAAACGCTGGTTGCCGATGCCGTGGCCAGGGGGGCCAGGGTCGTTCTCGGCGGCGGCCGGCACGCACGCGGCGGCAATTTCTACGCGCCGACGATCCTGACCGAGGTGACGCCAGCGATGGCCGTGGCGCAGGAAGAAATTTTCGGCCCGGTGGCGCCGCTCTTCCGCTTCAGGACCGACGCGGAAGCCGTGCAGATGGCCAACGACACGCCCTACGGCCTCGCTTCGTACTTCTACTCGCGCGATATCGGCCGTGTCTGGCGGGTCGCCGAGCAACTCGAATACGGCATGGTCGGGATCAATGAGGGGATCATCTCCAACGAGGTTGCCCCCTTTGGCGGCGTCAAGGCGTCGGGCATCGGCCGCGAGGGCTCGCGGCACGGTATTGACGAGTACCTGCAGATCAAGTATCTGTGCTTCGGCGGGCTGTGAGCGATACTTGCAAAAAAGCAGTTAACCACAACGGGCACAACGGGCACAACGAAGAGCCTTGGTTTTGTAGATATTCGTTGCTCACCCGCTGGGTGATTCATCGAAACAATATAAGCCATTGTTTTTTCGTTGCCCCTCTTCAGGGGGGCTGCGCGCTGCCCGTTGTGTTCGTTGTGGTTAATATTTTTCCCAAGATGAGAAGAGCGATGATGATTTCCCGAAATTCGATGATTTGCCGCGTTGCGCGTACCGCCTTGTTCGCTTTGCTGCTCGGCGCAACGCTGCTGCCGGCGATCGGTGTAGAGCAGAAAACCCTGGGCGCCAACGATCAGCCGATCCACGATGCGGCGCGCATCGGCAACGCCAGGGACGTCGAGAAAATCCTGCAAGCGACGCCTGCGGCACGCGATGCGCGAACGGCGCAAGGTTCGCAGCCGGTCCATCTGGCGGCAGCCAACCCGGATTCCGGGCCGCTCAAGGCCCTGCTCGCCGCCGGCGCCGACGCCAATGCCAGGGATATCGACGGCATCACGCCGCTGCATCTGGCCGTCTATATCCAGAGCACGAAGAACACGCAGGTCCTGCTCGATGCGGGCGCCGATCCGAAGGCCAAGAGCCATGCCGGTCGCGACGTGCTGTCGATGGCGCGCAAGGCCATGGCCAACGAAGCGGCCGGGGTGATCTCGCTGTGGATACTGAAAGGCTGTCAGCCGAAAAAGCCTTGTTGAGTGTTCCCCCGGCTTGAGGGCAAGGCCGCTTGCGGGCGGCTTTGTCGTTGTGCAGCAAATACCCGCCGGCATGCGCGCGCCGAATCGCTAATTCGCCAGCATTAATCCGGATGGCGAAACCTCGTTAAAACAGTCCTCTGGCGGAAGTTTTTGCCCTGCCGGGTATGCCGTTCAGGATCATTCCTCGCACCACCAACGCCGTCAGAGTCGGGTCAGTCGCACTGAATACGATATTATTGCGGGTTGCAATGCGCGCCGTCGCCGTGTGGTCGGGCCGTTTTCTACCCGACGGTCGTCGTCATGATGCCGACGGCGTGCTGCATTTGCCGTGCCATAAACAAGAGCGCCCCGGGCGCAAAAAGGTTTTCATGCATTCACGCCAGGCACTTCCCGCACTGACCGTCAGCGCCATCGGTGTCGTTTTCGGTGATATCGGGACCAGTCCGCTTTATGCGATGAAGGAGATCTTCAACGGCCATCACCCGATTCCGGTGACGCCCGAGAATATCTTCGGCATTCTTTCGATGATTTTCTGGTCGATCATGGTGCTCGTGTCGATCAAGTACGTCGCGGTGATCATGCGTGCCGACAACAAGGGAGAAGGCGGTTCCCTGGCGCTGCTGGCGCTCGTCACCGAGCGCGCCCGGAATTCCGGAATGACCTGGGTGGTCACGCTGCTCGGCATCTTCGCGGCGGCCCTGTTCTACGGCGACAGCATGATCACGCCGGCGATCTCGGTGCTCTCGGCGGTCGAAGGCCTTGAAATCGTCGCGCCGACCCTGAAGCCCTACGTCCTGCCGATTACCCTCGGCGTGCTGACCGGGCTCTTCTTCATCCAGAAGCGCGGCACCGGAACGGTCGGCATGCTGTTCGGCCCGGTCATGATCGCCTGGTTCGGGATAATCGGCGTGCTCGGCGCGCTCGAGGTCGCGCGGCATCCGAGCGTGCTGGCGGCGCTCAATCCCATTTACGCGATCGACTTCGTCGGCGCGCATACCGGCCTTGCCTTCCTGGCGCTCGGTTCGGTCGTCCTTGCCGTGACCGGCGGCGAGGCGCTTTATACCGACATGGGCCACTTTGGCCGCTATCCGATCCGTCTGGCGTGGTTCGGTTTCGTCATGCCGGCGCTGGTCCTCAACTACTTCGGCCAGGGCGCTTTGCTGCTCAATGAGCCGAAAGCCATCGCCAGCCCGTTTTTCTACCTCGGACCCGACTGGGCCTTGGTGCCGATGGTCGCGCTGGCGACGGTGGCGACCGTGATTGCTTCGCAGGCGGTGATATCCGGGGCCTTTTCGGTCGCCCGGCAGGCGATCCAGATGGGCTTCCTGCCGCGCATGCTGATCGTCCATACCTCGGGCAAGGCCGAGGGGCAGATTTACGTCCCATTCACCAACTGGACGCTCTACCTGGCCGTCGTCGCGCTGGTCATCGGCTTCAAGAACTCGTCCAACCTCGCCGCCGCGTACGGCATCGCGGTGACCGGGACGATGCTGATCGACACCATCCTCGTCGCTTTCGTCATGGTGCTGATGTGGCGCTGGCACTGGTCGGCGGTGGCCGTCGTCGCCGGTTCGCTGCTGATGGTCGATCTGGCGTTCTTTTCCGCCAATGCCCTGAAGATTCCCGAAGGCGGCTGGTTCCCGATTGCCATGGGCCTCGTCTCATTTACCGTGCTCACCACCTGGCGGCTCGGCCGCCGGCTGGTCGGCGAGGAAATGGCGAAGCAGAGCATCCCGATGGACGCTTTTCTGGATTCGATCGGCGACGTGCACCGGGTCGATGGCACCGCCATTTTCATGACCAGTTCGAAGGAAGGCGTTCCTTCGGCATTGCTGCACAATCTCAAGCACAATCAGATCCTGCACGAACGGGTCGTCCTGGTGACCGTGCAGACGGCCGACACGCCCTACGTCAATGAGCTCGATCGCATGTATCTGCACCCGATGCGCAAGGGCTTTTCCCGCCTGATCATCCGTTACGGCTTCATGGAAGACCCGGACATTCCGAGTGCGCTCGAGCACTGCAGCCGTTTCGGCGAAAGTTTCGAGATGATGGAAACGACCTTCTACCTGTCGCGCGAAACGGTGGTGCCGTCCTTGAACCGCAATATCGCCGGCTGGCGCGCACGCCTGTTCGCGCTGATGTCGAAGAATGCGACGAGCGCCACCGAGTTCTTCAAGATTCCGACCAATCGGGTGGTCGAACTCGGAACGCAACTGGTGATTTAGCCCGGCGGGCGCGGTTTGGGGTGCGCCGTGCCTGGAGCGGACGGTTACGGCGAAAAACGCATTTCAATCAGCGTGCCGCCGAGCGCCGCCGATTTCCCGATGACCACTTCGGCGCCGTGCTGACGCGCAATCTGCCGCACGATCGCCAGCCCCAGTCCGCAGCCGTCGCCTTGGCTGGTCGGCAGCCGATAGAAGCGCTCAAACACCTTTTCGCGTTCCGTCGGCGGAATGCCCGGTCCGCTGTCCTCGACGAACAGGATCGCCCCATCCGCCGTCGTGCGGCAGCCTGCGGTGATCGTTCCCGGCGTTGGCGTGTAGTGGATCGCGTTGTAGATCAGATTGCACAGCGCTTCCTGCAGCAGCAGACGTGAGCCGCGCACTTCGGCCGGCGCCAGTTCGAACCCGAGGTCATGACCGGCGGCGATGGCGCGCGGCAGCGCGGTTTCGGCGACGTCGCGCACGACCGTGGCGAGATCGACGGCCTGGTCGGCCAGGCCGTCCTTCGGTTCGGCGCGGGCCAGCGCCAGCAGCTGCTGCACGAGATGCGCAAGACGCTGGGCCGCGCCGAGAATCTGCTTGAGTTGCGGGCGCTGCTCGCTTTCCGACTCGCGCAGCGCCACTTCGACCTGTGTCTGCAGGGCCGCAATCGGTGTGCGCAGTTGGTGCGCTGCATCCGAGACGAAGTGGCGCTGCGCGAGCAGCGATCCGTCGAGGCGGAGCAGCAACTGGTTGAGTTCGTCGACCACCGGCTGGATTTCCTCGGTCAGACCCTGCGCGGCGATCGGCCGCAGATCGCTCGGCGAGCGCTTCGCCAGTTGCTGCCGCAGTTCGTTCAGCGGGCGCAGCCCCGAGCGGATGCCGATCCAGACCAGCAGCAGCGTCGCGGCGACCAGCCCGAGTTCCGGCAGCAGCATGCCGAGCAGGATTTCCCGGACGAGGTTGCTGCGTTTGACCAGCGTTTCGGCGGCCAGAATAGTCAGCGGCATGCCTTCGCGTTCGGTGAATAGCGCGGCAACGCGTACCGGCTGCCCGTCGATCCGGGCATCGTAGTAGCGCCGGTTTTCCCTGGGGTATTGGGCGGGCGGTTCCGGCAGCGCGCGATCGCCGGCAATGTCGCGGCCGTCGGCGGTGAGGACGCGGAAAAAAATCCGGTCCTCCTTGTCGGTGAGCAGTATTTCCTGTGCCGCTTTCGAGAGATTCAGGAAGGGCTTGCCGTGCTCCGTCTGGATTTGTCCGGCGAGCGCCAGCGCGGTGTCGAGCAGCGCGCGGTCGTAGGCGTGGACCGCGCTACGCAGGGCAATCGAATAGGCGGTCAAGGCGCCCGCCGCCAGCAGCAGGAGCATTGCCGGCAGCAGCCAGCGCAGCAGCTGCCGGTGCAGGCTGCTGCCCACTTTCTCCGTCGTTTTTTGGGCGTTTGCCGTACTGCTGGCGTTTCCTGCTGCCGGGTACTCAGGCGGCGTCATTGGGTTTTTCGAGATAGTAGCCAAGGCCGCGCACGGTGCGGATGACGATGCCGGCCGGTTCGAGCTTGACGCGTAGGCGCGAGATGAATTTTTCGACGGCGTTGGGCGTGATTTCGTCCTCCCAGCTGTACAGCGCGCCCATGATCTGTTCCTTGCTGACGATGCGGTTGGCGCGCGTCGCCAGGTACTCCAGCGCGGCCCATTCGCGTGCGCTCAGATCGAGCGGATGCTCGTCGAGCCAGGCACGCTTGCCGTTGGTGTCGAGCGTCAGCCGGCCCAGTGTCAGCATCGGTTCGGGAACCGAGCGGCCACGGCGGATCAGGGCGCGCACGCGGGCTTCGAGCTCGCTCAGCGCGACCGGCTTGACGAGATAGTCGTCAGCGCCCAGATCGAGCAGGCGCACGCGCTCTTCGAGGGCTTCGCGCGCCGACAGGATGAGCACCGGCAGTCGCTGTTTCCGGCCGCGCAGGCGTTGCAGGATCTCGCTGCCCTCGAAGCCGGGCAGGCCGAGGTCGAGAATGGCGAGGTCGTAGTCCTGGTCGCAGAGCCAGCCGTCGGCCTGCTTGCCGTCCTTGGCCCAGTCGACGATGTAGCCGGACTGGCGCAGGGCGCGCGACAGGCCGTCGGCCAGCAGGGTATCGTCTTCGGCGATCAGGATGCGCATGGGTTTGGGGGGCGGTTCGTGGTCAGCGTGGCTTCGTACAATACCAGCCTCTTCCAATGGGTGAAAATTGGTGATCGCTGCCTGCCGCTTGTGCTCCGTCTACTTCGCGCCGACGCTCGCCCAGTAGGCGCGGTGCTGCGCAACGCTCTGTACGCGGTCGATGATCACTTCGATACAGCGCGGCCCGCTGGCGGTTTGCGCCAGCGCGGCGTCGAGCGTCGCCGAAAAGCCGGCCAGCGTGTCGACGCGCCGGTGCGGCATGCCGAAGGCCTGCGCGGCGTGCGCAAAATCGATGGCCGCCGGCGTCAGCCAGGCCCGTTCGAACTCGGGCAGCGCCGCCTGCGGCAGATATTCGAAGATTCCGCCGCCGCCGTTGTTGATCACCACCAGCACGAGGTCGAGCCCGCGCGCGCAGGCCAGGCCGCCGATGTCGTGCGCGCAGGCGAGGTCGCCGATCAGGGCAACTGTCGGCCCGCTGCACGCGATGCCGGCGGCGGTCGAGACGTTGCCGTCGATGCCGCTCGCGCCGCGATTGCCGAACAACATTAGCGGCTTGGCACCGCTGCCCGAGAAGGCGTCGAGGTCGCGGATCGCCATCGAGTTGCCGCAGAACAGGCGGTGATTGGCCGGCAGGCGCTCGATCAGCGCCGCGATCAGCGCGCCTTCGAAATTCTCGCGCGACAGCCAGCCTGCAGCGGCGCGCTCGACGGCTGATTCGGCTTCGACGAAGGTTGCTCGCCAGCCGGCATCGGCCGGGCGTGGCGCGCAGTCGAGCAGCGCGCGGCAGGCGCTATCCGGGTCGGACTGTAGCAGGGTGCTGACGGCGTGCAGCGGGTCGGGCCAGCGCGAATCGGGAGCGACGACGATGTGCTGCGCGTTCGTGGCCGCCGCCAGCCAGTTCTGCAGCGTGCGGGTGACCGGAAAGGCGCCGAAGCGCAGCAGCCACTGCGGCCGCTGCGCTTCGGCGAATTGTGGATCGCGCAGGAAGGTGT
>JBAQRB010000093.1:0-2758 GCA_049295655.1 Rhodocyclaceae bacterium
TGCCCGCCGTGTCGCCGTGGTTAAACCAGCTTTTGAACCATTTCAATCGCCTGCTCGACGGCAACAAACAGGCTGCCCGGATTGGCCCGCCCGCTTCCCGCCAGTTCGAGCGCCGTGCCGTGATCGACCGAGGTGCGGATGATCGGCAGGCCGAGCGTGACGTTGATGCCGTTGCCGAAACTCGCGTACTTGAGCGCCGTCAGCCCCTGGTCGTGATACATGGCCAGAACGCAGTCGCCCTGCGCCAGCATCGGCGGGGTGAACATCGTATCGGCCGGCAATGGGCCGATCAGCGTCATGCCCTCGGCGCGCAGCTGGTCAAGCACCGGGGCTATCACTTCGATTTCCTCGCGGCCGAGGTAACCGCCCTCGCCGGCGTGCGGGTTGAGCCCGGCGACCAGGATGCGCGGGGCGGCAATCCCGTATTTCTTCGCCATGTCGGCGTGCACGATGCGCAGCGTCTCTTCGAGCGCCGTTCGCGTCACCGCGGCCGGCACATCCTTCAGCGGCAGGTGCGTGGTGACCAGCGCGACACGCAGTCCGCCGCCGGCCAGCATCATCACGACGCGCGGCGTCTCCGTCTTCTCGGCGAGATATTCGGTGTGTCCGGTAAAGGGGATGCCGGCGGTGTTGATCACCGCCTTATGCACCGGTGCCGTGACCATGGCGGCGAACTTGCCGGACCGGCAACCGTCGAGCGCGGCATCGAGCAGCGCCAGCACATAGGGCGAATTTCTCGCATCGAGCTGCCCCGCTCGCGAGGGCACGGCGAGCGGGAAATGCAGGATGTCGAGCGTTCCCGCTTGCGGCAAAAGCCCGGGTTGCCAGTCGCGCAGCGTTCCGGAAAAACCGGCCGCCGCAGCGCGCTCGACGATCAGCCCGCGATCGGCAAGAACCAGCACCTGCGCGGCAAACGAGCGCTCAACCAAGCGCAGGCAGAGTTCGGGACCGATGCCGGCCGGCTCGCCGGAGGTGACGGCGATCAGCGGCAAAGCCATCGCTTCAGCGCTCCTCGAGCCGGTATTCGACGTAGGCACGATCCCGTGTCTGGCGCAGCCAGTCCTGATAGGCCTCGTCGAGCCGGCGTTCGCGCAGCGCCTGACGCGCCGCATTGCGCCGACGGTCGCTCGAAACGTCCTGCACGCGACGCTCGAGGACCTCGATCAGGTGCATGCCGAACGGCGACTGTACCGGCTCGCTGATCTCGCCCGGACGCAACTGATCCATTGCCCGCTCGAATTCGGGCACCGTGTCGCCCGGATAGATCCAGCCCAGATCGCCGCCCTTCGGCGCCGAACCGTCCTGTGAGAAAAGCCTGGCCAGCTCGGCGAAATTGCCGCCGTTCACCAGGCGCTCGCGCAGGCTGGCGAGCTTGTGCCGGGCTTCGGACTCGGCAACGACTTCGTTGGTCTTGATCAGGATATGCCGTGCATGCGTCTGCTGCACCGCCGGCACCGCGCCGCCGCCGCGCCGGGCGACCAGCTTGACGAGGTGAAAGCCGTTGGAGCTGCGCAGGATGGCCGATACCTCGCCCACCTTGAGGCTGTTCGCCACCTCGGCAAAAATCGACGGCAGACGCTCGACCGGGCGCCAGCCGAGGTTGCCGCCCTGCAACCCGTCGGGCGCATCGGAATAGGCCGCGGCGACCTGCGCGAAATCCTCGCCTTTTTTCAGGCGATCGAGTACCTGTTCGGCCTTGGCCTTGAGCTTCTGGATCTGCTCGGGACTGGCCGATTCCGGCGCGCGCAGGAGGATATGCGCCATCTGATACTCCTCGCTGGCGCCCTTGCCCGATTCTTCGGCCAGATAGTTGTCGATTTCGCCTTCGGAAACGATGATCTTGTTCTCGACCTCGCGTTCGCGAACGCGGGCGATCGTCATCTCCTCGCGGATTTCCTCGCGGAATTTTGCAAAGACGATGCCGTCCTTCTCGAGGACCTGGCGGAACTCGGCCAGCGTCATCTTGTTGCCGGCGGCAATGCGCTGCAGTGCCTGCTCGAGCTGGACATCATCGACCCGCAAGCCGGTTTCACGCGCGTACTGCAACTGCACCCTGTCCATCACCAGGCGCTCGAGCATCTGTTTTTCGAGCACATCGCGCGGCGGCAAGGGCGTCCCCTGTCTTTTCAGCTGCGACAGGGCCGACTCCAGACGGCTGCGCAATTCGTGGAGCGTCACCACTTCGTCGTTGACGACGGCGATGATGCGATCGACAGCGACCGGCTCGCGCACGGCTTGCGCGTTCGCCAGCCCGATCAGGCACAGCGACAGCAGCAGCGAGCGGAATAACGGGCAAAGCGGACTCTTCATGACAAAACCTTTATTGACCGAAGACGGGATCGGCAGTGGGTTGATTGATCCGGCCGTAGCCCTGGATGCTGCGCTTGAGCAGATCGAGCGGATTGGAGCCGATTTGCGAAAAGTCGCTGAGTTCGAGCTGAACGAAAACCGCCGTCGAGGCCGTTCCCGAGGTCGTCGCCAGGCGCTGGCCAACCAGGCGCAACACCCAGCAGCCGCCGTTGTACTCGAGGCCGGCAATGTTCTCGATCGGCGCCTTGTCCTGCAGCGAGTAGTTGCTCCGCCCGACGACATGCCAGCCACCGTAGATCGGCCACTGCCCGGAGACATCGACCTGCTTGATCGGCGTCAGCGGATTGCTGTTGAAACGATAGGCGGCATTGAGCACCTTGCCGGGTTCGGGCACATAGCGCCCGCCGACCGACATGCGCTCCATGCTGCCGTGAATGGTGTTGTACTC
>JBAQRB010000094.1:0-2433 GCA_049295655.1 Rhodocyclaceae bacterium
GTCTTTGCCGGGGCGGCGTGTTTGTCATTGCCTGCAGGATGGGCAGCGGCAGCTGAACCTGTCTCACCACATACCGTAACGGCTAACGTGTCCTTGACCGACAACTACCTCTTCCGTGGCTTGACCCCAACCTGGGGCGAGGCTTATGCCTCTGCCAGCAACCGCACTTACTACGACCGCATGGCCTTGTTCGCCAACAGCTCAAATAAAAATCTGGGCGGTGGGCACTGGCTGATTTCAGCAGGGCGGACGTTCTAACTCATTCCGGATTGGGGAAAATATGTTCAAGAATATGACTGTTCGCAACAAGCTTTTGCTTGTGTTTTTAGTATTTGCGCTATTGCTATCCACGGTCGCGGTACTTGGATTGTCCGGCATGGGCACGGCTAACGGCGGTGTTGCTGAAATTTATAAAAAACGCCTGATTCCGATCAGTGTTGCAGGGAAGATAAATGACCTGATGCGGCAAAATAATCAACTGTTGCTGTCGCTTGCCATTGCTCGCTCGGGCGGTGCGAATTCCGACAAGTATTTGGCGCGTGTTGAAAGTAACAAGTCGCAAATCGATAAGGATGTTTCGATTCTGGAAGCCCTGGATATGGGGGAGGCTGAATCGAAAATATTCGGAGAGTGGAAAAGCCTTCGTAATGAATTTGTCGTGAAAGGCGTGGAGCCCACGATTAAGTTATTGCGAGCAGGCGAGTATTCCGATGCCGAGGACGTAATCCTGGGCGTAACGCTTCCAAAATACGAAAAAGCGCAGCTTACTTTTGAGCGCTTTGTTGAACTTCAGATTAGTGCGGCCGATAATTCAGAGGTGGTAATTTCAAATCAATACGCGGTAACTAGAAATGTTGTTATTGGCGGTAGCGTGGCCGGGTTTGTCATCATTTTGTTAATTGGCATGCTTTTAATTAGATCCATCAATACGCCATTAAAGTGTCTACAAGAAACTTTGGCGGAAGTTGGGGAAAGCGGCGATTTCAGTAAGCGTGTTCCTATCGATTCTGGCGATGAAGTCGGTCAGACGGCACGTGCATTTAATATGTTGATGGACATTCAGCAGAAGGCCATTTCCAACGTAAATGGCGTGGTTTCGGCCATCGCCGCGGGCGATTTCTCGCGCCGTGTCGAAGCCGACCTGAAGGGCGACCTGCAAACCATGAAGGTCGCAGTGAATACCTCGGCCGAGTCGGTGAAGGTCACGATGGATGGGTTGAATCAATTGATGAAGGCGCTCTATAACGGCGACTTCGAGCAACGCTTATCCGTCGAGGTAAAGGGCGAGTTCAAAATTGCTGTCGATCAGGCGGCACAGGCTATGCGGGCCATGCGGGCGATGTTGGGCGACGTTGGTGGGGTGATGGCCAAGGTTTCGGACGGCGACTTGTCGCAACGCGTAACGTCGGAAGGGCGCGGCGATCTGGAGCGCTTGAAGGAAAACATCAACGCCTCGCTGGTTTCCCTCTCCAGCGTCATGAAGGCCGTCGGCCAGAATACCCAGCAAGTGGCGGCGGCGTCGAATCAAACGTCGAACGCCATCGGCCAGATTTCGGATGGCGCGCAGAACCAGATGCACGCGATCGGTCAGGTGTCCAACGCCGTGCAGCAAACGGCCGCCGCCGTGACCGAAGTCGCTAGGTCCGCCGAATCGGCCAACGCGCGCGCGCAGGGCATGGGCAAGGCGGTCAACGAAGGCATCGCCGACATGAACCGGATGGTCGAGATCGTGCAGGCCATCGCGACCAACGCCGACCGGATCGACAAGATCACCGACGTGATCGAGAAGATCGCCAACAAGACCAACCTGCTCTCCCTGAATGCGGCGATCGAAGCGGCGCGTGCCGGCGAGCACGGCAAGGGCTTCGCGGTGGTCGCCGAGGAAGTCGGCAAGCTCGCCGCGTCGGCGGCCGAATCGACGCAGGAAATCGCCGCGTTGGTCAAGCAGGCGGTCGAGGATGCCGAACGGGCGACCGGCACGGTGGCGGTGGTCAACAAGGGGATGCAGGAAATCTCGCTGGGCGCACGGCAGACCGAAGCCGAGCTGCAACGCATTTCGGCGGCGATGGAGCAGCAGAACGCGGCGATCAGCGAGATTAACGCCAACGTCGGATCGCTGAACCGGATTGCCTCGGCCAACGCTTCGGCGGCCGAGGAGATTACGTCGACGGTGATCGAACTCGCGCGGCTCGCCGACGGCACGCGCCGGGAAGTGGAGAAGTTCAGTACGTAAAAGCCATCCGCCCGGTAGGCCAATTGAATCGGCGGTCCACCGGGCATGTCCTTGGAGAGTGGCGTAAACAAAGGCTCTCCGGCCAGATTGCTTGTAGATGACCATTTTTCGCGCCTTGCAGGGCAGGGCGATTGGGTATGTTTTTATTTTTCATTATTTTGAGCAAAAGGATTGACACAATGTTCTGCATAAGTTACCCC
>JBAQRB010000095.1:0-11114 GCA_049295655.1 Rhodocyclaceae bacterium
GGCTGTCCCCGCCGGCGGGCGTTACCCGGTCGTGGCCGATTTCGCCGAGGAGCTTCCACTGCTCCGCCAGGGAATAGCTCAGGCGCCCACCCAGGGACACCCAGCGCTGGTTGCCGGCATCGGACCAGTCCTGCTGATGGACGGCGGTGATCTGGCCGCCCAGGCGGGGGGTGGGCTGGAAGTGGAAATTCTCGACCAGCCGCAGCCGGCGCTCGCTACTGCCGGCGGTGAGGTCGCCGGTGGTGCCGAGGCCGGTGCCCGGCCCCGCACCGTACTGGACGGCGAACTTGTTCCAGCCTTTGAAAACGCCCTTCTGCACATGCTGGACGTTGAGCGCCCAGCCGGCATGGCGGTCGGGGCCGCCGGCCTGGTCGATGACGCTCAGGCCAAGCTGCAGTTCCCCTTCGGGATTGACCGTCAGTCCCCGCAGCTGGAGGTCGTGGCGGGTCGCCATCACCTTCTGCTGCGGCCTGTCCTGGCGGAACAGGGCGTAGCTCAGCTTGAGGTGGCCGATGCCGTAGTCCTCGATTCCGCCGCCGATGCCGCTCGGGTTCCAGTAGAAGAAATCGGTGATGTGGACGTCTTCCCGCTTGTAGAAACGCCGGCCGAGCCAGAAGTTGCCGCCGTTGAGGATGGCGAGCTTCTCCGCCGCCAGGTAGCCCTGGTAAAGCTCGTAGTCGTTTTTCCCGTCGCCCAGCCGCTCGATTCCCGGGCGGCTGCTGGCCAGGGCGCCCGTGGCATAGGCGCGTAGCGTTTCGCCGCCTCCCCACTGGTGCAGGCTCTGGCTCAAGCCCAGTTCGCCGTAGGTCTCGCACTCGTTGCCCAGGCGATACTTGCTGCCTGCCCCGGGGAGCTTGAAGCACACCTGCTCCCCGCCGGCGGAGGCACGCCCGCTCCCGGCACGGACATAGCCCGTGGTTTCCAGGGCCGCGACCGGGAAGGATGCCGCCGCCACCAGGCAGCAGCAGGCACTGGCGGCCAGAAAACGCGGGTTCATGGGTAAAGGGTTCATGGGGCAAGTTCCTGTCGTGGTGTCGAAGGGGTGGGCGGGATGGTCATGGGAAGGTGGATAGCCCCGTCATTCCGGCGAAGGCCGGAATCTGACCGAAGGAAATGCAGAGCCAGGCTTTCGGAGCACAAACTGGATCCCGGCCTACGCCGGGATGACGGAGTATTTGCGATGTGTGCATAGATTGGCCCCCGAGGTGAGGCTTCGCGCTGCTCGTTGTGGTCAACTGTTTTTTCAAGCTTCATGCCTTGCTCCCGGCGGTGATTGGCAGTTCGAGCGTGAAGGTTGCGCCCAGGCCCGGGCCGTCGCTCTGCGCAGTCAGCGTGCCGCCCATTTCGCGCGCCGCCAGGATGCAGCTATGCAGGCCGAAGCCGTGGCCGTTAGTGCGCGTCGTAAAGCCGTGGCTGAAGATGCGCGCCAGGTTCTCGGCGCTGATCCCGTCGCCCTCGTCGGCGACGCAGATCTGCAGGCGATGGACGCCACCACCGCCGGCCGCGCCGTCCCCCGAATCGGTCGCATCGACCATGCCGACGCGCAGCGTAATGCGCTGCGGTCGGCCGTTCGGCGCGGCCATCGCCTGCCCGGCGTTGCTGATCAGGTTCACCAGGATCTGCAGCAGGCGATGCTTGTCGAGCGGCAGCACCGGCACCTCGGCATAGTCCTTGATGACGCTGGTTTCCTGGCGCGTCAGCGCGTCGGCATTGATGCGCAGGGCGTCGTCGAGCAGGTCGCGGATCTGCACCGGCTCGACGAGGCGGACCGTGTTGCCGTGCGATTGCTGCACGGCGACGATGTCCTTGATGTGTTCGACGCTGCGCGCCAGCCGGCCAAGTTCTTCGAGGATGCTCGTCTGCTCGGTGGCCAGCGCGTCGGCCAGCTTGTTCAGATACTCGGGCAGGCGGCGGCCTTTCTCGTCATGGCTGAAAAAGTCGCCGAGGTCGGCGGCGTGCGCGTCGATCAGCTGCGCGGCGCGCTGCAGCCCCGCCGCCTTCGAGTTGCGGATCTGGTTATTCACCAGGCTGGCTGAAATATTCACGCTGTTCAGCACGTTGCCGACGTTGTGCAGGACATTGGTGGCAATTTCGGCCCTGCCGGCCTGGCGCGCCGTGGCCACCAGTTCGGCCTGCGTCGCGCGCAGGCTGTCGCGCATTTCCTTCATCGCGGCGAGCAGGCTCGTCTTGTCGTCGGGTCGGGTGTCGATGCGCACTTCAAGATCGCCTGCGGCAATCCTGCGGCTGATGTTGGCGGCGTATTCCAGTTCGCCGCCGAGTTGTTTTTTCAGGGTCCGGATAATGAGGAAGGCGGCGATGCCGCTGAGGATGATGGAGAGCAGCGTGAGCCCGACGACAATCCATGTCGCCTGCCCGTAGATGCGCCGCGCTGCCTGCTCGCCCGCATCGGCCAATACATGGTTGTATTGCCGATGGGCCTGAAAAGCATCGGTGATTTTGTCCACCGCCGGCAGACTGGCCTGCAGTAGCCGGTACGCTTCCTCGCGGCGCCCCGCGCTCGATGCTGCGAGGATATTTATGCGCTGCACATCATAGTCGGCAAGCGCGGCGCGATCAACGGCCAGCAGTTGCCGGCCCTGCTCGTCGCTCAGCAGGACTTCGTATTTCGCCAGCGTCGCGAGCATCTGCGTCCAGCCTGTCGCGAGCTGTTCATTGAGTGCAGCCTTCCCGGCCGGATCGGAACTCAGGACGTGCAGGGAAACATGGCTGGCCGCATCGACGAATTCCTGAAAGGTATCGTCCAGCACTTCATAGCTCGGGACGCTATTGACCGTCGCATAGCTGGCGCTGTCGCGAACCCTTTCCATCGCCAGCAGGCCGATGGCGCCGATGCCGATCGTCCCGCTCAAGGCGACACCCACCAACAGGAATAATCGTTTTGTCACGGTCATGCTTGCGCTCCGTTTTGTGCTCCGTTGACGGCGGCTAAAACCGGCTCGCCCGACCCGGCCGGTTCTCCACGCGGCTCACGGGCAGACCGCCGTCAGCGCTTGCACGGTTACGGCGAGGCTTTCGAACTCCTCCGATTTGTCGAAGAAGTAATCGGCGCCCTGGTCTTTGCAGCGCTGGCGGAAATAGTCGTGGTTGCTGAACATCATCACCCGCGCCGCCGGGCGTTCGTGCTTGATCGTCTGCAGCAGATCCATGCCGTTGCCGTCGGGCAGGTCGATGTCGAGAATGACCAGTTCGGGCTGCAGCGCGCGGAAGCGTTCCAGCCCCAGTTCGATGCGGTCGGCGAACACGATGTCGAGCGCCGCGATCTGGCCGAAGGCAAGTTTCAGCCGCACGCTGACGAGGTTTGAATCTTCGACGATGAGCAGCTTCATGATGCGTCTCCCGCCTTCGCCGGCTGGCGCACCGGCAGTTCGATGCGAAAACACGTTCCCTTGCCGACCTCGCTGCGCACGTCGAGGCGGCCGCCGTGCTTCTGCACGATGCCGTAGGACAGCGACAGGCCCAGCCCGCGGCCCTGGCCGACCGGCTTGGTGGTGAAGAAGGGATCGAAGATGCGCGACAGGTTTTCGCTGGCGATGCCGCTGCCGCTATCCTCGACCTCGATCCACACGCGCTCGCCACCGCCGCCGGTGCGGATGCTGATCCGGCCGCGCTCGGTGCCGATCGCCTGCGCGGCGTTCACCAGCAGGCTCATCATCACCTGGTTGATTTGCGACGGCAGGCATTCGATCTCGGGCAGGACACCGTAGTCCCTGATGACGTCGGCCTTGTTGCGCAGCTCGCCGCCGACGATGCCGAGCGTTGATTCGATTCCCTGATGCAGGTCGGCCCACTGCCAGTCGTCGCTCTGATCGACACGCGAGAAATCGCGCAGGTCGCTGACGATCTGCTGCACGCGGACGATGCCTGCGCGTGTCTCGCGCATCAGCACCGGCAGGTCTTCCTTGCACAGGTCGAGCGCCAGGCGTGCGCCCAGTTGTTTGAGGCGCTCGACCTCCGCTGCCGCGCCGATCGACGGCAGCGTTGCTTCGTAGGCGGCCAGCATGCCGAGCAGCACCTTGTGGTAGCCGTCGAGCGCGCCGATGTTGGAGAGGATGAAGCCGACCGGATTGTTGATCTCGTGCGCAACGCCTGCGGCCAGCTGGCCGATCGAGGCGAGCTTCTCGGATTGCACGAGCTGGCTTTCGAGATGCCGGCGCTCGGCCATTTCGGCGAGCAAGGCTTCGTTGGACTGGCTGAGTTCGGCCGTTCGCCTGGCGACGGCGGCTTCGAGGCCGGCCATTTTCAGCGCCGCCTGCTGCGTCGCCTGCCACTTGGCGCAAAGCGCGCTGGCCAGTTGCGCGACCTCGATCGCATCGAAAGGCTTCTTCAGGATGAGCAGCCGGTCGCCGACGTCGAGCCGGGCCAGCATTTCGTCCCACGAATAGTCGGCGTAGGCGGTGCAGATGACGATCTGCAGCAGCGGGTCTTCCTGCCACAGGTGTTCGATCGTCTCGACGCCGTCCCAGCCGGGCGGCATGCGCATGTCGACGAAGGCGAGCGCATAGGGCAGGCCGCTGAGGCGCGCGGCGCGAACTTTCGCCAGCCCTTCGGCGCCCTGATAGGCCGAATCGAGCGCGAAGCCTTGCGTTTGCGGCTGCGCCGTCGCGCCAAACAGTGCCGACTCGACTTCGTCGAGCGCCTCGCTCGCCGCCGCCGGCGCCAGGATCTTGCGGAAATCGTCGTGGATCGCCGACGTGTCGTCGATCAGCAGGATGCGCCGGTTGTGCAGGGGGTTCATGATGCGCTCCCTTTCGTGTCGATCGGCAGTTCGAGGATGAAGGTCGCGCCGAGGCCCGGCCCGTCGCTGTGCGCGCACAGCGTGCCGCCCATTTCCTGCGCAGCGATGGCGCAGCTGTGCAGGCCGAAACCGTGGCCATCCTTGCGCGTCGTAAAGCCGTGGGCAAAAATGCGCGCCAGGTTCTCCGCCGCGATGCCTTCGCCCTCGTCGGCGACGCAGATCTGCAGGCGGGGTCTGGCCACATCGCCGGTCGAGTCAATCGTATCGACGATCGCCACGCGCAGCGTCATGCGCTTCGACCGACCGGGCGCCGCGTCCATCGCATGCTTGGCGTTGCTGATCAGGTTGACCAGGATCTGCAGCACGCGATGGCGGTCGAGCGGCAACACCGGCAGTTCGGCAATTTCCTTGAGCACGGTCACTTCGTGCCGCGTCAGCGCGCCGGCATTCATGCGCAGCGCGTCGTCGATCAGCTCGCCGACGCGCACCGGCGCGACGACGCACGAGGTGCCGGCATACGATTGCTGCGTGGCGACGATGTCCTTGATGTGGTCGACGCTCGTGCGCAGCTGCGCGAGTTCGTCGACGATCTCCTGCTGCTCGCTGGCCAGTGCGTCGACCAGCCGGTTCAGATAGTCGGGCAGCAGCTTGCCCTTCTCGTCGTGGGTGAGAAAAGTGCCGAGGTCGGCGGCGTGCGCGTTGATCATCTGCACCGCGCGGCTCAGCCCGGCCGCCTTCGAGTTGCGCAGCCGGCTGCCGATCAGTCCGGCCGAGACATTCACGCTGTTCAGGACGTTGCCGACGTTGTGCAGCACGTTGGTGGCGATTTCGGCCATGCCGGCCTGGCGGGCGGTGGCCAGCAGCTCGCTTTGCGCCGCGCGCAGCTGATCGGTGGTTTTTTCGTTGGCGCGCAGCGCCGCTTCGGCCGTTTGATTGGCCGCGGCGAGCGCCTCGACCATCTGGCTGCGCGCCTCCAGGAGTTCGTTGCGTTCCTGCTGCAGCGTCAGTTCGCGCTCGGCGCGCTGCCGCTCGAACTGTTCGCCGGCCAGCACGCGCTGCGCTTCGCCGAGGCGCGCCGTGCGCCCGGCGACGTCGCGCTGGACGCGGCCGAGCAGGACGTAGAAGAACAGCATCAGGCCGCCGCCGACGGCGATGCCGAAAGCCGCGACGCCGATCACCACGCGCCAGCGCTCGGCGGCGCCCGCCGTGATGTCGCGCAGCACGACGAGTTCGCCGATCTCCTGGCCGCGCAGGTTGGCGAAGGGGGCGACGATGGTCTGCGCGACCCGGCCGTTCCAGGCGATCTCGAAAGTCCGTTTGTTGTGTTGCTCGCCCACTGCCGCCAGGTGCGCGGCGATCGGCGGCGGCATTTCCTGCGTCGTCCGGCTGAGCACGAGCACGCCGGGAAACTCGTCCCAGGGCACTGGCTGCGCCTTTTTTGCCTGTGTTTCTTCCCACTTCGCCCGGTTGAAAAAGGACTTGTTGGCGGCGACGAAAACATCGACATCGAGGAAGTCCTTGATGCTCTGCATGATGTCCTCGAACTCGATGCCCATCTCCAGGTAGCCGATCACCTCGCCGTTGCTGATCCACGGGTAGGCGACGCGCAGCGTGAAGCTGCCGAGCGGCCCTTGCTCGTTGCCCCAGAAAGGTTTGCCGGTGCGCTGCGCTTCCTGCAGGACGAAGCGGTCGATGCGGTCGCCATGCTTGTCGGGCGTTTGCACGCGCAGCAGCATGGTGCGGTCGGGCAGGATGAAATAGAAGTGGGTGATGCGGTTCTTGGCCTTGATCTCCTTCAGGATGGGCGCCGAGAGATCGAACAGTGCCTGCCGGTCGCGCGCGCGCAGGGCGGCTTCGAGATGCCGGTCCTGCAGCACCAGTTCCATGATCGAGCGAACGACCTGCACGCTTTCGGCCGACTTCTCGCGGAACATCGCATCCAGCGACGCGGCGGTGCGCGCGATGTCCTCGCTCTGCCGGTGCCGCGTGTCGATGACGAAGATCGCGACAAAGGTCGTCACCAGCAGCAGCAGCGCCGCCGCCAGCGGCAGCAGCACGCGCCAGCGCACGCCGGCGGCGACCGAGCGGACAGCGTCGCTTTCGCTCGCGTGACTGGGTCCGGCGCCGGTCAGGGTCATCGCATTTGTCGCATTCATCGTATTCATGGTGCTTAGCTTCCGGTTGGCGTGCTGGCAAGCGGTGCGGCTGCGCCGCGCGAAGTGGGCCGGCTGGAATCGCCGGCATGGTCGTTCGGCCGCTGCTGGCGGCAAGGCTGCGGCTTCATGTCGTTCCCGGCGCGGCGTGCAGCGGCAGGTCGAGCGTAAACATCGCGCCCTGACCCGGCCCGTCGCTGGCTGCGCTGAGGCGGCCGCCCATTTCGATGGCGGCCAGCGCGCAGCTGTGCAGCCCGAAACCATGGCCGTTTTTGCGCGTCGTAAAGCCGTGGTTGAAAATGCGCGTCAGGTTCTCGGGCGCGATGCCTTCGCCCTCGTCGGCGACGCAGATCTGCAGGCGGCGCCCCGCCGCGTCGCCGGCCGCATCAACCACTGCCACGCGCAGCGTCATGCGGTGCGGCCGGGTCGTCACGTCCATCGCCTGCTTGGCGTTGCTGATCAGGTTGACCAGGATTTGCAGCACGCGATGGCGGTCGAGCGACAACGCCGGCAGCTCGGCGAACTCCTTGAGCACGGTCACTTCGTGCCGCGCCAGCGCGCCGGCACTCATGCGCAGGGCGTCGTCGATCAGGTCGCCGACGCGTACCGTCTCGACGACGCTGACGGCGCCGGCATAGGCTTGCTGGGTGGCGACGATGGCCTTGATGTGCTCGATGCTCTTGCTCAGTTGCCCGATCTCGGCGAGCAGGCTCTGTTGCTCGGCGGCCAGGGCACCGGCCAGCTTGCCCAGGTAATCCGGCAGCCGCTT
Organism: Rhodocyclaceae bacterium; assembly: GCA_049295655.1. Classification (GTDB taxonomy): domain Bacteria; phylum Pseudomonadota; class Gammaproteobacteria; order Burkholderiales; family Rhodocyclaceae; genus CAJBIL01. The sequence goes on from JBAQRB010000095.1 coordinate 7,679, forward strand.
GCCTTTCTCGTCGCGGGTCAGGAAATCGCCGAGATCGGCGGCGTGCTCGTCGATCATCTGCACCACCCGGGCCAGGCCCTGCGCCTTGGAGGCGCGCACCTGGCTGCCGAGCACGCCGGCCGAGACGTTCACGCTGTTGAGGACATTGCCGACGTTGTGCAGGACATTGGTGGCGATTTCGGCCATGCCGGCCTGGCGCGCGGCGGCCAACAATTGCGCTTGCGAATTCTCCAGCGATTCGGCCATCTGGTTCATAGCCTGCGCCAGGATGGCAAATTCATGTTCCTTGCTTTGCTGCGCCCGGGCGCTGAAATCTCCCACGGCGACACGCCCGGAAAACCTGATCAATTGGCTTACCGAACCGGTGATGCGTCGCCACACGATCGTGGCAACAATGGCACCGAGCAGGATCGCAATGCTCACTGTGATGAAGATGGTCCAGCGTGTGATATTGGCCGCGCTTTCCACGCCGCTCAGGGTCTGGATAGCGCGTCGGCTGGCTGTGGTGTGCAGGTCTTCGAGCAAGGATTCAATGCTCAGCGCGGCATTGGCGTAGTCCTGCCGCGCCTTGTTCGCCGTGTCGATCTGGCCGGGCTTCCCATAGAAGTCGACGAAGGCGAGAAATCCATCTTCGTATTGCTGCACCTGTTGTTCGATTTGCATGATGTCGTTCAGCAGGTCGGGATCGGAAGACAGAATACGAATGCTGGTCAGGTACTCGCGCATGTCGATCAGATGACTCTGCATCTGCAACACATGCCGTTCGCGCGCCTCGACGACCCCGATCTGGTCCACCGCGCGCAGGAAGTCGCTCTCGGCGTTGCCCGCCTTGAACATCGCCAGCGCACTGCGCAAACTGAGATCGGCCATCCGGCCATCACTCTTCAGCAGTTTGTCGAGGGCGAACGCCGAACGTTGTTCGCTGAAATAAAAAGCCGCGCCCAGCGCGAGCATCAGTGCGATAAGCACGCCGAAGGCCAGCGCGATCTCGACTGTCAGGCTGTATGCCTTAGCCCACCATGCTGGCTTGATCGCATCCCCCGCAGCCATTTGCGCCTTGCGCTGCCGATTGCCGATGGCGCTCACGGCCTGCGTTCAGCGTCAAGCATTTGCCGAAACTTCCGCACGTTCTCCTCCCCGGTATGAAGCTGAATTTTCTGGTAGGCAGGGCCCATCATGTCGCGAAACGGCTGGGGGGCGGGGCGCGTGAGCTTTACGCCGGCCGCGACCATTTTGGCGATCAGCTCTTCCTCTTCGCCAATAATCTGCTTGCGCATGCCTTCGCCGGCCACCTTGCTTTCTTCGCGCAGAATTTTTTGCTGCGCCGGCGTAAGTTTCGCCCAGCTCTTGACGCTCATGACGTGCAGCAGGTTGTAATAGACATGCCGCGTCAGGGCGAGGTGCTTCTGCACCTCGTACAGCTTGTTGTAATAAATGACGTTGAGCGGGTTCTCCTGGCCATCGACGACGCCCTGCGTCAAGGCCGCATAGAGCTCCGTGAAGCCGATCTTGCTGACGTCAGCACCCAGCGCCTGCATAGTGTCCTCGAGTTCGATCACCGGCGGGACGCGGATCCTCAGGCCGCGCACATCCTCGGGTTTATTAATCGGACGCTTGTTGTTGCTCAGGTTGCGGAAGCCCCATTCCCAGTTGGACAAGATGACGAAGCCCTGCTTCTCAGCCAGCGGCGCCAGCCAGCTCATCGCCGGGCCATCGAGCACCCGGTGCGCGTGCTCATAGCTATCGAATTGATAGGGCATGACGACGACCGCAAAGGCCTTTTCATACTTGATCAGGTAATTCAGCGAGGTCGCGCTCATGTCGATGGCCCCGAGTCTGACCTTTTGCAGCATTTCGTTTTCGCTGCCGAGCTGCGCCGCCGCGAAAATCTCGAATTTAATCTCCCCCTTGCTGCGCTCTTCGACCCGCTTGGCAAATTGCAGCGCCGCCAGGTGTGCCGGGTGCGTGATCTGGGCGGCATGGGAGAACACCAGGGTGACCGCCTCGGCATGCCCCCATGGCGCATAAGCCACGCCGGCGAGCAGAGCGATCAAAATCAGACGAATCGCAGACATGGCTGGATTTCCTTTTTCCGTAAATGATTGACTGGACGACGCAACCCGCGGGTGCGGAACGCGTCGGCGTGGGCTTCAGTATTTGAAGGTGCCGCCGATCAGGTCGGGCGCCTTGCCGCCGTTTTCGAGCTTGTACATCTGGATCGACCACAGCCGCGCGTCGTCGTACCTGACGTCCGATGGCACACTGAAGGCCTTGGTGCGGTACCAGGTGCCGTCGAAGTTCCGGCTCGGCTCGACCTGCACCGGCGCCCACAATTCCTTGCTGTCGGCCATGATGGTCGTCACCTTGTCGGCCTTGCTCATCGGCTTGCCGGCTTTCATCATGTTGAACAACAGCCGCATCGACAGCGTCCCTTCGCCATCGGCCGGCTGCACCGAGACGTGGTCAATGTGGCCGCGCGCCACCGCCTGCAGTTCAACCAGGGTGCCATCGACAGTCGCCACGGGAATATGGCGCGGATCATTGATCGGGTACAGCAAGCCGTGCGCCTGTAATGCCTGCACCGCACCACCGACGCCCATCGTGCCGTCGATGCTGGCCACCGCCAACACATTGGCCGCACCGTAACGCGCAATGACACCATCAACCGCCTTGCGCGCCATGCCCTCATCGCAGCGCGCTTCGCGGGTTTCGATCTTCAGGTTCGGGTTGGCCTTGGCGATTGGATCGAACACCGAGCGATAACCTTCATGGCGACCGATATCGAACGAGGAGGTGATGATGCAGCGCAACTCGACGATCACCCCGCCCGTTTTGGCCCAGTCGGTACCACGCAGTTCACTGAGGCGGCGCACGATCGCCTCGCCACCGAGGCGCCCGGCGTCGCGGTTGTCGAAAGCAACGAAGGTCTGCGGCGCGCTGGGCACCAAGGCATTGCTGGTGACTACCGGAATGCCCTTCTTGTACAGCTCGGCCAGCACACTGCGCATCGATTCGCCGCGCCACGGCACGAGCAGCACGCCGTCAACGCCGCGCGCGACCTGCGAGTCAAGCTCGTAGCGCTGCTGACTGACGTCGTTCGCTCCGAAAATTCGGAAATCGATTTTCACCCCGTGCTCTCTCTCCAGACGCTGGCGCTCCCGCTCCTGGCCCATCTGCACGCCATTGAAGTAAATGTCGGTCGGCGCCCAGCGAATGACCGCAACGTGATAAACATCCTTGGCGAGGGCTGTAGCGGCGTGCATTAGCGCCATACCGAGAACAGCGGTGTGCAGTGTCTTTTTCAAGTTCATTTCAGTCTCCTTGTGGGTGGGGAACGCCTTGCGGGAAGCGCAACATGGAGGCCCGGACATGCCCCTTGGCGCGCAAAGCTGGCAGCCGGCCGCCGCGTCGGCTAGCGCCACGCGCAGGGTCAGCC
>JBAQRB010000096.1:0-29401 GCA_049295655.1 Rhodocyclaceae bacterium
GCGCCGGCGTGGCTGCCGGTCCGGCGCGCATCATCCAGCGCCCGGAAGACGGCGCCCGCCTCGCCGCCGGCGACATCCTCGTCGCCCCGTCCACCGACCCGGCGTGGACGCCGCTCTTCCTACGCGCCGGCGGCCTCGTCATGGAAACCGGCGGCTACCTCTCGCACGGCGCCATCGTCGCCCGCGAATTCGGCATTCCGGCGGTGGTGAACCTGCCCGGCATCCTGGCGGCGCTGGCCGACGGCGAGCCGCTGGCAGTGGATGGCGGACGGGGAACGGTGCGCCGAATTTCACCCTCGGAGGTTTGATCGATCATGTTCCCCGCCGTCACAAGCACCGCCGCCCCACCGTCCAGCCGAATTCGTCGAGAACTGCAGGAGGCCGACTTCCATGACGCCTACGAGATTGTCTTTCCCCACCGGGGCCGCTCGGCACTTGATATCTATCTGACGGTCGCCGCCAGAATGCCGGCGTGGGTCGACTTCCTGATGGCCGCCCGCAATCGCGCCGTTTCGCTTCTGGGCTTGAAGAACCTCGGTCATCTGGGTGACCTTGACCTGGCCAGGGACGTTTCCGCGTATCGGGTCGGCGACCGTATCGGCATCTTCTCCCTGCTTTCGATCAGCGACGACGAGGTTGTTCTCGGCGACTCAGACCGTCATCTCGACGTGAAGGTGTCCTTCTGCAAACTCGCCAGTGACAACCGCGAGTCCATCGTCGCAACGACCGTCGTGCATATTCACAACCGGCTGGGCCGCGTCTACATGCTGCTGGTGAAGCCTTTCCACCGGCTCATTGTTCCCGCTTCCCTTCGCCAGGCAGCCGAAGGTATCCCGGTTCAATCGCCCAACCGCAAAAAGGAGCCAGGTTCATGAACGACAGAACACTGTGCGTCGCCGCCATCCAGATGGAGAGCCGTAACGGCGACATCGCCGGCAATCTCGCCCGCGCCGGACGCTGGGCCGACGAGGCCGCCCGCCACGGCGCCGAACTGGTGCTCTTGCCGGAACTCTTCTCGACCGGCTTCGAGATCAACGACCACGCCTGGCAAAGCGCCGAGCCGCAAGGCGGGCCGAGCGAAAGCTGGCTCGCCGAAACCGCCCGCCGCCACGGCCTGCACATCGGCGGCAGCTACCTCGAAGCACGTGGCGAGGATTTCCACAACACCTTCGCGCTGGCCGCCCCCGACGGCAGCATCGCCGGCCGCGTGCGCAAGGCGCATCCCTGCTCGCTCGAAGCCTACGTCTTCAAGGCCGGTGACGATTCGCACGTCATCGACACGGCGCTCGGCCGCATCGGCGTCGCCATCTGCTACGACGGCAGCCTGCGCGCGGTGTGGGACGACATCCTGGGCGGCGACCCGGACCTCGTGCTGATGCCGATGTCGGCGCCGACGCCGATGAAAACTTTCTTCTACGGCCAGCGCCGCATCGACGCCTTCCACGCGAGCTTTCGCGACGGCGCCACGCAAAGCGCGGCCGGTATCGGCGTGCCGATGCTGATGGCCAACAAGTGGGGGCCGTGGGTCACCGATCTGCCGGGCCGCTGGCCGAAACAAAGCTCGCGCTTTCCCGGCTTCTCGCACATCGCCGACAGCGACGGCCGCGAGGTCGCGCGCATGGCCGACGGCGAAGGTGTCATCGTCGGCGAGGTGCATCTCGCCCCGCAGCGCAAGCGCCTCGCCTTGCCGCCGGAGAAGGACCGCTACAAGCCGTGGGTCGCCGCCGTCCCAGCCGAGTACAAATTCTTTCGCTGCTTCGAGGCGCTCGGCCGGCGCTGGTACGCCCGGCATCCCGAGCGTGCCCGCCTGGCCGCGTCGATCAGTGGCACAAGACCGGCGTCAGCCGACACCGCACGGAGCGCGCAATGAAGGCTTCCCGGCAATCCGTCGACCGGCTGCTGCGCTGGTCGCTACTCGCCGGCGCGGCCTATTTCGCCCTCGTCGCGCTCGCCCACACCTTCGGTCTCAAATTGCCCGGCCTCTTTATCTACTTCGACCTTCCCTCATACGCCTACCAGGACCAGATCATCGGCTTTCTTTGCTTCGGCTGGAGCGCCCTTTTCTTCGCCGCCGCCCGCGAACCACAAGCGGCACGCCCCCTGGTCGCCGCCGTGCTGGTCGTCGGACTGGCGGCGCTCGTCGGGCTGGCCCGCATCAACGCCGGCACGGACTTCGCCAGTCTGACCGGTGCGCCGCAAACCGGCGCCTACTGGCTCGGATGCGCCGCCGGGCTGGCCTACTGGACCTGGCTTCTCGGGCTGTTCGTTCGAATGAGGAATGACTGACGCGGTGACTGCCGGCGATCAGAAAGCGTCCACGCGGACGCCTGAACAGCGCCTCGCGGCTGTCGTCGAACCCCCGGTCCCGCGCCTGCGGCGGCGCGGCTGACCCGCCAATTCCCGTTGCGTATATGATGGAGAAGTGCGTAGCGCCAAGCACCTCGCGTTTAACCCGAAATGCATTTCCAGGAGAGTGTGATGAGGAAAACGATACTGATGGCGGGCATTGGCGCCATCGTTGCAGGGCCAGTCATGGCCGCCGATCCGGCAGCGATCGACTGGTCGGGAATACCGGCCAGCACGATCGCGCTGTTCTACCCCGGGCAATCGTCTTATGAATGGCTGCGCGGCGGCGAGCACGATGGCGCCAAGGGGGTGCTGCGCGAGCAGGCCTGCGTCAAGTGCCACAAGGGCGACGAGAAGGCGATCGGCGACAAGCTGGTCAAGGGCGGCCCGCTGGAGCCGACGCCGGTCAAGGACAAGAAGGGCTGGATCGACCTCAATGTGCAGGTCGCGTACGACGCCAGCAACGCCTACTTCCGCCTGCAGTGGAAGACGCAGAATGCCTGGCCCGGCACCGAACATCAGTACCTGCGTTTCGACGGCAGGGAATGGAAAGTCTACGGCTACCCGAAACTCGACAAGGTCGTCCAGGACGGAAAGCAGCCCGGCATCTATGAAGATCGCATGAGCATGATGATCGACGACGGCAAGGTGCCATCGTTCGCCAAGGAAGGCTGCTGGGCGACCTGCCACAACGGTCAGCGCGACATGCCGGGGCAGTTCACCAAGGACGAGGTGGCCGCCAACCCGCTGTTGCAGGCGATCAGGAAAACCGATGTGCGCAAGTACCTGCCGGCGACGCGCAACGATCCGGGCGACTGGAAGAGCGGAAAATCCATCGAAGAAATTGCCCGCATCAAGGCGGCCGGCGGCTTCGTCGATCTCATCCAGTGGCGGGCGCACCGCAGCCACGCCGTCGGCATGGCCGACGACGGCTACGTTCTCGAATTCCGCAATTCGGACGCCGGGAAGGACATGTTCAGCAGCAATGCCGACCCGCAGACGCACACGCCGAAATTCATGTGGGACAGCAGGAAAACGGGCTACAAGGCGATCAGCGCCGAACAACTGCGCCACGCCGACCATTTCCTGATCCGCGAGAAGAACGCCGTGCCCTTCGATGCCAACGCGAACTGGAAGGAAGGCGACATGATTCCCGACTATGTCATCAGCCGCGACGACGCCAAGGGGTCGGCGGCCGACAACCACGCCGTCGCCAGCTGGAAGGACGGGATGTGGAGCGTCGTGGTGACTCGCCCGCTGGGTCTGAGCAACAGCGACGACAAGACGCTCAGGGAAGGCGGCATCTACAACATCGGCTTCGCGACGCACGACGACAACATCACGACGCGCGGACACCACGTATCCTTCGTCAAAACCGTGGGCTTCGGGGCAAGCGCCGACATTCAGGCGGTCAAGCTGCCGTAAGTAAGCGCAGAGGTTCCGGCGGTTGCCGCCGGAACCTCTGCGGCGCGTCCCGGAAAACGCTCGCTGACGACGACCCGCGACTTGCCCGCAACGGACGGCGACAATCTCGGACGAGGTGCCGTCAGCAGGCGCCTCCACGCAGACGCCTGAACAGCGCCTCGCAGCTGTCGTCAAGTGCGCTGCCCTGCGCCTGCAGCAGCTTAATGTGCAGCACCAGATTCTCCAGCACCAGCTTGGCGGCGACCGCCAGCAGCACGGTCTGACAGCTTTCCTCGCCGAGCTGCCCGGCCTGCTCGGCAATGTCGCGGATCTGGTTGCAGACCAGTAAGCGCAGGTCGCCTTCGTCGTAGGGCAGATCGCCGTAGTCGATCGGATCATCGACTTCGATTTCGCGGATCAGGTCGGCAAGATCGGCACCGCTGATGGTCATCGCCCCCTCCTTCGCCATTTTCTGGCAACCTTCCACTGAGACCACAGCCGCGCTGAAAAAGTGCCGTGAGGTCGCCGCGCCTATACTATTCAGGTGCCGTGTTGCCTCACCGCCGGTAGCGGGGAAAGGATACCCATGCCACGCCAGATTCGGTTTACCGTCCGCCCGGTAACTGTAACGGCTCGCGTTTGAAAGTGGCCGTGCTCGCAATTAGCGCATTTTCTGGCTCAGATTAAGTGCAAATGACGAAGCATTCGTGCTCACGTTATCTGCAAATGAGCTTGCAATCGAAGGCACCAGCTCGCATTCCACGGCGACGTGCTCACACTACCTGCAAATGAAATTCCTGAGTAAGTTGACAGACCGCTATCGCCCCTGAGCTGCCTTACGGCTTTCCCGAAAGCTGACAAGGTCGGAATGCCTGATATTGGTCCATGAGATTGGAATCCGACGGACTTGCCACGGAGTGTTCCGATAGGATTCAACGCCGCCCTTGATCCGCCAAGTGGCCAGCGCCAGGGGCGCGAGGTTCAAACTAGAACTCCCCGTTTCCCTGGCCGAGTAACGCCGATGGAAATGGAGTACACAATGAGCACAGCCGCAAGACCAAGCATGGCGAAAAACAATGCCACGCCCTTGCGTTATTTGCGTTGCCTCCTGCGATGACGATTTGGCGTGGCTTCACAGGCGCCCGTCGCGCTGTTCACGCTCTGTCAACGTGGCCCCCAATCTCAGGAGGTCGGTGGCATTTACCCGACCGTATTGAACGACGCGACGACGTCGACAAGCTGTTGCCTGACCCAAACATGGGCAGGGTCGCGGTGGAAGCGCTCGTGCCAGATCATGGCTGGCGACAAGGGCGCAACCTGTAGCGGCAGCTCCAGGAGCGCGAGCGGGAGCCTTTTCGCAAGTAGGCGCGCCAAACGGCTTGGCAACGTGAAAATCATGTCACTGTCCGCCACCAACATCGCACCAGCAAGAAAGTGGGGAACTCGCAGCGCGACGTGGCGAGTGAGCCCCAGTGTCGAGAGAGCAACGTCGACCGCACTCTCTCCCACTCCGGAAATGGTCACGGCAATGTGACGCAAGGTCACATAACGCTCCAGACTGAGTCCGTCTGCCACACCGGGGTGATCGGACCTCGCCACGCACACCAAGTTGTCGGCGTAAAGGCCGCGTCGATGGAAACTGCCGGGCAGTGCCTTGAAAATGCCCAGTGCTAGATCTGCGGCCCCCTGCTCGATAAGCCGCACGTTGTCCCCAGCAGGTTGCGCGATATGGAGACTTAGCGCAGGCGCATGGCGCTCGAAGCGGGCGATCAAACCAGCAAGGACCATCAGGCTCAGGTGGTCGTGAGCGGCGATCGTGATGCGACCCGTTGCAGAGGCGGGATCGAAGACGGCAGGCGAGACGATGCCTCGGGCATCGTCCAGTAGCTTGGCCACTGGACCTGCCAGCGTTTCACCGCGGGGCGTCAGTTCCAGACCGAGCTTGCCGCGGACCACTAGGCGGTCACCCAGCATCGTGCGCAGTCGCCCCAGCGCGCGGCTGGCGGCCGGTTGGCTCAAGCCCAAGCGGAGGCCCGCCTGGGTGACGCTTCGCTCCCGAACGAGTGCTTCGAACAGTTTTAACAGGTTGAGGTCGACCGTAGATAAATCCACTTGGTGCATGTTCGCTATAACTTTTATGTCATTGATGAATGCCGGACAATCATGCACCATTCTGGTTCATCTGAACAGGAGATTTCTGTATGACTGCTTCCTCCCCCCTTCCTTACGTTGTATTCGGCGTGACCGGCCGTACCGGCGCCGCTGCCGCCGATGCGCTTTTGCGCTCCGGCCACCCTGTGCGCGTCGTCGTGCGCGACCCGGCCAAAGGCCGACAGTGGGCCGAACGTGGCGCAGAGGTTGCCGTGGCCGACCTGACAGACCTGGCCTCGATGATCAGGGCGCTCAGTCAGGTCCAGGGCGCCTATGTCGTCAGTCCGCAGCACTACAACCGTGAAGACCTGTTCGAGAGGGCAGACTTGATTGCCAATATCACGGCGCGCGCCGCAGTTGCAGCGGACGTGCCCAAACTTGTGGCCCTTTCCTCGGTGGGCGCCGATCGTGAAAGCGGAACGGGATGGATCAGGATGAATCGCATGTTCGAGCAGCGTTTGGCCGAAACCGGCGTACCCACCACTTTCCTGCGCGCGGCCTATTTTATGGAGAACTGGATGCCGATGATCGGACAGGCCGTGCGTAGCGGCATCCTGCCGACGTTTCTGGCACCACCACAGCGTCCTCTCCCAATGGTGGCGACTGTCGATGTCGGCAGCACCGCAGCTGCTTTGCTGCAGGAAGAAAGGACGGGGACCTGCGCCGTCACACTCTCGGGGCCCAAAGACTATGCCCCGGACGATGTCGCCGCTATCGTCTCAGCCACGCTCCAGAAGCCTGTCGACGTGGCAGTCCTGTCGGAAGCAGAGTGGCCCAAAGCGCTGGCGGATGCTCGTTTCTCAAAGGCCGCCCTTGCTGGTTTCACCGAAATGACCCGTGGCCTCAATTGCCCGCATATCGACATCAAGAGCGATCCCACCGCAGTTGAATGGACGGGGACGACTGCGCTCGAGCAAGTCATCGTCGAACTGGCACGGCGTCAGCGATAAAGGCCAGTTGGAATTATATGCGTGGACTTCGCCACCTTCGCTGTTTTCTAGCAGTGGCCGAAGAAGTCCACTTCGCCCGCGCGGCCGAGCGGCTGCACATCGAGCAGTCGCCGCTGTCGCGCGCAATTACGGATCTAGAGCACGACTTGGACGTACAACTAGTTGTAACGGTGCTGGCGAGTTTCCGCTTCTACGCCGAATTGAACGACTTCATCGCCCGCGCTCGCCGGCAGCGCGAGTTCGAGCATGCCTGCGCCGGCGACGCGAGCGTCAAGCACGCCATTGAGGCCCTCGGCGTGCCGCACACCGAGGTCGAGCTGATCCTGGTGAACGGCGTATCGGTCGGCTTCGCCCGGCGCTTGCGGCACGGCGACCGGGTTTCCGTCTATCCGAAGTTCGAGGCCCTCGACATCGGCCCGCTGCTGCGCCTGCGCGCCCGCCCCTTGCGCGTCACGCGCTTCGTCGCCGACGCGCACCTGGGCGGCCTCGCCCGTCTGCTGCGCATGGCCGGTTTCGATACGCTCTACGACAACCGTTTCGACGATACCGAGATCGAGCGCATCGCCGGGCGCGACGGTCGCATCGTGCTCTCCCGCGACCGCGAGCTGCTCAAGCGGCGCGGCATCGACCACGGCTGCTACGTGCACGCGCTGAAACCGGCGGCGCAACTCGACGAAATCCTCGTCCGCCTCGATCTGGCCGGCAGCGTGCAGCCTCTCGCGCTGTGCCTCGAATGCAACGCGCCGCTGCGGCCGGTGGACAAGGCGCTGGTGCTCGACGCCCTGCCGCCCGGCGTTCGCGAGCGGCAGCAGCGCTTCAGCACCTGCGGCGTCTGCCGGCGCGTTTTCTGGGAAGGCAGCCACTGGCGCCACATGCGCGAGCGGCTGGCGGCGGCCGTCGCGGCGGCCGGCGGGAAGGCATGAGTACAGCAACGACGCCCCACGGCGACGCAGCGGTTTGATGGCGCCACAAGACCAGGCTGCGCGGCATCGGCTCCCGGCCGGACCCCGGCCGCAGCGCTGGCGCTGCGGCCTTTTCTTCGTTTTGCGCCGGCTATTTGACGGCGAAGCAGTAGAACAGGCCATCACCGCCCGAGCTGCGCAGCGCCTCCTGGCTGCAGCCGCCGCGCGACGGATGCGCGTGGTTCCACGACTGGGCCGCTGCCTTCTCGTTGAGTCCCAGCCGGTCGTGGTGGCCGACCTGCACCGACCCGTCGCTGCCGCTTTTCGTCCAGTTGCCGCAGGTCGTATCCTGCCCGCCGGGAAAGGCCTCGCCGAACGCACCGGCCAGCCCGCCGAGGTCGGCGCCCTTGCCCAGACCGGCACTGGTCACGAAAAAACCCATTTTCTTCGACGCGGCGCCCGGCTCGGCATGGACCGCAGTAAAAAGACCCGCCGAGGCGAGCGCCATTGCGGCAAGGACGGGCAATCTCAATCGGCTATCCATCGTTTTTCTCCTGGGTTGAAACGGACCGGAAACGCCCCCGGCAGGCTCGACCTGAGCCGCGAGAAGTGGAACAATGCCGGCTCCCACGCCGCGTATGAGCACGGTCAGATTCCAAGTCGACCGGCAAGGGCGACAGCCGGTTCCCGATGATCACACCAGAGCTCGACACCACCTATCTGATCGCCCTATGCAGCGGCGAGCAGCGCCGCTGGCGCTACCTCGGCCCGGATGCGCGCGGCGCCGTCTGGTGGCGCGACGTCGAAACGAAAGTCGAATTTTCCGAGGGCAGCGTGATGTATGCGTGGTCGATCGCCGAACGCCTCGGCCCTGCTTGATTATTTCGCTTCGAGCAGGGAAAAGTCGAAGCAGCGCACGACATCGCGGCCGTGGTGCTTGGCCCAGTACATGGCGATATCGGCATGGCGGGTCAGTTCAATTTCGCAGTTGCCGTGCTCCGGATAAATGGCAACGCCGACGCTCGACGAAATCGACAGGGTGTGCTCCGCCACCTGGAAAGGCTGATTGAGCGCATTGCGCACCTTTTCGCCGACGGCAAGCGCATCCTCCGCCGCTTCGATGTCGGAGAGCAGGACGATGAATTCATCGCCGCCTATCCTCGCCACGGTATCCGACTCCCGGACACAGCCGAGCAGGCGCTTGGCGACGTCCTTCAGCAACTGGTCGCCGGTCTGGTGGCCCAGCGTGTCGTTGACCGGCTTGAAGCGATCCAGATCGAGAAAGAGCAGGGCCAGCCGCCCGCCGTCGCGCTGCACCCGGCTCAGCGCCTGCTGCAGGCGGTCGGCAAACAGGGCGCGGTTCGGCAGATCGGTCAGCGCATCGTGCTGCGCCATGTGGCGAACCAGCGATTCCTGTTTCTTGCGCTCGCTGATGTCGGAAAACGCCGCCACGTAATGCGTCGTTTCCCCGTTCCGATCGCTGACCCGCTTGATCGATAGCCAGCCGATATAGAACTCGCCATTCTTGCGGCGATTTTCAATTTCGCCATGCCAGACACCGGCCGTCTTCAACGACGCCCAGACCGACGAGTAGAATTCCTCGGGATGGCTTCCGGCCGACAAAAGCCCGGGGTCCTTGCCGACCACCTCGGAAAACTGGTAGCCGGTGATCGCACTGAAGGCCGGATTGATCGCGATGATGCGATTGCTGCCGTCGGTAACGACAATCCCTTCATCGACCGTATTGAAAACCGTTGCGGCGAGTCTTTGCGCCGCCTCCTGCTCGCGGCGCGTCGAAATATCGCGAATGAACGCGCTGAATTCGACGACGTCGGCGCGCTTGATCTGGGCGATCGACAGCTCGATCGGGAAAACCCGGCCGCTGCGATGCAAGCCTTCGTTTTCAATCCGCGTATTGAGCATGTGGGCCTTGCCCGTTGCCAGGAAGCGCGTCAGCCCGAGCTGATGCGCTTCGCGGTATTGCGGCGGAATGATCACGTCGCCCAGATTTCGCCCGAGAACCTCCTCGCTCTCCCAGCCAAAGACGCGGCGCGCCTGGGAATTCCAGCCGACGATCCGGCCTTCGGCGTCCATCCTGACCACCGCGTCGAGGGCCGTTTCGACCACCGACTGCAAGGTGGCCCGGCTATCGCTCAGCGAGCGCTCGAAAGCCAATCGCTCGGAAATGTCCTGAACGAAGGCGAAAAAATGATCGCTAACGAAAGAGCTGCTGATTTCGACGCCGATCTGCTGCCCGTCCTTCCGGCGCCACTGGGTGACAAAGCGATCCGAACCGGCCCGCTTGATGCGCTCCATCCGATCGGCGATCTCGCGCTCGGGCTTTTCCGCCTCGAGGTTTTTGATGCCGAAAGACAGCAATTCGGCCGCATCGAACCCGGTCATCCGGCACAAGGCTTCGTTGATTTCAATGATCCGCCCGGATTCATCGACCATCAGGTAGCCATCGATCGAGGTTTGCAGCGCCATCGAGTAACGCTCGTAGAGATGGCTGCGCTCCGCCTCGGTGGCGAGCAGTCTTCTGCGCCAGATCAGCCAGCTGATGCCGGCCACCAGAACCAGCATGAGGAAAGCCAGGACGACGATGCCGCCGGCCGCCAGGCGGGCCAGTTGCTCGATCTCCACCCGGTCGATCTTGGTGATCATCACCCAGGGCGTCCCGGCAATCTCGCTGGAGGCGCCAAGCACCGCGACGCCGCGATAATCCTGATCGGCCAGCAGCCCGGTTTCCCCGCGCAACGCCCGAGCTGCGAGGGTACGACTGCCGCCCAGCGGCAACCTGAAAGCCAGAGGCTGGACCTCCGGCTTGAAGCGCAGGCGGCTCAGATAAACGATTTCATCGCCATCGCGTCGGACCAACAGCGATTCAGCCGATGCACTGGGAGTCGGCCAGTTTTCCAGTACGGGAAACAAGGTTTGATCGGCGTTTCTTTCCAGATAGACAGCGCCGAGGACAGGGCCGCTTGCATCGCCGTTGGAGAAAACCGGATAGATCACGCCATAGACGTACTCGTTGTCAGCGATGGCATGAAGATCCATCAGCACGAACTTTCCTCCGTCAATCGCCTTCTGCAACGACACCCGCTGACTCTCCGTCAGGCGGCGCTCGCCGGATGCGGCCTTGAGCGTCAATTGCCGGTCGAGCACGAGAACCCGCCGGTAACCGTAATTCTCCGCGGTCACGGCAATGGCCTTTTCCACCTCGGGCAGGGCATCCTGCCCGGCAGCGCCGGATAACAGGCGTTTGACCGAGGGGTGCGCGGCAAAAACCCGGGCATCGTGCTGGCGCTCGTCCAGCAGGCTCTCGATCTGGGCCGACTTTACTTTCGCCATGCCGAGCAGGTTTTGCTGCTCGCTGCTGACCAGCTTGGTGGAAAAAAAATGATAGGCGCCCAAGGCGACGGAAACGACGAAAGCCGCCGCCAGCAAAAAAAACAGCAGCGAATTCCTCAATGGCATTGCGACTGTGCGTGATTTTTCAGGCATGGCAACGATTGAAAGTCCCGACGCATTTCAATTTACCAGCTTGCAGTTAAAGGTCAAAAGATATCTGCCATGCCGGAACAGGCACGATTGCGTGCCCTGCCATTCACGGCGACAATGCCCTTCCGCTGTTTCACACCGCCCGGATCGATCTCGCCGCCGTGCAATCCACGCGCCTTCTCACGACCCTCCTCGCCGCCATCGCAGCCATCGTCATCGCGCTGCTCGCCGCCTGCGCCCCGCTGCCGCCGCACAGCGGCCTGCCGGCCCAGTGGGTGCCCTCGCCCAGTTTCGACGCGCGCCGCCCGAACCTGGTGATCCTCCACCACACCAGCAACGACACCCTGGACCGCGCCCTGCGCACCCTGACGACACCCGAACGCAAGGTCAGCGCGCACTACCTGATCGGCCGCGACGGGCGCATCCTGCAGCTCGTCGACGAAGGCGCGCGCGCCTGGCACGCCGGCAAATCGTGGTGGGGCGGCCAGACCGACGTCAATTCGGCCTCGCTCGGCATTGAGCTCGACAACAGCGGCAGCGAACCCTTCGCCGATGCACAGATCGACGCCCTGCTCCTCCTGCTCGCCGACCTGCGCGAACGCCACCGCATCCCCGCCGCCAACTTCATCGGCCACGCCGATGTCGCCCCCACCCGCAAGGACGACCCGAGCCCGCTCTTCCCCTGGCAGCGGCTCGCCGAGCAAGGCTTCGGCCTGTGGTGCGAAGCCCCCCTGCCAGCGGCACCGGCCGGCTACGACCTGGCCCTCGCGCTGGCTGCGCTCGGCTACGACCCGGGCACGCCGGAAGCCTCACGGCGCGCCTTCGCCCGGCACTTCATCGGTGAAGAGGCTTCGGCCGAGCAGGAAAGCGCGGTCGCGCAATGTCTGCTGCAAAAGAAGGCGGCAGCGCCGGCGCAGCCGCTGTAGCCCATCGCCCCAGTCAATCGCCCCGGTTTTAGTAGACACTGGAGATGCCTGTATTCATTGGGCTGCAGCTTCGGCTCGAGGGATATGCTGCTGTGCGAACGCAGGACTCGATCATTCCTTCCAGTTGTTGAGTTAATCAGCTTGTCCTGCGTGGGAAGCGAGACCTCGCTTACCCCCACGGAAGACGTTATAATTTTGTTATAACTTTCAAATCAGGAGCTGCGATGTTAACAACGTTACGCAAGGTGGGGAACTCTCGCGGGGTGCTAATCCCGGCGGCGTTACTGGCGGAGTGCCAAATCGATGGCGCGGTGGAAATGACTGTTGAGTCAGGACGACTGGTGATTACGCCCGTTAGCGCCCCGCGCGCCGGATGGTTCGATGGTTACGAGGCAAAGGATGACAAGGATGCATGGGCGGACTTACCTGCCGATGAAGGTTGCGAGGACTGGGAATGGTGAAGTCCGGAACCAGGGTGCTGCGTGGCGAGGTGTATTGGGTCAATCTCGATCCGACAATAGGTGCTGAGATAAAAAAGACACGCCCGTGTCTGGTGGTGTCGCCGGATGACATGAATGCGGTCTTGCCGCGCGTAATCGTTGCGCCCATCACCAGCAAGGGACAATCCCTCGGATGCAGGCCGGAGGTGCTTATCGGTGGCAAACCGGGGCGCTTGCTGCTTGATCAAATTCGTTGTATCGACAAATCCCGACTGGCAAAGAAATTAGGGGCGGTCGATGCGGCCCTGTGGCACGACGTGCTGCTGAAGATGCTGAGTTGACCAGACAGAATACGCCGAAGGCGCCCGTATTCATTGGGCTGCAGCCTCTGCTCGAGGGATATGGATGCGCGAATGAAGGCGGCCTGACCCCGCCGCATGTTGCCTGATGATTGCCTTAGGCAATCCTCCGGGCAATCCCTTTCTTCGTGAGATGGTCATCCCGTTTGGCGCGAGCGGCTTACCGCTAAGACTACGATCATGAAAACAATCATCTCTGCCTGACATCGAGATCGATCGTTTCAGGAACACGTTTGCTTTTGCAGCCCGGCTCGCAGCGTAGATATTGCCAGCCACTGCGCCACTTCCCCTGGGTGTGTTGACATACATTCGTGGTGCGCTTTGTTGCGAGGGGGCAGTGGATGCGAGGCGCGCGCCTTGCCCGCACCGGGGTACGGGCAAGGCGAGCAACGACGCAGACGCTGCCTTCTCGCACAACCCTTCGGGACGGTTTCTGTGCGGGCGCATCGCGGCGGGCCAGGCGCTCGACGAAGCCGAAGCACGGGCCGGATCGGCGCAGGAGAAAGTGGAAAACCTCAAGGCGCCGCATCGCCAGCCCGAGATCGCGGCGCTCGAGGCCATTTTGCCTGTCTCCTTGATGCACCCGCCAGCACAGCGCGTCACCCAGGGATCACGCATGGCCGCAGGTCGGACATCGCAAGAATCCTGCGCGAGCAGCTTCGCGTCTTAAGGAAATCCCTTTCATCGTCAGTTCGTTAACGCACATGCCCGGCCCGCTACGCGTAATTGTTACCGGCGGCGGCATTTTTTACCGATGCCGGCGGCGGGAAAACGTATCCGAAACCAGCGCCGGGGCTCCGCCAAGGCTGGAATGCCTCTTGCAGGGGATCACCGGCAATAGATTTCGTTCCAGACACCCTGATAAAGGAGACATAGCATGCAAGTCAATAAAGCAATGACCCGCGACGTGCGGATTGCGAATCCCGACCACAGCATCTGCCACGTGGCGCAGATCATGGCCGACTGCGACGTCGGCTCCTTGCCGGTCGGCGAAAAGGACCGGCTGATCGGCATGATCACCGACCGCGACATCACCGTGCGCGCCGTGGCGCAGGGCTTGTCTCCCGAGACCAAGGTGCGCGAGGTGATGAGCCAGGAAGTGAAGTACTGCTTCGAGGACGAGGAGATTTCGCACGTGGTGCACAACCTCGGCGATCTGCAGGTCCACCGGCTGCCGGTACTGGACCGCAGCAAACGCCTGGTGGGTATCGTCTCGGTGGCCGACATCGCCGCCACCGAAGGGCCGAACGCGGCTGGCGATGCCATTTGCGACATCCTGGCCGACCACAGCGGCACGCATCATCATTAGTACCAGCGCTTGATTTTGCGGCATTCGCGACGGCGCGGCAGCGGCCGATGCCGCCGCATCAGGGTGGAGCGGCACGATCGACTTGAGGAGAACGCCGGCATGCCTAGAGCCGTGTGGAAGGGCGCCATCGCCTTCAGCCTGGTCAACATCCCGGTGGCCTTGTATCCGGCGAGCGGCGCCAACGAACTGGATCTTCATCTGCTCGACCGCCGCGATTTTGCGGCGGCAAGGGCGTGCATCTCGTGGTACCGCTCGAACGCCGCCACGACTGGCCCGCGGTGAAGAAATTCGCCGCCGCCGTGGCCGGCCATCTGGCGCGCGTCGTGCCCGAGCGCTTCACGGCCAGCGCCGCCAAGAGCCGCCGCGGCGGGCGCATCTACGTCGATTATCTGCGCAACGACCCGGGGGCGACGGCGGTGGCCGCCGATTCCTGCCGCGCCCCGCCGGGCGCGCCGGTGTCCACGCCGCTCGCCTGGGAGGAGCTGACGCCGGCCCTGCGCGCCATCGATTTCAACCTGAACAGCATCCCGCAGCGCCTGGCCGCCCTGCGCGACGACCCCTGGCGCGACTACGATGCGCAGCGCCGGGCGCTGACCAGGCGCATGTGGGCCAGGCTCGACGCCGCCTGAATCCCGCCCGGCAAACTGCCCACCGGCGGCCAGGCGACGACACCCCTGGGCACGCCAATTGCCCGGTCGGGAGAGGCTTTAACCTTATCCAGTCCATCGAGGAGAAATCGAAGTGCCTCCCGATTCTTGCCCCCGCAACCTCGCCCACCAGCTGATCGCCAGCCATCTCGTGAGCGGCACGATGGTGCCCGGCGAGCCGATCGAACTGGCCATCGACCAGACGCTGACGCAGGACGCCACCGGCACCATGGTCATGCTCGAATGCGAGGCACTGGCGATCGACCGGGTGCGCACGCAACTGTCGGCGCAGTACGTCGACCACAACCTGCTGCAGGCCGACTTCAAGAACCCCGACGACCACCTGTTCCTGCAGAGCGCGTGCACGAAATTCGGCATCTGGTACAGCCCGCCGGGCAACGGCATCAGCCATCCGGTGCACATGGAGGCGTTCGGCATCCCCGGCAAGACCCTGCTCGGCTCGGACAGCCACACCTGCGCCGCCGGCGCGCTCGGCATGCTGGCGATCGGCGTCGGCGGCCTGCAGGTGGCGCTGGCCATGGCCGGCGAGCCTTTCGCGCTGACCATGCCGAAAATCATGGGCGTCAAGCTGACCGGCGAACTGCCGCCGTGGGTCAGCGCCAAGGACGTCATCCTCGAAATGCTGCGCCGCCATACGGTCCGCGGCGGCATCGGCCGGATCATCGAATACTACGGCCCCGGCCTCGCGCAGCTCTCGGCGATGGATCGCCACGTGATCGCCAACATGGGCCAGGAACTCGGCGCGACGAGCAGCGTCTTCCCGGCCGACGCGGCGGTCGAACGCTTCCTCGCGCAGCAGGAGCGCGCTGCCGATTTCGTGCCGCTCGCCGCCGACCCCGATGCCGCTTACGACGAATACGAAGCCATCAACCTCTCGGCGCTCGAGCCGCTGATCGCCTGCCCGAGCAGTCCGGACAAGGTGGTGCCGGTGCGCGCGGTGGCCGGGCGCAAGATTTACCAGAGCTATATCGGCTCGTCGGCCAACCCCGGGCTGCGCGACTTCGAGGTGCCGGCGCAGATGGTCGCCGGGCGGCGCATCGCCGCCGGCGTCTCCTTCGACGTGAACCCGAGTTCGCGGCAGGTGCTGGAAAACCTCGTCGCCTCGGGCGCCCTGATGCAACTCGTGCACGCCGGCGCCCGGCTGCACCAGACCGGCTGCAACGGCTGCATCGGCATGGGCCAGGCGCCGGCCAGCGGGCGGATCAGCCTGCGCACCGTGCCGCGCAATTTCCCCGGGCGCTCGGGCAGCGAGGACGACCAGGTCTACCTGTGCAGCCCGGAGACGGCCACCGCCAGCGCGCTGACCGGCGAGATCACCGACCCGCGCAGCCTCGGCATGGCCTGTCCGCATTACGCAGAACCGGCGCACCTGATCATCAACCGCAGCCTGCTGATCGCGCCCGCCGCCGAAGGTCGCGCGACCGAACTGGTGCGCGGCCCGAACATCCGGCCGCTGCCCGAATTCGCGCCGCCCGGCGAGACGCTGCAAGGGCCGGTGCTGCTGAAGGCCGGCGACAACGTGTCGACCGACGAAATCCTGCCGGCCGGCGTCGCGGTGCTGCCGCTGCGCAGCAATATCCCGGAGATCAGCAAGCACGCGTTCCGCCGCATCGACCCCGATTTCTACGCGCGTGCGCTCAGCCATTCCCGCGGCGCCAGCTTCGTCATCGGCGGCGCCAACTACGGCCAGGGATCGAGCCGCGAGCACGCCGCCCTCGCCCCGGCCTATCTCGGCGTGCGCTGCGTCGTGGCGCAAAGTTTCGCGCGCATCCACCGCCGCAACCTGATCAACTTCGGCATCCTCCCGCTGCTCTTCGTCGATGCGCGCGACGCCGACGCCATCGCGCTGCTCGACGTCCTCTTCATCGACGCGCCGCTGCGCCAGCTGGCGGCGGGCAGCGCCGTCGAGATGAGCGATCTGGCCACGCAGCGCATTTTCCGGCTGCGCCACGACATCGCGCCCGAGGAGCTGGAGACGCTGCAGGCCGGCGGCCTGATCAACCGCGTGCGGCGCAAGCTGCAGCTCGCCCGGATGTAGCCGGACGGCGCGCGGCATCGAATCCGTCGTCACCCTGACGGTCGAAGCCGAAGGCGCGCACACCCGCATGCAGTTGTGCCACCGCGGCGTGCCGGACGACGCGATGGGACGCCGCCATCAGGAAGGCTGGGGCTCCATGCTCGATGCCATCGCGCAGCGCTTCAGCCATGGATCATGAATCCGCACCCGGCTGCCGCCAGATGCCGTTTGCTTGAGAAGCCGCGAGCGGCTTGCACCGCCACCGTATCCGCCAGACATAAGACAGCACGTGTTTTCCAGACGGTCAGCCGCAGCAAGCAAGCCGCCTCGAGCGCAATCCGCGGCAAACCCGGCACTGCACCGGATATTCCGGATTCATCCGGATAAATAGTTACGTCATAGGAAGCAACGCGGCTACAATCTTCGGCTCAAGCGATTTGGCATAACCAGTCCAGAAGAAGATATTCCAGCCACGATGATCGTCAAAGAAAAGCAATTCACGACCGCCACCGATCCGCGCATGCGCGCCGGAGAAGAGGCAGAAAAAGACATGGCCTTCCGGCTGGCGCGCCGTTTCGGCAACGACGCAGACGTCCATGTCATCAACGACCTGCGCATAGCGCACGAGGGCAACACCTTCCAGATCGACCACCTGCTGGTCACGCCGTTCGGCCTGTTCATCGTCGAATCGAAGAGCGTGCACTGCCCGGTAACGATCAAGGTCTGGGATGAGAAACGCGAACACTGGTCGCGCACGTTTCAAGGCAAGGTCGAAGGCTTCGACTCGCCGGTTTTGCAGGCGGAAGAACAGGGGCGCCTGCTCAAAACCTTCATGCGCGCCAACGTCGAACAGATGCTGGGCAAGATGATCGGCTTCGTGCAGAAGGGATTCGGCTACTGCCCGATCATTCCGCTGGTCGCCATCTCGGAAACCGGCGTCATCGATGTCGAATCGGGCACGCTGCACAAGAGCGTTCTCAAAGCCGACGAGATCGCTCCGGAAATTGCCAGGCGGATCACAACACTCAGGAAGAAGGCGAACCTTCTCAACCTCTCGCTCGAAACCGGCTGGGAGATGACCGCAGACGAAGCCGCGCGAGTCGCCGGCTTTCTCAACAGCGCCCACCAAGCAAGACATTCGCCAAAACCCGATGCCCTGCCCATAGCCAAAGAACCGGCACCACCGGCCAGCACAGCGCAAGGCAGCGTTCCCCGCGTCGGCGCCCCCTGCCCGAAATGCGTCACACGAAAGCTGGTGCGCAAATCCGTCAAACGCTCGGACGGAACAGAAACCGATTTCCTCGCCTGCGCCGGCTACCCGAATGATTGCCAGCAGATAGTCGCACTGGTAACCCAGGTGCTGGATACGCCGAAAGAGGAAGCCGGGACGGTGGATAACACTGCACCAATCGCCACGAAACCGCGGCGACGGCAGGCGGGAGAAAGATACTGCTACAAATGCAATATGGACATTCCGCAGAACGTCGCCGACTACTGCTTTGATAGACGCAAGCAATTTGGCGGCAAAGCCTATTGCCGGAGCTGTCAGCGAGAAGTGAGTAAGGCTTGAACACAAAAATCAATGGGGAAAATACCCGCTTCAATTCAATGCGAAGCGACCGCCTTTCATCTACCGCCTCCAGAACAAGGCTACCGGAGATGCCCGTATTCATTGGGCTGCAGCCTCGGCCTCCACCTATGGATGCAACTGCGTGAAGCTCCGGCCGCGCCGCATCTTCCTGCGATTGTTCACGCGCCGGCTGCGGCCGGCAGAGAAACAGATGGTGGTCACAATTTGTGACCACCTCGCCAAACCGGAGATGAAAATCGAGCTGCCCGCTTTCCCGCCCGTTCCTTGCGGCCGTAGCCCATCGATCCAGTTTTCCAGCAGCAAGCCCGGAACCCGCTCGAATTCGCGCAGGTTGCTCACCAGGGTCAAGCCGATGTTGCGCGAAACATCGCTGCTTTTCTCGGCGCGACCGAAAACCCGGAACGGGCGGCGAACCGCTGCTGCGTCATTGCCGCTTATCGCCGGACCGCATCGATCAATCGCCGCGAAATGCTGATCGGCTCGGGCAACAGCGGTAGCGCATCCAGCGAGAACCAAGCGGCGGCCTCGATTTCGTTCGGGTCTGGCTGTATCGTCCCGCCGGCGTAATCGGCAAAGAACGCGACCATCAGCGAGTTGGGGAACGGCCAGGACTGGCTGTGGAAATAGCGGAGGTTGGCGATTTCGATACCGACCTCTTCCCGCACTTCGCGGATCGCGCATTCCTCCAGCGTTTCGCCGGGTTCGACAAACCCGGCCAGGGCGCTGAACACGCCCGGCTTGAAATGGGCGCTACGCGCCAGCAGCAGTTTGTCGCCATCGCGCACCAGCACCATGACCGCCGGCGAAATTCGCGGATAGACAATCAACTGGCAGGATGGACACTGCATCGCCAGTTCGCCGGGTTTCACGACCGTCGCGGCAGCGCACTGGCCACAGAAACGATGATGCTTCCGCCAATCCAGCAACTGACTGGCCCGTCCGGCCAGCGCGAACGTCCGGGCACCGCCGAGCTGGAAGATGGAGCGCAATGGCACGGCCTCGCCCGACGGAATTTCGGGAAGTCGGTCGACTTCCGCGGCGTAGCAGGGCAATCCTTGCGCTTCGCCCACCAGCAGCACGTTTTCCGGGTTTCCGAAATCGGACGCCGGGCCGACCGGGAAAATCGCTGCGCAGCCATTCGCGCCTGTCGTGAGCAGGCGATTTTCACAGCGCAGAATCCAGCAACTTGGTTTATTCATCCTAAAACCTTAGTTCAAACCACGGCGGGCACGGCGAACATGCCGCGAAGCAAATCCCGTGGGACAGCGAAAAACAAGGGTTTCGAGCTTTTTCTGCACGTCACCCGGCGGGTGATTAGGCAATTTCATACAAGTCCTTGATTTTTCGCCGTCCCCCAAGGGGAGGCTTCGCGCTGTTCGCCGTGGTTAACTGCTTTTTCTAGGTTCATGGAGCTTCCCGAATCCGTTATCGAGTACCGGCAATGATGGCAGCGGATCGATCGTACACGAGGTCGTCACCCGACCCGATCGACCCCCGCCAGCGCGACGGTGTCGCAGCGAACGATTCTGGGCGGCGCGGCCAGCAGCGTTTCGAATTGCCGCAAGGCGTGCTGCACGGCTTCGATGGCAAGGTGCGACTCCCAGGCGGCACGATCCTTGTACAACTCGTACAGTACGAAGGCGTTCGGATCGTCTTGCTGCCGATGAACCGCATAGATTACGTTCCCCGCTTCCTCGCTGGCAATGTCGGCCAGCCCGGACAAAACGCTCGCCACCTCGGCCGCCGCCGACGGCCTGGCATTCAATTCCACAAGCAACAAGAACATGATGACTCCCGATCAATCTGGAGTCGCCATTTTCTCGAAGGTCTTGCGCGGCGTATTGTAAAAATGCGTCTTCGCCCGCGCCATTTCAAGAAAGCGCCCCGGCGACGCGCAGGCCAGCTCGCGGAAGTCGCGGCTGAAATGGGACTGGTCGTAATAACCGTGGGCCAGGGCGACATCGAGAGGCGTCGCGGCAGGAACGAGCAGCAGCGAGCGGGCGACTTTCTGGAAACGGCCCAGACGCCGGATTTCGGCGGGACTTTGCCCGGTGAGTTGCAGGAAACGCCGTTCCATCTGGCGCCGACCGATCCGCATGCGCAGCGCGAGTTGCTCGATCGAAAGCGACGAACTCTCGCGATAAAGCGACGAGACGGCGCGTTCCACGAGGTCATCCGCCGCTTCGACACGCAGTCGTTTGCTCAGGAAGTCCTGAATCAGCCGCAGGCGCTCGGGCATCGAGCCGCTTTCGGCCACCCGAGCGGCCAATCGCTTGCCAGGCACGCCCCAAAGGTCGTCGATCGAGAGAACGCGATCGACGAGCTCATTCCCCGGCAGGTCGGTAAAACGGTGCAGCATGCCGGCGCGGAATCTGACGGCAATGAAGCCGACGTCGCTGGCCGGGCAAAGCGGAATCGGCTGGCGGCGAACGCAGAACAGGTGCGCCGCGTCGCAGAGGATTTGCGCCCCCGGCGCCGTCATGCGGCGAAACGGCAGACGGTAGTGAAAATAAAGCTCGGCGCCGGTGCCCGGCAACACGGTCGGCAGCAAAACCATCTCGTCCCGCGTGCTTTCCCAGCCCCACAATCTGTCGATGAAGGGTTTCAAGGCATCGTCCGGAAAGACATGAAATCTACGCATGGCGCAGTCCCGCGCAATCCCCCTATTGCTCGATTGAAGCAGCAACTCCGCTCCGTGTCGGCGCCTGCATGGGCAGAATGACTCGGAAGGTGGTGCCTCGCCCCGCTTCGCTGCTCACTTCGATGCGACCGCCGTGCTTCTTGACGATACCGAAGGACAAGGAAAGGCCCAGCCCGGTGCCCTCGCCGACCGGCTTCGTGGTGAAGAAAGGATCGAAAATCCGCGGCAGGTGCTCGGGGCTGATTCCCTTGCCGGTATCCGCGACCTCGACCCAGACATCGGCCCCGTCCGTGCCGGTGCGCAGCGTGATGCGTCCCGGCCCTTCCATCGATTGCGCGGCGTTCACCAGCAGGTTGGCGAATACCTGATTGAGCTGCCCGGCCAGGCATTCGATCTCCGGAATACCGCCGAACTCCTTGACCACCTCGGCCTTGTACTTGATCTCGTGCCAGACCACGCGCAAGGTGCTCTCGAGTCCGCGCTCGAGGTTCGCCAATTGCCATTCGGCCTGGTCGATCCGGGAGAAGTCCTTCAGGTCATCGACGATGCGCTTGACCCTTTGCAGACCTTCAGCCGATTCGCTCAGCAACTGCGGGATGTCTGCGCGCAGGTAAGCCAGATCGACCTCGGCCTTGTGCTGCTCCAGCGTCCGCCGCACTTCGCCGGGCAGCAGGCCTTGATGCCGCTCATAAACCGCCAGCAGCCCAAGCAGCTCATCGACATAGCCGCGCAGCACGTTCAGGTTGGAATTGACGAAGCCGATCGGGTTGTTTATTTCGTGGGCGACGCCGGCGGCAAGCTGCCCGATCGACGCCATCTTCTCCGCTTGCCGCAACTGGTGATCGGCCGCCTCGAGCCGCTTGATCAATGCCTGCTGCTGCGCTTTCTCCCCGGTCAGCACCGCATTGAGCGCGGACAGGTCGGCCGTGCGCACCAGCACTTTTTCCTCGAGCGCATTGTGCGAATGGCGTAGCGACTCCTCGACTCGCGCCAGGTCGTCGATCAGTGTCGCGACATCGGCGGCCATGCGGTTGAATGCGGCGAGCACCGAACGCATTTCGGGCGGATCGCCCGCGGCGTCGGCGACACGCACGCTGAAGTCGCCGGCACCGATGCGCGCGGCGGCCGCCGTCAGGCGTCCGAGCGGTTTGAGGCCGCGCTGCAGGAGAAACGCGATGACGCCAAAGACGGCCAGCAGCATTCCCGCGAGGATCGCCGCGCCAAGCCACAAGCTCTGCCACAAGCGGTTCTCGATCGGAATCGCGTTTGAACGAACCTCGATGCGGCCGTAGGAAACGCCGCCGACCTGCAGCGGCCGCGTCGCCGTTGGCAGCGCGAGCGCCACCCAGGCGGCGAACCACGCGGGTCTTTCGGCAACGGCATTGACGTTGTGCGCGCGCAGGACATTGCCGCGCGCGTCCTGCCAGACGATCTCGTCGATCAGCTCACGGCCGGCCCTGGCCTTGAGGATCTGCTCGATAGTTGCGTAATCGGCAATCACCGCAGCGCCCGCCAGCTCATTTTCCAGTGCGTCGAGCGTGGCGCCGACATCGACGGCGATCGCCTTGCGGTACTCGCGCGTCTCCTTGAGGCCGGATGCCACGATTGCCGCGCTGCCCAGCGCCAGCAGCACGACGGCGACCGCCAGAAGCAGTTGGAAGCGTAGCGACAAAGTCGAACGCAGGCGTTGCGCAATCATCCTGGAAACCTTAGTTCAGACCTCGGGGGACAGCGCGAAGCCTCCCCTCGGGGGACGGCGAGCACGGCGAAAATCCTTAGCTTCAAGGGTTTCCATGGCTCACCCGCCGGGTGATTTGTCAAAACTGTGCAAGCTCTTGTTTTTCCGCCGTGTTCGCTGTCCCCCGAGGGGAGGCTTCGCGCTGTTCGCCGTGGTTAACCGCTTTTTCCAGATTCATTCGTCGGAGATCGGCAACAGCGTCGTGCGATAGAAGTGGCGGTAGTTATCGTAATCGCCGTTGCTGGCGGCGACGAAACCGGGCGTGCCTTCCAGCTTCAGCAGTTCGGCGCCGGCGCGCAGGATCTTCGCCCCCTCGTCGTCCTGCGCCATGCCGGTCAGCGCCTTGGCCACCGCGTCGACCTTGCTCTTGGGCACGCGCGGATTGGCCATCACCGGCAGATCCAGGTACACCTCGGAGCGCCAGAGGGTGCGGTAGCGGAAGTTCTCGCGCCGGGCGTAGTTTTCCATGACTTGTGTATTGACGCTGGCCGCCGCGACGCGTCCGGCGCGCAATTGCGCCATCGTCCCCTCCTGATTGCTGCCGAAGACCGGCGTGACATCCAGTTTCGCCTTCTTCAGCGCGTCCATGGTCAGCCAATAGCCGACAAACGCCTCGGCCGACGGAAAGCCGACCTCCCTGCCCGCCAGGCCGTCGAGCGACTTGATCTCCGACCCCTCGGCAACGACGATGGCGCCCTGGATGCCGGCGCTGTTGGGTCGTGCGATCACGCGGTAACCGAGGCTGTCGCGCCTCGGCGTGAACAAGTGGTTGGTATAGACGAAATCGAATTCGCCGCGCACCGTCATCGCCGTCGTTTCGACGGCAGTACGACCCATTTTCAGGCGCAGGGGAACGCCGCTGCGCGCGCTGACATGGGCGAGGATGGGATTCCAGTACTGGGCGGTAAGCAGGGGGCTGCGCTGGTTGAGGACGCCGAATTCGAGCGGCTCATCGGCCGGTGCGATACCGGCCAGCAGACACAACAAGGCACCGCAGAGCAGTCGCGGCAAGCGCATTCCATTCTCCTTTCAACAAGCATTCAAGAATCCGAAGATCGCCGGGCGACAGCGGCGGATGATAGTTTATTTTAGCGAAGGATAGGAAATTCAGGCGCATCGGCGCGCTGACTTCCGCCCCGGCTACTCGATGGCGAGCGGCACATCGATGGGAGCGCAGGTGCTTGACTTGCCCAGGCAGGCATTCAAGTGCTTCGGCCAATCGTTCGTACTGGACGAACGATTGAATCGTTAATCCACACAAGAATTGACCGAAGACTGGCTAGTTTATTCGCTCTTTGGCCGATTGACAGAATTCATCGAGCGCCAATCGTTCGTCCCAGACGAACGCAAAAAATTCCGGAAGCGGCCGTCAGACGCCGGGCGACCGAGTACCGCCTTCGATCAGGCGGCATAAGGTCTGAACGGCGCTCGGCATCGCTTCCGGGCGGGTATTGCCAAAACCCATCAGCAAGCCTTGTCGTTTCGTTTCCGGCGGTGCCACAAAAAATCCGGATAGCGGGGCGGCGCCGATCTGCCGTTGTCGCGCAGCGGCCACCAGGGTCTGATCGTCGCAAGCATCGGGCAACCCGGCGAGCAGGTGCAGGCCGGTGGCTGCGGCGGCGACCGACAGCAAGCCGCTGCCTGCCGCGCCGATCGCCGACAGCAAGGCCGCCCGCCGCTCAGCGTAAAGCAGACGGGTCCGGCGGATGTGCGTCCCGAGGTGACCGTTACCGATGAATTCGGCCGCAGTGGCCTGCAGTGAGGTGGGAACGCGGTGATCGGTGCCGTTGCGCACGGTGCGTAGCGCGTCGACCAGATCGTCCGGGGCGACCAGAAACCCTAGTCGCAGACCGGGGGCCAGCAGCTTGCTCAAGGTGCCGATGTAGATCACGCGCCCGTTTTCGCCATCGAGCGCCTTGAGTGCCGGGGTCGGCGCGCATTCGTAACGGAACTCGCTGTCGTAATCGTCCTCGAGGATGAAGGCATCGGCTTCGTTGGCCCACTGCAGCAACGCCAGACGTCGCGCCAGGCTCATGGTGACGCCCAGCGGGTACTGATGCGACGGTGAAACCAGCGCGAGGCGTGCGTCAGGCGCCCGCTGGCGTCCATCCTGAACCACCAGCCCCGCCGTATCGACATCGATGCCGACCGCCGTCACGCCGGATAACAGCAGGCTGCGGTAGGCGGCGTCGTAGCCGGGGTTTTCGACCCAGACGCGGTCGCCGATATCGGTCAGCGCCAGCGTCGCGATCGAAATCGCCGCTTGCGCACCCGGCGTAATGACGATCTGCTGCGGGCGGCAAACCACACCGCGCGCCGCGCCGAGATATTCCGCCAGCGCTTCGCGTAGCGGCAGGAAGCCCTGCGGGTCGCCGTACGACAGGTCGGGCGCCGGGCGGCGGCGCCAGAAGCGGCCTTCGAGGCGGCCCCACAGCGCATACGGGAAAGCATCCAGCGCCGGCAGACCCGGCGTCAGCGGCCACGCCGCATGCGCCGTCGACATCGAATCGGCGCCAACCAGACGACAGACGCGCAGCGAACCGACCGCCGCTCGCGGCTGAACTGCAATCGTCGGCGGCAACGGCGTCTTGTCGGCGATACGCGCCGCCACGTAGGTGCCGGCGCCTTGCCGCGCCTCGAGAAATCCCTCGGCGATCAACTGCTCGTAGGCGCCGGAGACGGTGATTCGCGACACTTTGAGTTCGAGCGCCAGCATGCGCGAGGCGGGCAAACGAATGCCCGCTTGCAGGCTGCCATCGGCAACGCCCTGGCGGAAAAAACGCACCAGCTGCTCGCGCAAGGACAGCCGATCGTCCGGCACCGGCAGGAAGCGGTTCCAGACCGGATAGGCGGTGGCGCGTGTCCTCATGCAGTCCTCCGATTTTCTTCAATGCACATCGTTTCAATGATCTTTCCGGACGTCGGGCCTCGGGCCAAGTGGTCTTGTTTTTTTGCACAAGTGGATATTTTCGACAGACCATTTTGCCCATAGAGTGAGCGCATTACAACCGCATCGAGCCCGAGGACATCACGCGTGAAGACCGCTTCCACCGCTTCCACCACCGCCATCCGACCCGCCGACCTGCTGCACCCCACCGTCGCGGCACTGATCTCCGTCATCGTCAATTACGGCGGCACCTTCATTCTGGTTTTCCAGGGGGCGAAAGCGGCCGGGCTGAGCCCCGAGCAGACCGCTTCGTGGATCTGGTCGGTTTCGGTCGGCGTCGGCCTGACCGGCGCCTGGCTGAGCTTCCGCTACCGCGAACCGATCATCACCGCATGGTCGACGCCGGGCGCGGCGTTCCTGATCGCCGTGCTGCCCAACACGCCCTACGCGGAAATGATCGGCGCCTACATGCTGTCGGCCGTCGGCTTCATCGTGCTCGGCGCGTCGGGCTACTTCGAACGGGTCGTCAGGATGATTCCACCGGGCATCGCCGCCGGGCTGCTGGCCGGCATCCTGCTGCGCTTCGGCATCGGCGCCTTCGGCGGCGCGGGCATCGATCCGCTGCTGGTTGCCGCGCTGATTCTTACCTACGCGCTGCTGCGCCGCTTCACCGCGCGCTACGCCATCGTCGGCGTCCTGGTCGCCGGTATCGTGCTGCTGCTCGGACTGGGACAGGTCAGCTTCGGCACCATCGCGCTCAAGTTGGCCCTGCCCGTCTTTACCGCGCCCGCGTTCTCGCTGAACGCGCTGCTCGGCGTCGCGCTCCCCTTGTTCGTGATCACGCTCACCGGCCAGTACATGCCCGGCCTGCTGGTGCTGCGCAACGACGGCTTCAAGACGAGCGCCAGTCCGATTCTCGTGGTAACCGGGCTGGGTTCGCTGCTGATGGCGTTTTTCGGTTCGCACGCCTTCAACGTCGCGGCGATCACGGCGGCAATCTGCACCGGCCGGGAATCGCACGAAGAACCGGGCAAGCGCTATATCGCCGGGCTCGCCTGCGGCGTGTTCTACGTCCTCGTCGGCGTCTTCGGCACGACGCTGGCGACCTTGTTCGTCGTCTTGCCGCCGACCTTCATCACCACACTGGCCGGCCTTGCCCTGCTCGGTGCGATCGGCGGCAGCCTGGCCACCGCGCTGGTCGATCTGCGCGGCCGTGAAACGGCGCTGATCACCTTCCTCGCAACGGCGGCCAATGTCACCCTGTTCGGTCTGGGCGGCGCCTTCTGGGGCCTGCTTGCCGGCTTGGCGGCGCACGGCCTGATCCATGGCGATTTCCGGACGGCTCAGTGGCTTCCACGCTTGAGTCAGGCGGGTGACAGGAACAGGTCTTAGGCGCAATCTCGGCATCGGGAAAGCACTTCCATTCATTCAACATCCTGGATACGACTTCCTCATGCATATCGAAAAGGCAACATCGGGCGACATCCCGGCCCTCAGCGAATTGTTGTCGCTGCTGTTCTCGCAGGAAGCGGAGTTCATCCCAAACCCGGAGGCACAGTCCAGAGGGCTGGCTCAGATCGTGAACAACCCCGAGGCGGGTGCCGTGCTGCTGGCACGCGAGGGCGCAGAAGTGCTTGGCATGGTGAGCCTTCTGTTTACGGTGTCCACCGCGCTCGGCGAGCGGGTCGCGTTGCTCGAGGACATGGTGGTCTTCTCACAGGGCCGCGGAGCAGGCATCGGCACGCAGCTGCTGGCTCAGGCCATTTCGTTTGCACGCGCCCAAGGCTGCAAACGCATCACTTTGCTCACTGACCGAAGCAATGAAGCGGCGCAGCGCTTCTATGGAAAGCAGGGGTTTGTCGTGTCGAGCATGCTTCCCATGCGCTTGACTCTGGCATGAAGACCCGATGCGGCTTGAGACGATATACCGCCGGCTTCGCCGAGGACAATTTAATTCAAGCCTTGGTATTCACCACAGTTCACGCTCAAGATATTTGATCCGAGCCAGGCGCCATGAAACAGTGGGCGACATTGACACCCACCAACATACAGACTAACTTATTGGTACAATTTGCACATTTAGACTAATTGGTTAGTCCAATGCCAAAGAAACGCACTTTTGAGATTGCCCCGCTGCCGTTTGAAGTGATGGCCTCGCTCGAGGCCATTGGTCATCGCATTGCGGTCACCCGCAAGCAGCGTAAATACTCTCAACGGGTATTGGCCGACATCATGGGGGTGGCGCCGGCGACCTTGGTCGCGATCGAAAAAGGGCTGCCCAGCGTTCAGATCGGTCACTACGCGCGGGCGCTCTGGCTGCTGGAAATTCAGGACCTCTTCCTGGGGAATTTCGGTTTGCCTGAGATTCGTGTGCTGCCTTCGGAGACCGGGGAGCCGCCATGATCCGCTCGGTGGCTGTCAACGTCTGGTTGCCCGGGCAAGCCGACCCAGTCGTTGCCGGTGAATTTACCCATGACAGCGCGACGCGGACCGGGCGCTTCACTTATGCCCCCGCCTACCTGAAGGCCAGTCATCCGGCGCTGGCACCGGATCTGCCGCTGCGTTCTCGAGCGCTTTCAGTCATCGGCGGGACGGCAATCTTTCCGCTCTTCCTGGATTCGGGGCCGGATACGTGGGGACTTCATCTCCTGGCGCAACGGCTGGAGCGCGGCGTCGATGAGATGGAAGCGCTCACGCTGTGCCCGACCGATGGGGTCGGCAACATCGCACTTGGAGAATTGACCGCCGAACGGACGCGGGTGCTTTCGATCGACGAATTCCTCGGTGTTCTGGAGCGACTCGACGCCGGCAAATCAGCGTCGTCGGATCTCGAAGTGCAGGTCCTCGACGCCGTCCAGAACGGCACCAGTCTGGGGGGAACGAAGCCGAAACTCACGGTTTCCCGAGCGGGGGTGCAGTACCTGGCGAAATTCCCGGAGCCGGCGGACAGTCGCTGGCTGCCGCATGTCGAATGCGCCATGCTCAAGCTGGCTGGCGCTTGCGGCGTCCGGGCATGCGCTGCGGAGGTGTGGCATTTCCCTGACGGCAAACGTTCGGCACTGCTGGTGCATCGTTTCGACCGGGTCAGCACCCCTGCCGGCGTTTGCCGAACCGGGTACGTCAGCGCGCATGCGTTGCTGCGCCTCGACATGACCCCGCCGTCACCCGCGGATACCCTGCAATATGGAACCAGAGACTTTGCCACGAGCGGTCTGCGTCGCAGCTACGTCAGTTTCGCCTCGGACATGATCAAGTGGTGCGGCGGCCAGGAAGCGCACCGGCGAGAGCGGCAGGAGTTATGGCGACGGATCGTTTTCAATGCGCTGATCCGCAACGTCGACGACCATTCGAAGAATCACGGAATGCTCTGTGTGGACATGGTCAGGCAGCACTGGCGACTGTCGCCCGCTTTCGATCTCGTTGCACCGGTAGCGACCGCCCAGCAACCGGCCCTGGCGATGGCCTATCGCTATGTTCCGGCGCAGCGTCGTGGGCAACAGCAGCAGCCGCGACTGGTCACCCGGATCGATGCCGACGATCTGCTGGCTGCGGCCACGGAGCACTACGGCTA